>DATAIU010000054.1:0-29852 GCA_036262495.1 Allosphingosinicella sp.
GGTCCGCCGCCGCCGCGTCCGCCGCGGCCGCCGCGCGGGCCGCGGCCTTCGCGGGCCGGAGCGCCGGTTTCGGCAGCCGGGACGGCCTCGACCTGGACCTCGGTGCCTTCGATGGTGTTTTCGTCAGCCATTTAGAACTCCAATCCGCCTTCGCGCGCGGCGTCGGCGAGGGCCTTGACGCGGCCGTGGAAGAGGAAACCGCCGCGGTCGAAGACCACGCGGGTGACGCCGGCCGCCTTGGCGCGCTCGGCGACCTTGCGGCCGACCTCCTGAGCGCCCGAGACGGTCGCGCCGGTCGAGCCGCGCGCATCCTTCTCGATCGTCGAGGCGGAAGCGACCGTGCGGCCTTCCTTGTCGTCGATCACCTGGGCGTAGATGTGCCGCCCGGAGCGGTGGATTGACAGCCGTGCGCGAGCGGCGCCGCGCTTGCGGAGCGAAGTGCGGACGCGCTGGCGCCGCTTTTCGAAGAGGGTCAGTTTCGCCATGGCTACTTCTTCTTGCCTTCTTTGCGGAAGATATACTCGCCGCGATATTTGATGCCCTTGCCCTTGTAGGGCTCCGGCTTGCGCCACTGGCGGATCTCGGCGGCGAGCTGCCCGACCTTCTGACGGTCGTTGCCGGAAATCTCGACGGTGGTCGGATCGGGCGTCTTCACCTCGAGGCCCTCGGGCACCGCGATGTTGACGTCGTGGCTGTAGCCGAGCTGGAGGCGGAGGTTCCGCCCCTGCGCCGCGGCGCGATAGCCGACGCCGGTGATCTCCAGCACCTTGGTGAAGCCGTCCGTCACCCCGGTGACGAGGTTCTGCACGAGCGTGCGGTGCATGCCCCAGAAGGAGCGCGCGCGCTTCGTCTCGTTGGCCGGCTTCACGACGATGCGGCCGTCCTCGATGCCGTAGCTGATGTCTTCCAGCATCGGCATGGAGAGGGTGCCCTTGGGTCCCTTCACGGAGAGGATCTGGCCCTCGGTCGTGGCGCTGACGCCGGACGGCAGGGCGACCGGCTGTTTTCCGATGCGGCTCATCAGAACACCTCCGCCAGCACCTCGCCGCCGACATTCTGCTCGCGCGCTTCCGCGTCGGACAGAACGCCGCGAGGCGTCGAGACGATGGTGATGCCAAGGCCGTTGCGGACCCGGGGCAGCTCGGACGCGCCCGAATAGACGCGGCGGCCGGGCTTGGATACGCGCGAGACGTGCTGGATCGCGGGCTGGCCCTCGAAATATTTGAGCTCTATGCGCAGGCCCGGATGGGCGCCGAGGGCCTCCTCGCGGTAGCCGCGGATATAGCCTTCGCGCTGGAGCACATCGAGGACGCGGACGCGCAGCTTGGACGCGGGACTGACCACGCTGTCCTTGCGCGCCTGCTGGCCGTTGCGGATGCGGGTGAGCATGTCACCCAAAGGATCGGTCAGGGGCATAGCTCTACCTTACCAGCTCGACTTGGTGAGGCCCGGAATCAGGCCCTTATTGCCCAGTTCCCTGAGCATGATCCGCGAGATTCCGAACTTGCGGTAGTTCGCCCGCGGGCGGCCGGTGAGGCCGCAGCGGTTGCGCACGCGCGTCGGGTTCGCGTTGCGGGGGATCTCGGCCATCTTGAGGCGCGCGATCAGCCGCTCGGTGTCGTCGCGGGACTCGTCGTCCGCGATCGCTTTCAGCTTCGCGTACTGCCCGGAATATTTCTTCACGAGCTTCTTGCGACGCTCGTTCTTGTTGATCGAACTCAGTTTCGCCATGACTTAAGTTCTCGCCTTTCCAGTCTCTTGCCGTCATCCCAGCGAAGGCTGGGATCCCAGTGAGGTTCAGGCTCCGAGCCTTTCACCCGCCGAGGCCCCAGCCTGCGCTGGGGCGACGTGTGTTTCGTTACGCCGCCTGCTTTTCAGCCTCCTCCGCCGGGAACGGGAAGTTGAAGAGGCGTAAGAGCTCGCGCGCCTCGTCGTCCGTCCTCGCGGTGGTCGTGACGATGATGTCCATTCCGCGCACCTTCTCGATGCGGTCGTAGTTGATCTCCGGGAACACGATCTGCTCCTTGAGACCCATTGCGTAATTGCCCCGCCCGTCGAACGAGCGGGGGTTGAGGCCGCGAAAGTCGCGCACCCGCGGCAGCGCCACGGTGACCAGCCGGTCGAGGAACTCGTACATCCGCTCGCGGCGCAGCGTGACCTTGACCCCGATCGGCATGCCTTCGCGCAGCTTGAACTGGGCGATCGACTTCTTGGCCTTGGTGATGACCGGCTTCTGGCCCGCGATCAGCTCCATTTCCTGGGCGGCGACCTCGACCTTCTTCTTGTCCTGGGTCGCCTCGCCGACGCCCATGTTGAGGACGATCTTCTCGAGGCGCGGGACCTCCATCCGGTTCTTGTAACCGAACTTCTCGATCATCGCCGGGACGATGCGCTCGTCATAGTCGCACTTGAGGCGCGGCGTATATTTGGCTTCAGCCATTGATCAACTCTCCGGACTTGACGGCGACGCGCACCTTCTTGCCGTCGCGCTCCTCGAAGCGGACTCGGGTGGCCTTGCCGGTCTTGGGATCCTCGAGCGCGACCTTGGAGACGTGGAGCGGCGCTTCGCGGCGCTCGATCCCGCCCTGGGGGTTGGTCTGCGAGGGCTTGCGGTGGCGCGCGGCGACGTTGACTCCGCTGACGATCACCTTGCCGTCCTTCGGCATCGACCTGGTGACCTCGCCGTGCTTGCCCTTGTCCTTGCCGGACAGGATGACGACGCGGTCGCCCTTCTTGATCTTCATCGCCATGTTCAGAGCACCTCCGGCGCCAAGCTGATGATCTTCATGTGCTTCTTGGCGCGCAGCTCGCGCACCACCGGACCGAAGATGCGGGTGCCGATCGGCTCGGCATTGTTGTTGACGAGGACGGCGGCGTTCGAATCGAAGCGGATCGTCGAGCCGTCGGGACGATGGATGTCCTTGGCGGTGCGGACGATCACGGCCTTGTGGACGTCGCCCTTCTTGACCCGGCCGCGCGGCGCCGCCTCCTTGACGGAGACGACGATGATGTCGCCGACGCCGGCGAATCGGCGCTTCGACCCGCCGAGCACCTTGATGCACTGGACGCGCTTGGCGCCGCTATTGTCGGCGACCTCAAGGTTGGACTGCATCTGGATCATCGATCCAATTCCTTCTTCACTTCGAACTTCGGATCGTCATCCCAGCGAAGGCTGGGATCCTGGGGGGTGAAAGGCGCCTGCGCTCTTCACCCGCCGGGGCCCCAGCCTTCGCTGGGGCAACGTGCTAGAACTTACGCGATGTCGGCCTTTTCGGGCGTCGCGTGGGTGTCCACGCGGTCGATCACCTTCCAGGTCTTCAGCTTCGAGATCGGCCGCGTCTCCTCGATACGGACGGTCTCGCCCTGCTTGAACTCGTTGCCCTCGTCATGGGCGTGATACTTTTTCGACCTTTTGATGATCTTGCCGTAGAGCGGGTGCTTCACCCGCCGCTCGACTTTGACGACCACGGTCTTGTCGGTCTTGTCCGACACGATGGTTCCGGTGAGGACGCGCTTGGGCATCTCGAATATTCTCCTTAAGCCTTCGCCGTCGCGGCGCGGGCGCGCTCTGACTGCAGCGTCCTGATCTGGGCGATGGTGCGGCGCACCTCGCGGATCCGGGCGGGCTTCTCCAGCTGGTTGGTCGCCGCCTGGAAGCGCAGGTTGAACTGCTCGCGCTTCAGCTCGCCCAGCTGCTCGTCGAGCTGGTCGTCGCTGCGGGTCTTCAAATCCTGAATCTTGGCCATGATCATGCGTCCTCGAGCAGGCTCTCGCCGAGGCGGGCGATAACCTTCGTCTTGATCGGGAGCTTTTCCGCCGCCCGCTCGAACGCGGTCTTGGCGAGGTGGCCGGGCACGCCGTCCAGCTCGAACAGGATCCGGCCCGGCTTGACCCGCGCCACCCAGAATTCGGGCGAGCCCTTGCCCTTGCCCATGCGGACCTCGGCGGGCTTCGACGAGACCGGCACGTCGGGGAAGATGCGGATCCACAAACGCCCCTGGCGCTTGATGTGGCGGGTGATCGCGCGGCGTGCCGCCTCGATCT
This sequence comes from Allosphingosinicella sp., assembly GCA_036262495.1. Taxonomy (GTDB): domain Bacteria; phylum Pseudomonadota; class Alphaproteobacteria; order Sphingomonadales; family Sphingomonadaceae; genus Allosphingosinicella. The sequence continues at coordinate 4,045 of DATAIU010000054.1, forward strand.
GGCGGGCGGTGATCCGCTCCGGCTCCATGGCCTTGAGGCCATAGGCGCCGAAGTTCAGCGCGGTGCCGCCCTTGGCGTCGCCGTGGATTCGGCCCTTGAAGGCCTTGCGGAACTTGGTGCGTTTGGGTTGCAGCATCTCTTGTTCCTAAATCAGCGCGCGGGCCGGACGCCGGAAGTCTGCGCTTCCATCATCAGCCGGTCCTGGGCGAGCGGGTCGTGGCCGAGGATCTCGCCCTTGAAGATCCACACCTTGACGCCGCAGACGCCATAGGCGGTGTGCGCGGTCGCTTCGGCATAATCGACATGGGCGCGGAGCGTGTGCAGCGGCACCCGGCCCTCGCGATACCATTCGGTCCGAGCGATCTCGGCCCCGCCGAGGCGGCCCGAGCAGGTGATGCGGATGCCCTCGGCGCCGAGACGCAGGGCCGACTGCACCGCGCGCTTCATCGCGCGGCGAAAGGCGATGCGGCGCTCGAGCTGGTCGGCGACGCCCTGGGCGACGAGCTTGGAGTCGATCTCGGGCTTCCGGATCTCGACGATGTTCAGCGACACCTCGCTCGAGGTCATCGAGCCCAGCGTCTTCTTCAGCTTCTCGATGTCGGCGCCCTTCTTGCCGATGATCACGCCGGGGCGGGCCGCGTAGATCGAGATCCGGCACAGCTTGGCGGGACGCTCGATCACCACCTTGGAGATCGCCGCCTGCGGCAGGATCTTCATGATGTGGTTGCGGATCTTGAGGTCCTCGAGAAGCAGCCGGCCGTAATCGTCGCCTTCGGCGTACCAGCGGCTGTCCCAGGTCCGGTTGATCTGCAGGCGGAGCCCGATCGGGGAGGTTTTCTGACCCATGTCTTTACGCTTCCTGCTGCTCGCGCACGACGATGCGCACACGGCTGAACGGTTTGACGATGCGGCTGGCGCGGCCGCGGGCGCGCGGCGTGAAGCGCTTCATCGAGATCGATTTGCCGACCGAGGCCTCGGCGACGACGAGGGCGTCGACGTCGAGATTGTGGTTGTTCTCGGCATTGGCGATCGCGCTCTCCAGCACCTTCTTGACGTCGACGGCCATCGCCTTGGTCGAAAAGGAGAGGATGTTGCGCGCCTCCTCGGCCTTCTTGCCGCGGATGAGCGCGGCGACGAGGTTCAGCTTCTGGGCCGAGCCGCGCACCTGCGTGTTGACTGCGAGCGCCTCGTTGTCGGCGACCTTGCGGGGGGATGCCTGCTTGCCCATGGCTTACCTCTTGCCCTTCTTGTCGGACGCGTGACCAGGGAAGTAGCGGGTCGGCGCGAACTCGCCGAGCTTCATCCCCACCATGTCCTCGTTGACCGAGACGGGGATGAATTTCTTCCCGTTATAGACGTTGAAGGTGAGGCCGACGAACTGCGGCAGGATCGTCGAGCGGCGCGACCAGGTCTTGATCGGCGTGCGGCTCTTGGAATCCTGGGCCGCCTCGGCCTTCTTGAGAAGGCTCAATTCGACGAACGGACCTTTCCAGACGGAGCGGGCCATGATTACCTCTTCTTCTTCGCGTGCCGGGACCGGATGATCATCTTGTCCGTCGACTTGTTGTGGCGGGTGCGCGCGCCCTTGGTGGGCTTGCCCCAGGGCGTGACCGGATGGCGGCCGCCCGAGGTGCGGCCTTCGCCGCCGCCGTGCGGGTGGTCGACCGGGTTCTTGGCGACGCCGCGGGTGAGCGGACGCCGGCCCTGCCAGCGGGTGCGGCCGGCCTTGCCGAAATTCTGGTTCTGGTTGTCGGGGTTCGAGACGGCGCCGACCGTCGCCATGCAGTCCGCGCGGATGTAGCGCTGCTCGCCCGAATTCAGCCTCACCATGACCATGCCGCGGTCACGGCCGACCACCTGGACGTAGGTGCCGGCCGAACGGGCGAGCTGGCCGCCCTTGCCCGGCTTCATCTCGACATTGTGGACGATGGTGCCGACCGGCATCTGGCCGACCTCCATCGCATTGCCGGGCTTCACGTCGACCTTGCGGCCGGCGACGATCGTGTCGCCGGGGCCGAGGCGCTGCGGCGCGATGATGTAGGCGAGCTCGCCGTCCTCATATTTGACGAGAGCGATGAACGCGGTCCGGTTGGGATCGTATTCGAGCCGCTCGACGGTGGCCGGCTGGTCCCACTTGCGCCGCTTGAAATCGACGTAGCGGTAGCGCTGCTTGTGGCCGCCGGCGATGCCGCGCGAGGTTACATGGCCCTTGTTGTTGCGGCCGCCGGTCTTGCGCTTGCCTTCGGTCAGCGCCTTGACGGGCTTCCCTTTCCACAGCGCCGACTTGTCGACGAGGACGAGGCCGCGCTGCGACGGGGTCGTCGGGTTATAGGTTTTGAGTGCCATCGTCTGCGCCTCAGATACCGGTGGTGACGTCGATCGACTGGCCTTCGGCCAGCGTCACGATCGCCTTCTTGACGTCGGAGCGGGTGTAGGGCCGGCCCTTCCACTTCTTGGTCTTGCCCTTGCTCGTCAGCGTGTTCACGTTGGTGACGTTGACTCCGAACAGGGCCTCGACCGCCGCCTTGATCTGCGGCTTGGTGGCCTCTGTCGCGACCTTGAAGACGACCGCGTTCTGCTCGGAAAGCAGGGTCGACTTCTCGGTGATGTGCGGGGCCAGGACGACATCGTAATGGTTGATGTCGACCTGGCTCTCTTTCTTGGCTGCCTTAGCCATTGAACCGGGCCTCCAGCGTCTCGACGGCGGCGCGGGTCAGCACCAGGGTGTCGTGGTTGAGGATGTCGTACACGTTCGCCCCGACCGCCGGGATGAGGTCGATCTCGCGCAAATTGCCGGCCGCCTTGGCGAAGCCGACGTTCAGGGCGTCGCCGTCGATGACGAGGGCGTTGCGGCCGAGGTTGAGCCCGGCCAGCCGCTCCTTCAGCGCCTTGGTCTTGGCCTCCTTGAGGTCGAGATTCTCGACCACCAGCAGATTGCCGTCCTTCGCCTTGGCGGAGAGCGCCATCTTGAGGCCGAGCGCGCGGACTTTCTTGTTCAGCGACGGGTTGAAATCGCGGACGCGCGGGCCGTGCGCCTTGCCGCCGCCGACGAAGATCGGGGCGCGCCGGTCGCCGTGGCGGGCCGTGCCGCCGCCCTTCTGACGGCCGAACTTCTTGCCGGTGCGGGCGACGTCGGAACGCTCGCGGGCGCCGCGGGCGGTGCCGCGGCGCTTCTCGAGCTGCCAGGTGACGACTCGGTGGAGGATATCGGCGCGCGGCTCGACACCGAAAATCTCGTCGTTGAGATCGATGTCCTTGCCGGCCTTGCCGCCGTCGAGGCTCTGAACTTTGACCTTCATGGCTTAGCCTTCCTGGCCTTCGGTCGCTTCCGCGGGAGCCGCGGCCTCGGCCGGGGTCTCAGCGGGAGCGTCGCCTTCATTCTGCTGGGCGGAAGCGCGCAGCCCGGCGGGATAGGGCGCGCCGTCGGGACGGGGCACCTTGACCGCGTCCTTGACGAGCAGCCAGCCGCCCTTGTGGCCGGGCACGGAGCCCTTCACGAAGAGGAGGCCGCGCTCGACGTCGGTACGGACGATCTCGAGATTCTGCTGGGTGCGGTTCCTCGCGCCCATGTGGCCAGCCATCTTCTTGTTCTTGAAGACGCGGCCCGGATCCTGGCGCTGGCCGGTCGAGCCCAATGAGCGGTGCGAGAGCGAGACGCCGTGCGTGGCGCGAAGGCCGCCGAAGCCCCAGCGCTTCATGCCGCCCTGGAAGCCCTTGCCCTGGGTCACGCCCTGGATGTCGACATATTGGCCGGCGACGAAATGGTCGGCGGTGACGGTCGCGCCGACGTCGAGGAGCGCATCCTCGGCGACCCGGAACTCGGCGACGCGAGCCTTGGGCTCGACCTCGGCCTTGCCGAAATGGCCGCGCTGCGGCTTGGCGACGTTCTTCGCCTTGGCCGTGCCGGCGCCGAGCTGGACGGCGGTATAGCCGTCGCGCTCCGCTTCCTTGCGGGCGACGACCTGGACGTCCTCGAGCGCCAGGACGGTGACCGGCACATGGCGGCCGTCCTCCTGGAACAGGCGGGTCATCCCCATCTTCTTCGCGATCACGCCGGTGCGCATGACCAAACTCCTCTTACAGAGGCCCACGGCACCATTGCCGGGGGCATGTCGGGTCGCGCCGAAGGGCACGATCCCTAAGCCCGAAATCGATGCGTGCCCCGCCTGGGCTCGAGCTCCTCCCCAGAGGGAGAAACGGCGGGGACGCAGGCCGGGAGCGACGCTCCCGCGGTATCACCCTGTTTGGAGGGAAGCGCGAAGGCCTCGCTCCATCTCGTCGTCCCAGCGAAGGCTGGGACCCCAGGGGGTGAAGGCTCGGCGCCTCTTCCTCGCTGGGACCCCAGCTTTCGCTGGGGCTGCGCTCGCTAAACCTGGCGGTTAAGCGAGCTTGATTTCGACGTCCACACCTGCCGCAAGGTCGAGCTTCATCAAAGCGTCGACCGTCTGCGGCGTCGGCTGCACGATGTCGAGCAGCCTTTTGTACGTCCTCACCTCGAACTGCTCGCGCGACTTCTTGTCGACGTGGGGCGAGCGGTTGACGGTGAACTTCTCGATGCGCGTCGGCAGAGGGATGGGCCCGCGGATGAGAGCACCCGTCCGACGCGCGGTGTCGGCGATGTCGCCCGTGGCCTGATCCAGGACACGATGGTCGAACGCCTTCAGGCGAATGCGGATGTTCTGCGTTTCCATAACCTGCTTACCGATTGCAAAGAGCCGGCCCCGGGGGGCAAACCAAATCCACGTCGTCCCAGCGAAGGCTGGGACCCCAGCGAGTTGAGGCTCAGAGCCCTTCACCCCCGGGGGCCCCAGCCTTGGGTCCCATCAAAGTAATACTTTGATGGGGGCCCTTCGCTGGGGCGACGCTTACTCAAAAATGCGAACCGCCCGAATCTTCCCGATCCGGGCGGCTGCGCGTGCCTCTACTACTTCGTGATCGTGGCGACAACCCCTGCGCCGACGGTCCGGCCGCCTTCGCGGATCGCGAAGCGCAGGCCCTGGTCCATGGCGATCGGGGCGATCAGCTTGACCGCGAGGTTCACGTTGTCGCCGGGCATGACCATCTCGGTCCCCTCCGGCAGAACCACTTCGCCCGTCACGTCGGTCGTGCGGAAGTAGAATTGCGGACGGTAGTTGGCGAAGAACGGCGTGTGGCGGCCGCCCTCGTCCTTCGAGAGGACGTAGACCTCGGCCGAGAAGTCGGTGTGCGGCGTGATCGAGCCGGGCTTGGCCAGGACCTGGCCGCGCTCGACCTCCTCGCGGCCGACGCCGCGCAGAAGCGCGCCGATATTGTCGCCCGCCTGGCCCTGGTCGAGCAGCTTGCGGAACATCTCGACGCCGGTGACGACGGTCTTCTTGGTGTCGGTGATGCCGACGATCTCGACTTCCTCGCCGACCTTGACGATGCCGGTCTCGACGCGGCCGGTGACGACCGTGCCGCGGCCGGAGATCGAGAACACGTCCTCAATCGGCATCAGGAACGGGCGGTCGAGCGGGCGCTCGGGCTGCGGGATGTAGCTGTCGACCGCCGCCATCAGCTCGAGGACGGCCTTCTCGCCGATCTCCTCGTTGCTGTCCTCGAGCGCGGCGAGGGCCGAGCCCTTGATCACCGGAATGTCGTCGCCCGGGAAGTCGTAGGAGGAGAGCAGCTCGCGGATCTCGAGCTCGACGAGCTCGAGCAGCTCCTCGTCGTCGACCTGGTCGACCTTGTTCATGAAGACGACGATCGAGGGAACGCCGACCTGGCGGGCGAGGAGAATATGCTCCTTCGTCTGCGGCATCGGCCCGTCGGCCGCCGACACGACCAGGATCGCGCCGTCCATCTGCGCGGCGCCGGTGATCATGTTCTTCACATAATCGGCGTGGCCGGGGCAGTCGACGTGGGCGTAGTGGCGCGCCTCGGTCTCATATTCGACGTGGGCGGTCGAAATGGTGATGCCGCGCTCGCGCTCCTCGGGAGCCTTGTCGATATTGGCATAGCTCGTGTAGGTCGCGCCGCCGGTCTTGGCGAGAACCTTGGTGATCGCCGCGGTGAGCGACGTCTTGCCATGGTCGACGTGACCGATGGTGCCGATATTGCAGTGCGGCTTGGTCCGCTCGAATTTAGCTTTCGCCATTTTCCCTAATCCTCGTTTCTGTACAAAATCAAAATCTTAGCGGTTAAGCGAGCTTGGCCTTGACCTCTTCGGCCACGTTCGCAGGCACCTCGTCGTAATGCGAGAACTGCATCGTGTACTGGGCGCGGCCCTGGCTGAAGGACCGCAGCTCATTAACGTAGCCGAACATATTGGCAAGCGGGACCATCGCCTCGACGACCTGCGCGTTGCCCCGGCTGTCCGTCCCCTGGATCTGGCCGCGCCGGCTGTTCAAGTCTCCGATCACGTCGCCGAGATAATCCTCCGGAGTCACGACCTCGACCTTCATGATCGGCTCGAGCAGCTTGATGCCCGCCTTCTGGGCGGCCTCGCGCATCGCTCCGCGGCCGGTGATCTCGAACGCGAGGGCGGAGGAGTCGACGTCGTGATATTTGCCGTCGAGCAGGTGGATGTTGAAGTCGATGATCGGAAAGCCGATCAGCGATCCGGTCGCGGCGGTCTCGCGCATGCCCTTCTCGACCGACGGGATATATTCGCGCGGGATGTTGCCGCCCTTGATGTCGTCGTGGAAGGTGATGCCCGAGCCGCGCTCGCCGGGCTCCAGCCGCACCTTGACCTCGCCGAACTGGCCGGAGCCGCCCGACTGCTTCTTGTGGGTGTAGGTGACGTCGACGGCGCGCGCGAGCGACTCGCGATAGGCGACCTGCGGCGCGCCGACATTGGCCTCGACCTTGAACTCGCGCTTCATGCGGTCGACCAGGATCTCGAGGTGGAGCTCGCCCATCCCCTTGATGATGGTCTGGCCGGATTCCATGTCGGACGAGACGCGGAAGCTCGGATCCTCCTGCGCCAGGCGGTGAAGGGCGACGCCCATCTTCTCCTGGTCGGCCTTGGTCTTGGGCTCGACCGCGACCTCGATGACGGGGTCCGGAAACTCCATCCGCTCGAGGATGATCGGCGCGTTCGAGGCGCAGAGCGTGTCGCCGGTGGTCGTGTCCTTGAGACCGACCAGAGCGACGATATCGCCGGCGAAGGCCTCCTTGATGTCCTCGCGGTCGTTGGCGTGCATCAGCAGCATGCGGCCGACCTTCTCCTTCTTGTCCTTGACCGAGTTGGTGACGACGGACGCGCTGTCGAGCTTGCCCGAATAGATGCGGGCGAAGGTCAAGGTGCCGACGAACGGGTCGGTCATGATCTTGAAGGCGAGGGCCGCGAACGGCGCGTCGTCGCGGGCCGGGCGCTCGTCGACGGTCTCGCCGTCGAGCTTCAGCCCCTGGATCGGCGGAACGTCGAGCGGGCTCGGCAGATAGTCGACGACGGCGTCGAGCATCGGCTGGACGCCCTTGTTCTTGAACGCCGAGCCGCACAGCACGGGGACGAACGAGAAGTTGAGCGTGCCCTTGCGAATGAGCTTCTTGAGCGTCGCGACGTCGGGCTCGGTCCCTTCGAGATAGGCCTCCATCGTCGCGTCGTCCTGCTCGACCGCCATCTCGATCATGTGCTGGCGCGCTTCGGCGGCCGCGTCGGCGAGGTCGGCCGGGATCTCCTGATATTCGAACTTGGCGCCGAGGCTCTCCTCGAGCCAGATGATCGCCCGGTTCTCGACCAGGTCGACGAGGCCCTTGAAATCGCTCTCAAGGCCGATCGGGAGATAGAGGACCATCGGCCGGGCGCCGAGTCGGTCCTTGATCATGTCGACGCACATCTCGAAATTCGCGCCGGTGCGGTCGAGCTTGTTGACGAAGCACATCCGCGGCACCTTGTACTTGTCGGCCTGGCGCCAGACCGTCTCCGACTGCGGCTCGACTCCGGCGACGCCGTCGAACACCGCGACCGCGCCGTCGAGGACTCGCAGCGAGCGCTCGACCTCGATGGTGAAGTCGACGTGGCCGGGCGTGTCGATGATGTTGATCCGGTGGTCGTCCCAGAAGCACGTCGTCGCAGCCGACGTGATGGTGATTCCGCGCTCCTGCTCCTGCTCCATCCAGTCCATCGTCGCCGTGCCCTCGTGGACCTCGCCGATCTTGTAGGACTTGCCGGTATAATAGAGGACGCGCTCGGTCGTCGTCGTCTTGCCGGCGTCGATATGCGCCATGATGCCGATGTTGCGATAGCGCTCGAGGGGATGACTGCGGGCCACGTTCTTAACTCCAGGCCGGGCTGAAGGCCCGGCGATCAAATGGTTACCAGCGGTAATGCGAGAAGGCGCGGTTGGCTTCGGCCATGCGGTGCGTATCCTCGCGCTTCTTGACCGCGTTGCCGCGATTGTTGGCGGCGTCCATGAGCTCGCCCGAAAGGCGGCCGGCCATGGTGTTCTCCGAGCGGCTGCGCGCCGCGCCGATAAGCCAGCGAATGGCCAAAGCCTGGGCGCGCTCGGGGCGCACCTCGACGGGAACCTGGTAGGTCGCGCCGCCGACGCGCCGCGAGCGGACCTCGATGCCCGGCTTCACATTGTTGAGCGCGTCGTGGAAGACGCCGAGCGGGTCGCGCTTGGCGCGGGTCTCGATCGTCTCGAAGGCGCCGTAGACGATGCCTTCGGCGACCGACTTCTTGCCGTCGAGCATGACGCTGTTCATGAACTTGGAAAGGACGAGATCGCCGAACTTCGGGTCGGGCAGGATCTCGCGCTTCTCGGGGCGACGACGACGGGACATTCTTCTCTTCCTTCTTTGCTTCAGCCGGGTCCGGAACCTGTCCGGGGCTTACTTCCTCAACTCGTCATGCCAGCGGAGGCTGGCATCCCAGGACAGAAGGCTCAGTCCTTCCCGCTGGGATCCCCGCCTTCGCGGGGATGACTCTACGCGGGCTTGCGCCCGCTCGGTCACTTCGGCCGCTTGGCGCCGTATTTGGAACGGGACTGGCGGCGGTCCTTGACCCCCTGGGTGTCGAGCACGCCGCGAAGGACGTGGTAGCGGACACCGGGAAGGTCGCGGACGCGGCCGCCGCGGATCAGGACCACGCTGTGCTCCTGGAGATTGTGGCCCTCGCCGGGGATGTAGCTGATCACCTCGCGCTGGTTGGTGAGTCGCACCTTGGCGACCTTGCGGAGCGCCGAGTTCGGCTTCTTCGGGGTGGTCGTGTAGACCCGGGTGCAGACGCCGCGCTTCTGCGGGTTCTGCTCCATCGCAGGGACCTTCGACTTGGCCTTCTGCGGCTCGCGACCCTTGCGGACCAGCTGGTTGATCGTCGGCATGAAGCCCTTCGCTTCCTTAAGTTACTTTACCGGGGCGCAAAAAACGCGAAGCACCGGGGAACCCCAGGGCTCCCAGGCCTTCGCTATCGCAACGGCAATGTTCAAGCTCTTGCCCGCTCCAGGAACGCAAGGGCTCCGCGGGCGAAACGGCCTATAGCCGCGAGGCCAATATGGGTCAACGGGCGAGTTTTTGAAGGGGTCGTGGGACGGCCCCCGGACGGCCGCCCGCTTCCCTCGGCTCACCCTTTACGCGCGGCCCCGCGGCCTGGATGAAGCGCCAGACGTCCATCGAGAAAGGCGGCTTCTGGTCGCCCTTCCACTCGTCCATGCGCCTCGTCGACCACTTCGCCGGTGTCGTCGCGGCTTAGGAGACCCAGTGCGGACGCCGCTCAGGCGTCGACCAGGTCGAGCCGGCGCTTGATCAGCGAGACGTCCCGCTTGATCTCGGCCACGTCGCCGCTGAGACGGGCGATCTCGATCCGGTTGGCGGCGAGGTGCTGCTCCATCGCCGCCATCCGGACGCCGAGGCTCAGCTGCTCGCGTTTGACCTCGGCCAGATCCGCCTGGATCGGCTTCAGAATCTCAACGGTGAGGTCGCCGCTCGCCATCGGGCGACCTTACATCAACAGGCCTTAACGCGCCACTATTCGCTGGTGCCGCCGTCCCAATGGTCGGCCTGGTGGTCGCGGTCGGCCTGGGCCTTGTCCTTGTGGACGATGCCGTCGCGATGCTCGGGCGGTCCGTAGATCGTGTAGAGCTTAAGCGGCGCCTCGCCGGTGTTGACGACGTTGTGGCGCGCGCCCGCGGGGACGATGACGGCGAAATCGTCCTCCACTTCCTTCTCGACCCCGTCGATCGTGATCACGCCCTCCCCTTCTTCGATGCGGAAAAACTGGTCGCGGTCCTCGTGCACCTCCTCGCCGATCTCGTCGCCGGGCGCGAGGCTCATCAGCACCAGCTGTAAATTCCTCCCCGTATAGACGACCCGGCGGAAATCCTCATTCTCCTCGGTCGCCCTCTCGATATCGTCGCAATAGCCCTTCATCGCCTCTCGCTCCTTCGTCCTTCAGCGGGTCGTGGCCCCAGTTCATCAGCGAATATCGCCAGCGCGAGGTGAAGGTATTTGCCGGCTCCTGGGCCCTGTGCCGGGCCACGAAGCCCGCGACCCGTCGCATGTGAGCGTAATCCACGTCGGTCCGGTCCGGTTCCGGCGTCCTCAGCAAGGCGAGGGTCCGCTTGCCCGCGGTCCGGCCGATCGACTCGCCGTCCGGACCAACCTGGCCCACGCGACGGCTTTCGGCCGTCGCCAGCCACGCTTCCAGCTCTTCCGCGTCCATGTTCACCGCCGCCGCGAAGCGCGCGCTGGCCTCAGCCGGCGAGCGAGGCATTGTCGATGACGAAGCGGTATTTGACGTCGCTGCGCTGCATGCGCTCGTAGGCCTCGTCGATCTGCTGGACGGGGATCGTCTCGATCTCGGAGACGATGCCGTGCTCCGCGCAGAAATCGAGCATCTCCTGGGTCTCCTCGATACCGCCGATCAGCGAGCCGGCGATCGAGCGGCGGCCGAAGATCAATGTGCCGACATTGGGCGAGGGATGGGGATGCTCGGGCACGCCGACCAGGCACAGCGTGCCGTTGAGCTTCAGGAGCTGCGTGAATGCGTCTAGCTCATGGCTGGCCGCGACCGTATCCAGGATGAAGTCGAAGCGCCGCGCCTGTCCCGCCATCGCGTCGGCGTCGCGGGAGACGATTACCTCGTCGGCGCCGAGGTCGAGCGCGTCCTGGCGCTTGCTCTCCGACGTCGTGAAGGCGACGACATGCGCGCCCATCGCGTGGGCGAGCTTGACCCCCATGTGGCCGAGCCCGCCGATGCCGACGATGCCGACGGTCGATCCGGGCCCGACCTTCCAGTGGCGCAGCGGCGACCAGGTCGTGATGCCGGCGCAGAGCAGCGGCGCTACCGCGGCGAGCTGGTCCTCCGGATGGCGAATGGCGAGGACGAAATCCTCGTCCACGACGATGCGCTGCGAATAACCGCCGAGCGTGTGGCCCGGAGGATCCTGGGTCGGGCCGTTGTAGGTTCCAATGATCCCGTTCTCGCAATATTGCTCCAGGCCCTCGCCGCACGCGGAGCAATGCCCGCAGCTCCCGACGAGGCACCCGACGCCGACGAGGTCGCCCTTGCCGAACTTTGTCACCTCGCCGCCGACGGCCGAGACGCGACCGACGATCTCATGACCCGGCACGCAGGGGTAGAGAGTCCCGCCCCATTCGGAGCGGACCGTGTGGAGGTCCGAATGGCACACGCCGCAAAAGGCGATCTCGATCTGCACGTCGCGCGGGCCCGCCGCGCGGCGCTCGATCGCGATCGGCTCGAGCGGCTTGTCGCCGGCGTAGCTTCCATAGCCTTGGACGGTCATCTTGGGCCCTTTCCCTATCAGTCCCGCTTCACCACCTCGCCGCCCTTGATGACGACCGCCACATGCTCGAGGACGCGCACGTCCTTCAGGGGGTCGCCGTCGACCGCGATCAGGTCGCCGTAGCGGCCGACGGCGATCGCTCCGACGTCCTTCTCGCGGCCGAGGGCCCGGGCGGCTTCCGACGTCGCCGACTGGATCGCCTGGAGGGGAGTCATCCCCCATTCTACTTCCTTGGCGAATTGGAGGGCGTTCTGGCCGGCCGGGAAGACGCCGCCATTGTCGGTCCCGAAGACCTGCTTGACCCCGGCTCGCACCGCCGCGCGGAACGTCTCGCGCTGCTTGCGGCCTATCTCGCGCTCCTTGGCCAGCGATTCCTCGTGGACGCCGTTCTTCGCCCCCTCGGCGAGGATGTAGTCGTCGTCGTAAATGTCCATCGAGAACCATTTGCCGCCCGCCTTGGCGAGCCGGAAGCTCTCCTCGTCGGCGAGGCTGGCATGCTCGATCGTGTCGACCCCGGCGCGGAGCGCGTCGTTGATGCCGGACGTGCCGTGGGCGTGGGCGGCGACGCGCAGGCCGAGCAGGTGCGCCTCGGCGACGATCGCCTTCATCTCCTCGAGGGTGAGCTGCTGCGCGCCCGGCGCGTCGGTGCGCGAGAGGACTCCGCCGGTCGCGCAGATCTTGATCACCTCGGCGCCATATTTGTGCAGCTTCCTCACCATCTTGCGCGCCGCTTCCGGGCTGTCGATCACGGCGGGCTGGCGGAGGTCGCCGAACGAGGGCGGAAGCCCCTCGCTCGGGTCGCAATGGCCTCCGGTCGAGCCGATCGCATAGGTCGCCGGGACGATGCGCGGCCCTGGAATGTAGCCGCCCTCGACCGCCTGCTTGAGGCCGACGTCGTTATAGTCGCCCGAGCCGACGTTGCGCACGGTCGTGAAGCCGGCCTCGAGCATCTTCTTCGCGTTCGAGACTCCGACCGCCTGCCAGAAGCTGTCGGTATATTCGAGGCCGCGATAGCCGCTGATCCGGGCGTCGGCGTCGAGATGTACGTGCATGTCGATGAGGCCGGGGAGCAGCGTCTTCCCCGACAGGTCGATGCGCTTCGCGCCGGCCGGGATCGCGGGGCGCGCTCCTCCCCGGCCGACGACCGAGGCGATGCGGCCGTCGGTGATCACCACCACGGGCTCGTCGACGACGCGGCCCGTCAGCACGTCGATCATCCGATCGGCGGTGACGACCACCGTCTCTGCGGCCAGGGCCGGAGCCGCCAGGAGCGCGGCTGCGGCCGCGGCAAGGAGGAGTCGCTTCATCATTGCCCCGTTTCGAGCTGGGGCTGGGTGACCCGCGGCGGCGGCGCGAAGGGCGCGATGCCGAAATGCGGATAGATCTCGCTCGGGAAATAGACGGTGCCGTCCTTGACCACCATCGCGATCGTCTTGATCGCCTTCAGGTCCTTCACCGGGTCGCCGGGGATCAGGAAGAAGTCGGCGAGTTTCCCTTTCTCGATCGAGCCGAGGCTCTGGTCCTCGCCGAGATAGGCCGCCATGTCGAGCGTCGCACGCTTCAATATCTGGCCCGGTGTCATTCCGAACTTCTGATAGAGCTCGAGCTCGCGGTGATAGGTGAAGGCGCCGCCCGTGTCGGTGCCCGGCACGATGAACACGCCGCGCTGGTTCAGCATCCGGAGCACGTCGACCAGCTTGTCGAAGGCGGCGCGATAGGCGCGGTCGTCGCCGGGCTCGGAGAGGTCGGCCCAGGCCTGCTTCGCGTCGCGCTGCGGCCCGATCGGGAGGTGCGAGATATAGTCGACCATGCCCGGCGGTACCTGGCCGTTGCGGTTCTGGGTGAAGGCCTCGTGGATGCCAAGGGTCGGGTCGATGGCGATGTGGCGCGACGCGATGAGGTCGATCGTCTTCGTGACGGCCGGGCTCGACAAATCGAAATTCTCGAGCCGCCGGAGCGCGGTCAGGCGCAGCAGGTTGCGCGTGTCCTCGCCCGGCTTCAGGATCCAGCCGAGGACGAACTGGTTGATGTGGGTCATCTCGTCATAGCCGGCTTCCATCATCTGGTCGGCGGTGGCGAAGGCGGGAACGTGGCCGGCGACGCGGAGGCCGAGCCGGTGCGCCTCGGCGATCATCGCGGGCACCCAGGCCGGGTTGATGCTGTTGTAGATCTTGATCTGCCAATAGCCGCGCGCGGCATACCAGCGCACCGCCTCGACCGCTTCGGCCTCGCTCTCGACGACGAAGCCGTTGTTGGCGCTGAACGGGCTGCGGCCCTCGATGAAGCCGCTCGGCACGATCCGCGAGCCGGCCGACTTGCCGGCCTCGATCCGGTCCATGATCGCGCGCAGATCCTCGTTGCGGTTGCCCATGTCGCGGATCGAGGTGATCCCGGCGGCGAGGTTCAGCACCGCATCGTCCTCGGAGACGTGGCCGTGCATCTCGAACATGCCGGGGACGAGCGTCCCGCCGGCGCCGTCGATCGTGACCTCGCCGGGCGTCGCCGCGCTGTCGTTCGGCTCGACCGCCGCGATGGCGTGGCGGTAGACGAGCACGGATTTCGGCTCGGTCAGAGTCTGCGTCTTCGGATCGAACAGCCGCACGTTGCGGATTCGGATCGGCGCATCCCAGTTATGCGCGGTCGCCTTCTGGATCTCGGCATAGCGCGCCGCCGACATCGCCTCGTCGAGGTCGCGCAGCCTTTGGTCCTCGGCCTCATAGCCCTTCCGCACGGTGACTCCGCGCCCCTGCATCGCCGCGAACAGCCGGCCCTCTTTGTCGAGCAGGAAATAAGACGGGTTCGTGTCGATGCCGGTCAGCGCATAGGCGGTGACCTCGACCGGCCCCCCGGCGCCGTTCACAGTCAGCGTCTCGCCCTTGCTGAGCTTCAGGGCGCCTCCCGGAAGGGCCGGCATGCTCGCGTCGGAATCCCTCAGCAGCGCGCGGCCGTAGAGGCCCAGCGCCCAGGGGCTTCCGTTCTGGACGACGTAGAGGCTCGGCTCTCGCACCAGGGCCTTCATCGTCCCGGTCGAGTCGGTCCAGGTCGCCCTCGACCCCTTCAGCGCGAAGCGCTCGGCGACCCGGCCGCCGAACGTCGTCGCGCCGTCGACCGCCCAGGCGACCGGCAGGCCGTCATCGCCGAGCGTCACCTTCTCCTTGATCGTGGGCCCGCGCCCGTTGCTCTTGACGTCCCAGTCGATGGCCACCGAGCGCCCCTCGGTCACCGCGTCGAGATGCCCGACGTTTCGCCCTCCGACGATGACGGTGTAGCTCTCCGTCTCGGCGGCGGCGAGCGGCTGGAGGGCGATGGTGGCGAAGAGGCCGGCGACGGCGAGGCTGAGGCGAGTCATGGCGCGCTAAAGAGCATGGCCGCGCGCCCCGGTAAAGCGCCTCAGCCGGCCTCGTCCCCGGCATTGCTTTGCGGACGGACGAACAGGCGCCTGACCGTCGGGAACAGCCGGGCGACCTCGGCCTCGATCTCGCCGACAATCCGCTCGACGTCGCCGGCGCGCATCTCGTCGTCGAAGTCGAGGCTCATCATCGCGGTGATCTGGTCGGGGGCGCTGTGGACCGTCAGGATGCTTCCCACCGCGACCACGCCCGGCTTGGCCGCGGCGAGCCGGTGGAGCGCGCCGACCAGCTCCGGCTCGGCCGCCTCGCCGATCAGCAGCGCTTTCGATTCGATCGCCAGCACGAGGGCGGTCGCCGCGAGGACCGCGCCGATGGCGATCGACGCGGCGCCGTCGTAGAGCGGGTTGCCCGTCAGCTGCGCCAGGGCGAGCCCGATCGCCGCGATGACGAGGCCCGCCATCGCCGCTCCGTTCTCGAGCAGGACGATGAAGCCGGGCGGGTCCTTCGAGCGCCGCACCGCCTCGACCCAGCCGAGGCTCCCCTTGGCCTCCCTGAACTCGCGGAAGGCGGCCAGCGTCGATGCGCCCTCGAGCAGGAAGGCGAAGAGCAGCACCCCGTAGGCGATGTAGGGCGACACCGCTTCTTCGGGGTGGCGGATGTGGACGACGCCTTCGTAGACCGACACCCCCGCCCCCAGCGCGAAGACGAGCAGGGCGACGACGAAGCTCCAGAAATAGAGCTCGCGCCCATAGCCGAAGGGGTGGCGGTCGTCGGCGGGCTTCCGCGCCTGGCGGCGGCCCCAGATCAGGAGCAGCTGGTTGGTCGAATCGACGACGCTGTGGACGCCTTCGGTCAGCATCGCCGACGAGCCGGTGACCGCCGCGGCGACGAACTTGGCGGCGGCGATTCCGAGATTCGCGCCGAACGCGATCAGCAGGGTCCGGTTGTTGTGGCCGCTCACGCCGGCGGCCCTAACGCGGTTGCTGCGCTTCCGGAAGACTCGCGGCGGCGATGGCCCGCCGCAAGGCGCGTTCCGAGAAGAGCGACCGGCCTTCGTCGCGCATCAGCCTGCGCCGGCGCTCGGGCCAGCGCCGCTGCCACGTCTCGAAACCCGCCTCCCCCGACCGGATTGCCGCCAGGTCGCGGTCCGCCGCGCGAAGCAAGGCGCGGGCCGCATCCGCTCCCTTGAAGCGCTCGTCGATCGCCCCGAGCTGCGAGCGCGCGGCGCCGAGAAGGAAGGAACGCAATTCGCCCTTCTCGGCGGCTGCGAGGGCCACGGCCGCGGACACTTCGTCCAGTCGGTCCCTGAGCGTGATTTTCCGCGGCGGCCCGCAGGCTTCCGGGCGCAGCGCGCGGGCGTAGGCCGCGAGGCTCTCGATCCCCCCCGCGGGAGGCTCCGGCCCGTCGAATTCGTCGACGACGAGGCCGCGGATGAACTCCTCCAGCGCACGGGGCTCCGACCGCGATATCTTGAGCTTCGAGGGCGGGCCGGCGAGGTCCGGGATCGGCTTGGGGTTGAAGTCGGCGTCGCCGCGGCGCCGGCTCATCAGCGAGGAAGTGACGTCGGCCGTGCCCGCCGCGCCGGACAGGCCCGGGAACAGGAAGTCGGGATTGCCCCGTCCGTTGCGGTGGCAGGTCGCGCAGCTCATCCCGGCCCGCGCCGCCTGGCCGCCGAGGAGGAGCGGCGCGCGGAAGGCGGTCCGCCCGATCGCGACCCGGCGCCGCGCTTGCGGGTTGTTGGGCCAGACCAGGCATTCCGCCGGCTCCTTGGAGAGAGCGCGGGGAATAGCCTCGGGGCGAAGCCACTTCGCCTCGCGGATCGGGAAATCCGCAGCGGCCCCCGCGGCGGCCGCCAGCGCCGCGGCGGCGAGGATCAGCGCGCCGGCGCGCGCCCGGCGTCGATCCACCGCTTCAGCTCGTCGGCCTCGGCGCAGCCGAAGGTGCAGGTCGCCTCGAGGTCGGCCAGCAGCCGCCGCGCCCCCGCCAGGTCGCCGCGCTCGATCTTGAGCTCGCCATAATATTCAGTGGCAGCCTTGTGGTGCGGCGCCGCCGCGAGCGCGGCGCGGTAATAAACCTCGGCGAGGTCATAGCGCCCGAGCTTGCGGTTGGCGAAGCCGAGATAGGTGAGCACGTCCGGGTGCGGGCCGAAGGTTGCTCGAGCCGCCTCGAGCGAGGCGATCGCCGCTTCGTAGCGGCCCTCGTTGATCAGCGCGACCGCGTCGAGATAGAAACGGTCTCCGGCGGCCGCGCTGGCGAAGAGCAGGCTCGGGCCGGTCTCGAGGCGGGCCGAAGGCGGCGCGCCGATCGCGGCGCCGAGCGCCTGGACCGAAGCGTCGATCTCGGCCGCCTTGGCGCAGGCGGCGGCGCATTTCGCCTGCATCGCCTTCAGGGCGTCGAGCTGCGCCTGCGCCTTGGCCGGGTCGCCGAGCTTCGCATAGGTCAGGCCGAGCTCGCGCCGCGCCGCGATCAGGTCCTTGTCCGCTCTGACCGCCCGCTCGTAAAATTTGCGCGCCGCCTTGAGGTCGGAGAGGCCCGCGCTGGCGAGGCCGGCGAGGAAGTTGGTGTTGGCGTCGGCCGGAGCTACCGCCAGCACCTTGTCGAAAGCCTTTCTGGCGTCGGCGTAACGCTGCGCCTGCAGGGCCTCGATGCCCTTGCGATACTCGGCGGCCGGATCGCCCTGCGGCGCGGACATGCCCGGCGCGGAGCCCGAGGGCGGATTGGCGGGAAGCGTTGCGGGTGCGGCGAGCGCGGCGGAAGCCGCGAGCACGCAGACGAAGCGCATCGGGATCATTTCACCCTCCCCGGCCCGGCTGCGGGCCCTCCCCTCCCTACCACAGCCGCGCCCGCCGCGGGAGTCGTCACCCCTCGGGCGCGTAGCTCTCCAGCAGGCCGCAGCGCCGGCACCGCCAGGTCGCGATCTCGACGAGCTTGGCGCCGGAGAGCTTGATCCCGGTCCAGAGGCTCTTGCGGGGCCGCCCCGCCGTCCAGCGCGCGACCCGCGATCCGCCGTGCGTCCCGTCGACCATGAAGCCCTCCTCCATCGCGCCGCCGCAGCGCGGGCAGTTTTTCGACTCGCTCATCGCCGCCTCCGTTCCGCCTTCCTATACGCCTCCGGAACAGCGCGCGCTTAGGCCCGTTTGGGCCCCAGAACGCCCGGCTTCGGGCGCAACAGGGAGGAACCCCGAATGAACACCCGCATATTCGGCCGCGCGCTGATCGGCGCCGCCGCTCTCGCCCTCGTCCCGGCCGCCGCTCCGGCCAAGGACGACGTCAAGGAGAAAGCGCAGGAGATTTCCGAGCAGGCCAACGAAGTCCAGCAGCAGACCGGCGCGCTCGCCAACGACGTCGCCGCCCGCGAGGACGACGCCTCCGCGACCGCCGCCAACGCCGCCGACGGCGACCGCGACGGCGACAGCTACGGCCGCGGCAATGACGGCGACGGCGACGGCGACCACGGCAAATGGGGCCTGCTCGGCCTCCTCGGCCTTGCCGGCCTGCTCGGCCTCAGGCGCCGCCCCGACACCCACGTCCACAGCGATCTTCACACCGACACGACCCGCGACCGGCTGTAGGCTCCGGAGGGGACAGTCACTGGTGACTGTCCCCTTCCCCTAAAGCTGGCGGATGCCCGGCTCCGCCCGCTGCCGCCTCACCATCAGCTCGGTCAGCGCCCAGACCATCGCGTCCGCGCGGTCGGGGCTCCGTCCCGGCCCCTGATAGCCGCCGCCATAGCTAAGCCCGGCCAGCTCCTCCTCGAGCTCGGGAAACCGCCCGGCGAGCTTCGCCCTGCCGCTCTCGAACAGCACCGCCACCGGCTCCGCCCGCGCCGCCTTGCCGTCTGCGGCATGGACGAGCGTGACCGGCAGCCCCACCCCCGCGCCCCTCAGCACGCTCGCCACCATGTCGCCGCCATTGTTCTTCTCCGCCACCACCCGGTCCGCGCCCCACGCCTCGGCCGCCGCCGCCACCTTGCGCGCCCACCCCTCCGGCGAGGCCCCCGCGATGCTGAGGTCGGCGAGCACGTAGCCGATCCCCTCCCCGTCCAGCCCGCAAACAAGGATCCCGCACGCATCCCCGCCCGCCGAAGCCGGCGGATCGACGCCTACCACCACCCTCCTCAACTCTGCCCGAGGCAAAGTATTGGCGGCAGATCCATAGTGACTTCCGGGGGAAGTCACGCCGCCGCCAATTTGCCTCGATTTCTCCATTAGCGCCCAGGGCCACAGCGCCCCCTCGACATCCTCCAGAAGCACCCCCTCCAGCTCCTGCCGCCCGAAGCGGGTGCCTTTATGGGCCTCGATCGCGCCCTCGACGAAATCCTCGCTGTTGTGCGGATTAGCCCAGGTCGGCCCGCCGCTCGTCGCCGTGTCGCCGCGCGCCAGGATGCGCTTCAGCGCCGCCACGGCCCTGGGCGTCGTCGTCACCAGCGCCCGCGGCTTGTCGCCGAGCCGCAGGCCGAGCTTGAGATTGTCCCACGCCGCCTGCCCGCGCGGCCATTTCGCCAGCTCGTCGCACCAGGCGATATGATGCTCCGGCCCGCGCAGGCTGTCGGGGTTGGCGGCCGAATAGACGGACGCCACGGCGCCGCTCGCGAACACAAGCCGCCGCCGCGTCGGTTCCCAGACCATCGCCTCCCTCTCGTCCACCCGCGCCACCGCGAGCAGCCCGCTCCGCCCCTCGATCATGACGCTCCGCGCTTCCTCCGCCGTCGCCGCGACGAGCGCGATCGAGGCCTCGGGATGGGCCCGCGCGAAAGCGCTCACCCATTCCGCCCCCGCCCGGGTCTTGCCGAAGCCCCGCCCCGCCAGCATCGTCCAGGTCCGCCACGGCCCCTCCGGCGCAAGCTGCCCGTCATGCGCCCAGGCCGGCCAATGCCCCGCCAGCGCCCGCCGCTCCGCCTCCGTCAGCCGCTCGAGCACCCGCCGCAGCTCCGCCTCCTCGAGCGCCTCGAGCGCCGCCACCGCTGCATGCTTCATCGCACACCCCCGTCCGCCCTCACGCCCCGCCGCGCCCCCGCTGCCGCTTGATCGCCTGCACCTGGCGCACGATCCGCTCGGTCACCGCGTCTATGTCCGGCGCTTTCGGCACGCGCCCGCGCCGCCCGGCGCCGCGCCTCTTCTCCTCCCGCCACTTCAGGAACCGCATCGCCGCGTCCAGGTCGAGCGGCTGGTCCGGAAGGGGACACGTACTCGTACGTGTCCCCATCTTCGCCCCGTCCTCCGGGCCCGCGGGGGGACACGTACTCGTACGTGTCCCCATTTGCCCCCGCACCTCGGCCGCCACCCGGAACTCGATCTCCACCTCGGCATCGTCGAGCGCCTCCTCGAGCCGCCGCGCGAACTCCGGATATTTACGCCGCCGCTGGTCGATACAGCTCTGCGAAAAACCCACCGCGCGCGCCGACGCGCCGATATTCCCGCACATCGCCAGCGCCCCGAAGAAGCGGTCCTCCACCGCCCGGCTCCACCTCTTCGCCCCCGGCTTGCGCAGCTGCCTCCGCCCGTTCGGCCCCCGCCACACCACCAGCACCTCGCCGCCCGCCTCGCTATAAGCCCCCTCGATCCCCGCCAACCGCCGCTCCGCCGCCGCCCCCGCCTCGCGCCACTGCCGGTCGAGCAGGGGATCGTAGCCCCGCCGCTGATCCATCAACCGCGGCTCGACCCCGATCGCGTCGGCGGCCAACCCCCGGTTCCCGGTCTGCGCCAGCACCTCCAGAAACCTCTCCCGCCGCTCCGCGGTAAACCGCCACCGCCGCGGCTTCCGCCCCTTCTCCTCGTCCATCCGGAACCCTCCCGCAAAGCGGGAGAACATATACGGAACACACAAAAGATGTCAAGCAAAAAGTGCCAAATAGGATTCTTTATGGGAATTGCGCTCGACCGTTTCTGGAGCAGCGACAATAGCTTAGCCCGCCGTGGGTTTCCTACATCCAAAGCAGCTTTTCGCACGGGCTCTCCGCTCCGCGTAATCCGTGCCAGTCATTCCGCCGCAGCTTCGTGCGCCCTTTCTAACTTGTCCACGGCGGCGCCGGCCGCCGCCGCCGCGCCTTCCGCCTGGAGCACTATTCCCAGCGCCTGCAGCACGGAGAAGAAGGTCTCCAGCGTCGGGTTTCCTTCATCGTCCAGCGCCGCATAGAGCGACTGCCGCTTGATTCCGGTTCTGCGCGCGATCTCTGACATGCCGATCGCGCGCGCAATCACGCCCAGCGCATGAGCGACATAGGCCCGGTTGCCGGATGCAAGGGCGTCGTTGAGGAGTTCGGCCTGCGCTTCGCTGGCGCCGAGGAACTCGGACGCGTCGTAAGGCGTGGTGGCCCGGGTAGGGGTCGTTTCCATGAGTATTTTGCCTTCCTTGGCATTTTCGTTTGTCCGTGCCGCAATTTCAGAGGGCGGCTGCCACCTCCTTCGCTTTCTTGATGTCACGGCCCTGAGACGACTTGTCGCCGCCGCAGAGCAAGATGATCAGCTCCCCGCCGCGCCGCGTGAAGTAGAGGCGGTAGCCCGGACCGTAATCGATCCGGACCTCGCTCACCCCACCGCCGACGCTGGCGACGTCGCCGAGGCCGAAACGCAACCGCTCGATCGCGACGGCGATCTTCGCGGCGGCCCTTTCGTCGGCCAGCTTGCGCTGCCACCGCAAAAAGGTCTTCGTTGTTTGAACTTCGACCATATGTCAGATATAACTGACACGCCGCACTTGTCAAATATAAATGACGAGCTATCGTCGGCGCACAGCCTGATCGATGATCCGACGAATGGCCTCTGGCCGAGTTGGAAGGTCCGGCTGTTGGCGCCGCCACTCATCGAGCAGCGACAAGAGTTCGGGCTGGAGGCGGGTCCCGACTAAGAGACCGGTCTGTTTCGGTCGCTTTTTACGCGTTGTCGTGTTGTCGCCAGTTGACCCGCTCATCGACCAGTGCTACCGCCCGGGCGAGCCGAGAGGAAGCGCCAACTTCCCCCCGGCTCTGACCATAGCCACCTGACGAAGAGGTGACGCATGGCTGAAAAGCCGCTTACCACCACCCGCCGCACCCTCCTAGGCGCGGCGGCGTCTCTACCGATTGCTGCCCTCGCTCACTCAGCCGTCATTGCGAGCGAAGCGAAGCAATCCAGCTCTGACTCAGGGGCTGCACTGGATTGCCGCGCTTCGCTCGCAACGACGTGGACCCGCCGCCTCGCCCGCTACCGCCGCCTCGCCGACCGAATGAAGGCAGAGACCGAGACCGGTTTCCTCTGGAAAGCCAACCGCCGCTACGACCGCGACCGAGCCGTGATAAAGGCCCGCTTCGGCAGCTGGGAAGCCGCCCTCGGGACGCCCGAAGGCCGCGAACTAGGCCGAGCCGCCTTCGACCGCGTCGCCCGGGCCGAAGAAGCCTATTATGACCGCTGCACTGCCCCGGCCATGAGGGCCGCCGTGCTCGTCTGCCAGACGCCGGTACCGGACCTCCCCGCCCTCCTGAGCAAGATCGAAGTCATGCAGGCCCATGAGCTGCAGGAGGAAGGGAGCATGCCGACGCCGGCGCTGGAGCTGCTGGTTGAGGATGTGGAGAGGTTGGTGCGGGAACGTCCGCGGGCTTAATTGTCCCTGGGTCAAACCTCTACGGGTCGCGCACCCCAGGTCATCCCGCCGTCGACCCGCCGGTGCGAACCATCGCCGCGAGGCGCTGCGCCTGGTGCCGCACCGTATCCTCGTCCCACTGGTCGCGGACAAGCACGAAGTCTTGGATGTTGCCCCACCGGTCCATGGTTCCGCACGCAATTCGATGATGATAGTCCCTCAGCTCGCAGACGGCGTCGGCCACCTCCTCGCGCACTATCGCCTCGATCGTACGCCGCACGTCTTCGGGCGGTCCTGGAATTCGGCTCATCGTTGCTCCTTTCCGCTTCGGGTTCCTGGCTTTGCCTGTTCTCGCCCGACTGCCGACGGTGCCGCGGCTTCGGGCCGCGCACTGGGCTTTTCCAGGGATCGCCGCTCCCCTGTGAGGCTCATCTCCTGAGCCATCTCAGCGGTCTTTAAGCAGCCCCAGCCGAATGCGACGGCCGACATAGCCAGCAGGGCCGCCGCTGCCATCGTGAAGGCCCGCGGAGGCCGGATGCTCTCGTACAGGGCGTTATAGGTGGCGTGCCTGAAGGGGTCGTCCGCCCAGAGGAGTTCGTTGAGATTTATCGCCTGGCTCAGCATGAGGCTGGCTGAGGCGACCCCGCCGATCAGCGCAAATCCAAGGCCCGCTATGAACCACCATGCCGGCCCCGCGAGCAACGCCGGGCGGAGCTCATCGACGCCCAGCAGGGCAACCAGGGCGCCGCCGTTGAGGATGAGCTGCGACGTCACCATCCAGCGGAATAGGCCCGTCCCGATGGCAGAGGCCTCCTGCACCTCTGCTACCACAACCTCCCGCCGCCGCTGCCTCAGCTCCGCTTGGGGATCCGCGGCCGCGGGCGGTGCGACCGAAGGCGGTGCAACCGGAGGCTGCAGCGGAGCGGCGCGCCTGCGGGGCGGCCGCGTCATCTATTGGGCGTGGCGGGCATCGTCACCCAATTGCGCCGCGCCGCCCGGATTAGGAAGCTTTCTTCGACGAGAGAAACACGCCCGTTTTCGTCGAGCGAAGCGAATATCGTGTGCCGGAGCCTTCGATGATCTTCGTCAGCTTGTAAGCTGCCTCACCCTTTCCGCCGGCAAACACATATTCGGCGCTAGAACGCGGCACCGTTCGCTCGCGAGCGGCTATGTTCACGGACACGAAGCGCCCGGTGTCGCTTCGCCTTTCAACCGCGGACATTTTCGCCATACGTTATCTCCTATGCTTCTCTGCCATCGTCCGCAAGCTTGCGCCAATAGAAGAGGTGAGCGAGCACCTGCGCGGCGTGTGCCACGATGGATTTGTTGTCGTCGTTGAAACGCCCAGCAACGTTGCTTGTGATAACGAGAACGCCGAACCTCAGGGGGCCTGGCTCCACGTCGAGCAGGATCGGTGCCGACACGAAAGACCGGTAGACATCGGCGTCGTACGGTCGATCGTTGGCAACACTCGGCTTGAGCAACATCGCCGCCTCGTCACTAGTCATATCCGTTGTGAAAAGGATGCGGTCCTGCATGAACGCCGATCCAACGTGCCCGTCCCCCGGCCGCCAACTACGAGGCGTTCCTTGGGAGGGATGATCGGCCGGTCTCTGCCACCAAACGGCGTCGAGCGACTCTCCAGTGGCATCCAGACGATAGACGGCTACGCTCCACACTTCACCATAATCGAAGTCGAATAGCGTTCCCGCTGCATCGACCATTGGTCCCACAGCGATCCGACAGGCTTCGGCGAAGCGCTTGTCGTCGATCGGGTTCAGGTGAGTGATCAACCCCTGAAACGTTGACCAATAGGACGCGAGCGTGTTCGCGGCCTCAAGCCACCGAATGTGATCGTCGCTCGCCGTGATATCTTCCGCCATGAGCTGCTGGAGTTCGCCGAGCTCCGTCTTCTCCAAGTGAAGCTCAGGGACCGTCTCGGCATAGAGGGTGGCGACGAAATACAGGACCACCTGCAGGGCGATGAGAAGCGCGAGCACGATCCAGAAGGGCCACACGCCGACATTCTCTCGATTGGCCACGCTGAGCCATATTCCGACGACCGCCGGCACTCCCAGAATCGCGAAAAAATTGACGAAGCGATTTTGCGCACGAACCGCGCGACGGAATTTCGTTTCCGCAGGCGACAGCCAAGTCCGGTCGGGATCGTCCACCTCGTCGCTCATCAGCCTGTCAGACGCTCCTCGCTACGCCGCTAAACCTCTCGTGGAACATAAAGCGAACATACCCAATTGTCAACCGATGGCATGTCGGCTGCATCAGTAATGAATGGCTCTCCCGTACACATCGAGCACGCTCTCGTGCATCATCTCGCTCAGCGTCGGGTGCGGGAAGATGGTGTGCATCAGATCCTCCTCGGTCGTCTCGAGCTGCCGCGCGATCGCATAGACCCGCCCGCTCCCTACCCCCGCTGCGCCAGATACGCCCCCACGACCCCGATCAGCAGCGCGACGGCGAGGGCGGTCAGGACGATGGTCAGCGCCACCTTGCGGGTCGCGGCGTGGGCGCTGAGGTCGGGCTCGGCCGGCGCGTGGCTCTCCAGGAAGCCGCACCGCGTGCAGCGCCAGGTCGCGATGTCGCTCTGGCGCCGGCCGGCCGTCTTGACGCCGGTCCAGACGCTCTTCTCCGCCGGACCCTCGACCCAGGTCGCCAGCGTCATGGCGCCGTGCGAGCGGTCGAGCACGAATCCCTCGTCCATCGACCCGCCGCATTTCCCGCACTGCCTCGCCTGCGCCATCGTCGCTCCTCCGCCCCGGCTTTATCCTCGTGAAGCGGGGACCCTTAAATAGTGAAGGGCCCGCCCATACGCATCCGGCACGCTCTCGTGCATCATCTCGCGGAGCGTCGGGTGCGGGTAGACGGTGTGCATCAGATCTTCCTCGGTCGTCTCGAGCTGCCGCGCGATGGCATAGCCTGGATGAGCTCCGTGACGTCCGCTCCGAGCGGTCAAGCGTATCGCAGCCGCTGGAAGGCCTGCGGTACCGGAATGTCGCGGCCCAGCTCGCGTGCCGTCTCGAGCCATGCCCCGGCCGCATCGTAGGCGTTGGCGAGCGCCTCCTCGGGGGTGTCCCCGTCAGACACGCAGCCGGGCAGCTCCGGCACCTCGGCGACGTAGCCGCCGCCAAGCTCCGGAGCGAGCGGCCGAACATCCACCTCATAGTCGCGCGGGTTC
>DATAIU010000055.1:0-9975 GCA_036262495.1 Allosphingosinicella sp.
ACCGCGCCACCCGATCCCGCAAATCGTTCGAATAAGGCCTGACCATCGCTGCTGGCCTCCATCCCCAGCAAGCAGCTTGAATCACACCTCAGTCCGCTTGGGAATCCCCTCCCGATTCAGAGAAGTCAGGATCGACTCTAGAAGCTCGCCCCGTCGATCGGCCGCCGCGGCAGGTCGCGCCACAAAGCCGGCTCGAACATCCTGAGGTTGATCCCCATGCGCGGATAGGCCGGATCGGTCGGCGTCCAGTGGGTCGTGCAGCCGCAGACCGGGCAGTGCCACAAATGGAGCGACCGGTCGCCTCGCTGGTACGAGACTCCCTCGCCCTCGACCGTCGCTGCGTCGGGAGGGCAATAATGCCACAGCCCCGCGGTCCTCCGGCAGATCGAGCAATTGCATTCGCCCGCTTCCGCCGGCTCTTCCCGCAGCGTCAGCCGAATCCGCCCGCAATCGCAGCTCCCGCGATGCTCGCTCATCCTCCCTCTCCTTCGCCGCTATCGGTCGATCGTCGCCATCCCCGCTGCGTGGTAGCGCGGGCCTGCGGCCGCGCCGGGCGGGAGGATCTCGTCGATCCGCTTCAGCTCCTCATCCGTCAGAGTGACGTCGAGCGCGCCGAGATTCTGCTCGAGATATGATCTTCGCTTGGTCCCCGGGATCGGCACGATGTCGTCGCCCTGCGCGAGCACCCAGGCGATGGCGAGCTGGGCGGGCGTGCAGCCTTTCGCTGCCGCCATCGCCTCGATCTCGCGAACCAGCGCGATGTTGCGCTCGAAATTTTCGCCGGTGAAGCGCGGGTGAAAGCGGCGGAAATCGTCGTCGGGGAAATCGTCCGGGCTTTTGAACTGTCCGGTCAGGAAGCCGCGGCCCAGCGGGCTGTAGGCGACGTAGCCGATGCCGAGCTCGCGCACCGTCGGCAGCACCTCGTCCTCGGCGTCCCGGCTCCACAGCGAATATTCGGTCTGCAGAGCGGCGATCGGGTGGGTGGCCTGGGCGCGCCGGATCGTCTCCGGCGCGGCCTCGCTGAGGCCGAGGAGGCGCACCTTTCCTGCCGCCACCAGTTCCGCCATCGCGCCGACCGTCTCCTCGATGGGAACGTCCGGGTCCACCCGGTGCTGGTAGTAGAGGTCGATCGTTTCGACCCCGAGCCTTTTCAGGCTCGCCTCGCAGGCCGAGCGGACATAATCCGGCCGGCCGCACACTCCCTTGAAGCTACCGTCCTCGCCCCGCACGTTGCCGAACTTGGTGGCCAGGAAGACGCGTTCACGCCGGTCGGCGATTGCGCGCCCGACCAGCTCCTCGTTGCGGCCGACCCCGTACATGTCCGCCGTGTCGAGAAAGTCCACGCCGCGCTCGATCGCCGCGTGGATGGTCGCGATCGATTCCGCCTCGTCGGCGGCGCCGTAGAATTCGGACATGCCCATGCAGCCGAGGCCGATCGCCGACACTTCCGGCCCGCCCCGGCCGAGCCGCCTTCTCCTTATCATCCGAAAATCTCCTGCCGCCTCGCCCCGCCAACGCGTGAGGAGGGGCGTGGGTTCTCCCGGAGGCGGCATGGACCGAACATCCGCAACGGGCCGTAAGCGGAAGCGTCATCTATTCAGACGCTCCCACTCAAACCGGGGGTCAGGGCGCCGTAGGTATCCGGGGCGCACGCGCGAGACGATAATAGTTGAGCGCGAGAGTCTTGCGAAGGTCCTTCAAGGCTATTTTGACTTCTCCGCCCGGGACGACGCAATGGGCCAGGGCCGGACGAAGCGCCTTCATGACGGCCGATTCCTCCGGGGAACCTGCATCCAAGAGCAGCACCTTGTGCGCGTTCGCCGGATCGGTCCGTGTAACACACTCGCCGAACATGAGCGGCGCCAACAGGGCGCTCGAGCGTGCCCTCGCCTGTTCGAATTCCCTCAGCTGTGCCGGCTTGCAGGCTTTGCAGGCGCCGGGGGGCCACAGCTCATCGGTTAGCTTGCCGTAACCGAGCGGCTGTGCGCTGTTGATGACGCTCGCGTCGAATATCGGGAAGTCGTCACGCACGAGGGCCTCCGCGAGGAGGGGCCGCAGCTGATCGTCCTCGACCATGCGCAACAAGGTCCGCCTGTGGTGGCCGGTCGCTTCGGCGGGAAGGCAGCGAGTGTCCGCGAGTTTCCTTTGCGCCTGAGCTGCCGCTCCCCTGGAGGGTGAGATGGTGCGCAACACATAGTCGGCGGCTTCGCGACGATGCCGCTTTGCGACACAGCGGGCGAACTCGGCCACGATGCGCCGAGGGACCTGCGCCAGATCGGACGGTGGCGGAGCGGCAACGGCGGCCGGTGTGACGGAGACCAGATATCCGGCGACAATCACCTTCAGGCGGCTGTAGGGCCATCGTCCCATGGCCGCACGCTATGGTCCCGGGAGCGTCTGCGAAAGAGATAATCACTACCGGCCGATCGGACGCCCGAGCCGCAATTCGGCCACGTCCCACTCGAACAGGCGTCCGTTGCGTTTCTCAACAGCGAACCAACCGATCAGGGTGCTGCCGCAGACCTCCTCTCTGCACCAACCGCGGAGCGCGAGAACGTAGAAGCCCCGCGGGCTGTAGGCTGCGTCGATCGTCTCGCAACCGGGAATGCTTGACCGGCTGCGGTGAAGATGTGCGGCCACGCGAGACTTTGCCAGCGCGCATGCCGCTCCACCGGTCCTGACAGGTGCGGCATGCGCCGATGCGGGCCACAGGAAGAGGCTGGCAGCCAGTAACGCTACGGACGCGATTTGTGTCGCGGGTCGTTCGATCCCGGCCATCCGCACATGGTAGCCGAACCGCGAACCCCCGCCAAATCGCTCCGGCCGCGCCTACCAGATGTGCACGCGCTCCTCGGGCGGCAGATAGAGCTTGTCGCCGGGCTTGACGTTGAAGGCCGCGTACCAGGCGTCGACGTTCCTCACCACGCCGTCGACGCGATATTCGGGCGGGCTGTGCGGGTCGGAGAGGAGACGCTCGCGCAGCGCGCCTTCGCGGATCTTGGAACGCCACGACTGGCCGTAGGCGATGAAGAAGCGCTGGTCGCCGGTGAGGCCGGCAATTACCGGCGGCTCGCCATGCTCGGCCGTGTAGCGCTTGTAGGCGGCATAGGCCATTTCGAGGCCGCCCAGATCGCCGATATTCTCGCCCATGGTGAGCTTGCCGTTGATCTTCGTCCCCGGGATCGGCTCGTACCGGTCGTATTGCTTGCCGAACTTGTCGGCCCGCTTGTTGAACTCCTCGCTTGAAGCCGGAGTCCACCAGTCGCGGATGCGCCCCGTCGGGTCGAACTGGCGGCCCTGGTCGTCGAAGCCGTGGCCGATCTCGTGGCCGATGATCGCCCCGATCGATCCGTAGTTGATCGCCGGGTCCGCCTTCGGATCGAAATAGGGCGGCTGAAGGATCGCCGCCGGGAAGGTGATCTGGTTCATCAGCGGATTGTAATAGGCGTTCACCGTCTGCGGGGTCATGTCCCACAGGCTCCGGTCGACCGGCTTGCCGAGCCGCGACAATTGCAGGTCGTTCTGGAATTTCTCGGAGCGCACGACGTTGCCGAGCAGATCGCCCCGGTCGACCTTCATCGCCGAATAGTCGATATATTTGGCCGGGTGGCCGATGCGCGGGTCGAAGGCGGCGAGCTTGGCGCGCGCCTGGTCCTTGGTCGCCTGGTCCATCCAGGGCGAGGCGGCGATCCGGGCTTCCAGACCGGCGCGAAGGTTGGCGATCAGCTCGCCCATCAATTTGTCGCTTTCGGGCGGGTAGTGGCGCTGGACGTAGATCGCGCCGACCGCTTCGCCGAGCGCTCCGTTGATCAGGCCGATGCCGCGCTTCCAGCGGTCGCGCTGCTGCGGCTGGCCGCGCAGCGCCTTGCCGTAGAAGGCGAAATTGGCCTCGTCGAAGGCCTTGGGGAGATAGGGGGCGTGGGCGCGGACGAAGTGGAAGGCGAGATATTCCTTCCAGGTCGAAAGCGGCACGCTGTCGAGCATCCTGCCGGTGTCGGCGATCGCGCTCTTTTCGGCGGCGATGATCGTCGGAACGCTGGCGAGGCCCGCTTCCTTCAGGTACGTCGCCCATTCGAACTGGGGCGCAAGCGCGTTGAGCTGGGCGAGGTTCATCGGATTGTAGATCTGCTTGATGTCGCGCTGGCGGGCCGGGTCCCACTGAACCTTGGCGAGCGCGGTCTCGAGCGCGACGATGCGGTCCGCCTTGGCCTCGGCGTCGGCGATTCCGGCGAGCTTCTGCATCTGGACGACATAGGCGCGGTAGCCGGCCCGGATCGCGTCGTATTTCTCGCCGGCGAGCAGGTAGTAGTCGCGGTTGGGAAGGCCGAGACCCCCCTGGCCGGCGGCGGCGATGTAGCGGGTCGGATCGGCCGGATCGGGAAGGATGCCTAGGCCGACCGGCGCGGTCACGTCCGGCAAGGCGAAGGCCTTGATGAGGTCGGTGCGGTTCGAAATGGCGGCGATGCGGCCGAGATAGGGCCTCAAAGGCGCCGTCCCCCGCGCCTCGATCGCGGCCTCGTCCATCCAGCTCGCGTAGAAATCGCCGACCTGGCGGCCGACCGCGCCGGACGTCGCCGGGTCCTTCGCCATGTCCTCGACGATGGCGCGGACCTGCTGCTCGGCCTCGTCGACGAGGAGGACGCCGACGCCGGCGCTGGTCCGGTCCGCGGCGATCTCGGTCCTTTTGTCCCAATTGCCGTTTACGTAGTGCCAGAAGCTGTCGCCCGGCTTCACGCTCCGGTCGATCGCGCTGAGGTCGATGCCGAAATCGCCGTAGCGCGGCTTGGCGGGAGCGGTGGCGGTCGCGGGGGCCTGGGCCGCGGCGGCCGGAAGGGCCGATACGCCGGCGAGCAGAAGCGCCGCCGAAAGAGCGAAAGAACGAATGCGCATGAAAAGAATCCTCCCCGAAGGCCGGGATTCGGCCAGGCAGGCGGCGATGCTAGCCGCGCGGGGGGAGCGCGGCAATCGGCGCGCGCGCCCTCTGCGAATAAGCAAGATCGGCACGGCCGCCCGCGCGCGGCGCCTTTCGCCCTTGCGGCGGCGCGGCAACAAGGCTTAGCCCGTTGCTGAAAGGGGGCGCGCTTGAGCGACGGCGACAGGGATCGGGAGGCCAATTCGATGTGGGGCGGCCGCTTCAAGGGCGGCCCGTCGGCGCTGATGCGCGAGATCAACGCCTCCATCTCGGTCGACAAGAGGCTCTGGCGCGAGGATATCGCGGCCTCGCTCGCCCACGTCTCGATGCTCGAGACCCAGGGGATAATCTCGGAAGCCGACGCGAGCGCGATCGCGGAAGGGCTCGAGCGGATCGAGGACGAATATGCGCTGAAGGGCGTGCCCGAGGATCCCGCGCTCGAGGACATCCACATGCATGTCGAGGCGCGGCTCGCCGAGCTGGTCGGCCCCGCCGCCGGCCGCCTCCACACCGCCCGCTCGCGCAACGACCAGGTCGCGACCGACTTCCGGCTCTGGGTCCGCGGCGCCGTCGACGAGGCTGAGGCGGCCTTGCTCGACTTCAGCCGGATCCTCGTCGACCGCGCCGAGGAACATGCCGAAACGGTCATGCCGGGCTTCACCCATCTCCAGGCCGCCCAGCCGGTCACCCTCGGCCATCATCTCATGGCTTATTACGAAATGCTTCGCCGCGACCGCTCGCGCTTCGCCGATGCGCGCGCGCGCCTCAACGAAAGTCCGCTCGGCGCCGCCGCGCTCGCCGGCACGGGCTTCCCGATCGACCGCGAGGCGACGGCGGCCGCGCTCGGCTTCGACCGCCCGATGGCGAACTCGCTCGACGCCGTCTCGGACCGCGACTTCGCGCTCGACTATCTCGCCTCGGCGGCGATCTGCGCGCTGCATCTGTCGCGGCTCGCCGAGGAGCTGATCCTCTGGGCCAGCCAGCCCTTCGGCTTCGTCGTCCTGCCCGACGCTTTCTCGACCGGCTCCTCGATCATGCCGCAGAAGCGCAACCCCGACGCCGCGGAGCTGGTCCGCGGCCATTCCGGGCGGATCGCCGGCGCGCTCGTCTCGCTGGTCGTGACGATGAAGGGCCTGCCGCTCGCTTATTCGAAGGACATGCAGGACGACAAGCCGCCGGTCTTCGAGGCGCACGTTCTGCTCATCCTCTCGCTCCAGGCGCTGGCCGCAATGGTCGAGGCGACCCGGTTCGACGCGGACCGGCTGCGCGCCGCCGCCGAGGCCGGCTTCAGCACCGCGACCGACCTTGCCGACTGGCTCGTCCGCGAAGCCGGAATCCCGTTCCGCGAGGCCCACCACATAACCGGCCGGGCCGTCGCCGAAGCGGAGGCGCGCGGCTGCGGGCTCGCGGAGCTCGACCTCGCCGCCCTCGAGGCGATCGACCCCCGGATCGACGCCCGCGCCTTCGACGTGCTGACGGTCGATGCCTCGGTGCGCAGCCGGACGAGCTACGGCGGCACGGCGCCGGCGCAGGTGCGCGAGCAGGTGAAAAAGGCGAAGAAGGCGCTCGGCGCCTGAGCGCGGGCGCGCCATGGCCGCCAGCGCGCGATCGCGGAGCCCGCCATTGGCGGTCCGCGCCAGCGCCGCCAGGAACCGCCGCCGCCACAGCGCGGTCCGCCCCATTTTCCTCTTCACGATCCCACCTCGAACAGCCCACCGGAACCGTCCATTATAGCAGGGCATTTCCTATTCGAAAAATCCTATTTGGTTTCCTATTCGCGCACGTGGTCTGTGGCGGAAACCCGCGCCGCACCGGCCGCGCTCATAGGAATTCGTATAGGAATCAGGGATCGAGCGGCGGCACGTCGGCCATGCATTTCCTCAGCTCCCGCCGCGCCGAGTCGCGCGCCTTGCCCCCGCGCTTCATCTCCCCCTTCGCCCGCGCCTTCGCCACGTCGACGTCGGCCTCCATAGCGTCGGACGAGCGCCCCGCCTGCTTGGCCAGATCCCCCGTCGCCAACCCCCAATAAAGCGCCGCATCGAACGAAACCGCCGCCTTGCGGCTGCGATCCTTCGGCCCCTTCCTGGTCGCCAGGATCAGCGCGGTACATCGAAGCGCCCAGTCGTAGGTGGGGAGGGTGCGGGGGTTCGCGGCGGCCGGGGCGGCGGCACTAGATTGAGCGCCCGCAGCTGCCACGACGAGAAACAGGACAATCTTGTTCATTGCGCTTGGGAACCTTGAGGTTTTAGCATGGTGCCGAAGGAACGACACGCAGGGAAGGGCTAAAGGAATGTTCCTGCTCGAATACCTGTATGCGGATGCAGATAACTACAAGGCTCGCGGGCGTTTCGCTCTCAGCGGGGACCTTACCGACGGTGAGCTGCATCGGATCCGATCGCATTTCGAACGAGACGACCTGTTCATAGCGGAGCAGCTCGGGGTCCCGCCGCTCTATGATCAATTGGGAGCTTTGAGCGGTGGTCCTACGCGTGCCGACCAGTGCTGGCACACGTACCTGAGACTTTCCTCCGTTCCCTCGAGCGAAGTGCCCTCGGATGCGTTACCCGCAGGAGATGCGCAAGATTTCCTGCGGAAGCTGCTCTCGGTGACGGAATGGCAGGAGGATCTCTCTCCGCACTTCGCCATCGGTGTCGAACGCCTTAGGCGGCTCGCATCGGCTGGCGTCGGTGCCCGGGATAGCTGATGAACGAAGAGGTCCGCGGAACCACTTGGTCGGATCGCGAGATCGACCTCATAGTTACGGACTATTTCAACATGTTGACGAGCGAGCTGGCACGCCGGCCCTATGTGAAGGCCGAGCATAATCGCGCACTTCGCGACCTGACCGGACGAGCTCCTGGATCAATAGAGCGCAAGCATCAAAATATCAGCGCGGTGCTCGTCAAGCTCGGGCGGCCATGGATCGTCGGCTATAAACCCCTCAGCAACTTCCAGAATGCGTTGATAGACGGGATTGAGCGCTTCCTGGCGGCTGAAGGGGAGGCGACGTTGGATGTCGCCGCGGCGCCCGTTCAGGTCGTTGCCGACCCTGCCTCGCTCTGGATAGGGCCGCCCCCGCGACGTGCTGCAGAGCCCCCCGACCCCCCTGCGCTCAGGCGCCTCATCCGTAAATACGACCCGGCGGAACGGGACGCGAAGAATCGCAAGCTCGGAAAGGAGGGCGAGGGCCTGATCTTCGAACACGAACAGCGCATTCTATTTGCTGCCGGTCGGGACGATTTGGCGAAACGGGTCGAGTGGACCTCGGAGGTTCGCGGTGATGGTGCGGGTTACGACATACGCTCCTTCGATGCCGATGGTCGCGAGCGCCTCATTGAAGTGAAAACGACCAATGGTGCCGCCATCACCCCCTTCTTCCTTAGTGAGAATGAGCGGGCCTTCAGCGAAGAGCGCGCCGACGCCTTCCGCCTTCTCCGTCTCTACGGCTTCGCTACCCAGCCGGCGGCATTTGAGCTACGCGCGCCGCTGGCGGATCATCTCCGACTTAGCGCTACGAATTATCGCGCGACTTTTTGAGCCTTTGGGTCGAGGTACTGACACGAGGCGTCAAGCGACACGGCCGGGCAGCGGCGCCTAGGCAGCGCTCTTCCCCTTTTCGCAGCCCTCGTCTTTCGCGCCGCCCGATTT
This sequence comes from Allosphingosinicella sp., assembly GCA_036262495.1. Taxonomy (GTDB): domain Bacteria; phylum Pseudomonadota; class Alphaproteobacteria; order Sphingomonadales; family Sphingomonadaceae; genus Allosphingosinicella. The sequence continues at coordinate 8,561 of DATAIU010000055.1, forward strand.
GGCCTTTCCATCGCGACGGACGTCAGGCGACAGGCTGCTTCCAACATCGTCCGACTCGCGGAAGCGGCCGTCGTTGTCGCGGCGGACGTAACGCTTCTCACTCGTCCACGCATGGGGGTCACGCTTCGCGGACATAATCTAACCTCGAGTCAGGGGCCGGCATCGGCCGGTATCGGCGATAGGATAATTCAAGGCTCCCGCGCCCGCAACGCGCCTTGGTTCCTGCAGTTTCGCCCACGTCATGCCGCACCCCTCAGCGTTCCGTAGCGCACGCGACGTATGTGGAACTTGGCGGCCAGCGCCGCGTCCAAGCGGCGCGCGATCACCGCTAAATTGTCCACAAGATCAAAAAGCTCACCGAGCGTGGCGTTGAGTCTTTCACCGCGTCGTAGCGCGAGGGAATGGTCAAACCGTGACAGGCGTCTCAAGGTTGCGTCCGAGACGTTTCCGCGATTGTGGCTGTAAATGTTGCGCATCTCAATCGCGATAGTCAGCAGCAGGCGCTCGTTCGCTTCGGAAAAGAGCTCAACGCCGGTCCTCTCTCGGATGAATTTTTCGACATCCTCGATACTCTTGTAGGCTAAGCGGTTGAGCGTGCGATCGATGAGGTACGACAGGAGGTTCGGGAAGCTGGAGAAGTTCATCACCTCCTCCATCGTGACAGTTTCCTGAGATTTGAGCATCTCGGGACGCTTGCGCATCGCAAGCTGGATGACTTCAGATACGAAACTCAGGAAATTGTCGACCGAACGAATGCAGAGGTTTTCGTAATGGAGGTGCAGCAGGTCTGCGCGGTCGGTCGCGCTCAGGGTACGTCGCCGCTCAATCTGCTCGACGCTGCTCGTGAAGGCCGTCCGGACGAGGGAATGGCGCCGCAGGAACCGATAGAGGGTTCCTGTGCAGAGTTCGCGGTGATGGTCAGGAATCGGGCCCACGATAGTTCACTGTTTAGCGAAAAAGCTTGGCAGAACCATGCGAAAACCGGTGCGCGCGAAGGGCGGCGTGCCCCCAGAAGCTGTGACCCGAGCTTTTTCGCCATCTCTCTCTTGTAGGGTTGGTCACGCGGGACGCCGCGCTCCCTTTGTCGGCCGGGCCGGCAGTGCCCCGCACTGCCGCCTATCCGGCCGATCTCCGACGGCCAGCAGGCTGGCCTCCCGAAATCGAAATGGCCAAAAAAGGAGGCCGCCTTGCGGCGGCCTTCCTGTCCTTAACCGAGAAGCTCTTGTTCGAGCTTCTTCGCCATCTCCTCGATGTTCTCAGGCGGCCACCCAGGAATATCCATCCCCAGCCTCAGCCCCATGGACGAGAGCACTTCCTTGATCTCGTTGAGGCTCTTGCGGCCGAAATTCGGGGTCCGCAGCATCTCGGCTTCGGTCTTCTGGACCAGGTCGCCGATGTAGATGATGTTGTCGTTC
>DATAIU010000056.1:0-2134 GCA_036262495.1 Allosphingosinicella sp.
CGCGCCCGCCCGGTCGCGGCGATGCTCGCCTGGGGCATGACCTACGGCGTCGCCGCCAACGCCGTCACCGCCTTCATCCTGTTCGGGCCGCCGACCGTGGAGGCCCGGGCCGGATACTGGCTCGGGCTCCTCTACCTCGGCCTGCTCGCCTCGGCGCTCGCCTTCACGCTCTATTTCGGCATCGTACGGGCGATCGGGCCCGCGCGCGCGGCTTATTCGAGCGTGATCGTCCCCGTCATCGCGATGGCGCTGTCCACCCTCTTCGAAGGCTATCGATGGTCGCCGTTCGCCGCGGCGGGCGGAGCGCTCGCGCTCGCCGGCCTCGTCATCGCGCTCCGCTCCCGTCGGGCGCCGGCGCGGGTTGGGGAACCGTAACGGCAGGCCCGGCATTTACTCCCGCGCTGCCTTCGCAGCGGAGGAAAGTTCATGAGGAAATTCGCTTTGACCGCGGCGCTCGGCGCCGCCTGCCTCGGCCTCGCGGCCTGCAACCAGACCGACAACGCCAACAACAGCGCCGACGCCAACGGATCGGCGACCGGAGAAAGCACCGGCTCGGAAGGCGTCGACAATAATGGCACCGCGACCGGCAACGGAACGAGCGCCAGCGCCGCCTTCCCGAAGGGCGCGCGCATCGTCGAGGAGAATGGCGTCACCTATCGCGTCGACGCCGACGGCACCCGGGTTCGCCTCGGCGCCAGCGACAGCCGCATCGTCGTCGAGAACGGTGTCCGCTACCGCGTCGACCCGGACGGAACGCGCGTCCGCATCGATCCCAAGGGCGTCTCGATCGACGTCGACGTCCCCGATCTGACGCCCGACGACGTCGACGTCGGCATCAACAAGAAGGGCAATCTCGACATCGACGTGAAGAACAAGAAGGACGGCAATTCGGGCCCGAACTGATCGGGCTTCGCAACGTCCCTGAACGGCAAAGGGCCGGGGTTCGCGTAAGACCCCCGGCCCTCGCTGCCGAAAGAACCGAATCTTCGGTGGCTGTAGCCGCGCCTAACCAGAAGATTCGTTCGCAAACAAGCGCTTATCGTCGGGCCGCGCAAATTTGCGCGAGCCGCCGCTTTGGCCCCCGCCGACACCCAATGGGAACGATTCGGCCCGCTGGTTCGCTTTTGCGCCGGGCCGCCGCCATGCGGCCCTCAACGGGAGAATGAGTATGCGTAACGCAAAAGCAGCGCTCGCGCTCGCCGCCGGCTCGCTGGTCGCCCTCGCCGGCTGCGAGACCGTCGCCGAGGAAGCGAACCAGGCCGTCGGCTTCGAATATGTCGCCATGCTGTCGCCCTCGGGCGGCGGGACGGGCTCGGGCAAGGCCGAGATCAGCCTCAACGACGCCACCAACATGCTGTGCACCGACCTCGAGCTCTCGGGAGTCAGCATGACGGCGGGCCACATCATCGGCCCCGACGGCGGCGTAATCGCCGACATCGACGTTCCGGACGACAATGACAGCGACGATTGCGACAACATCACCGACGCGCAGCTCGACGCGATCAAGGCCAATCCGGGCAATTTCAAGGTCCATATCGCCGCGACCACCGGCGACCTGATGGGCACGCTCCGCAAGGAGCATTGAGGGCGAGCCGGCGCGCCGCTTTCCGCGAGGCGGCGGAGGGCGGCGCGCGCGGCGGCCCGGGCGACAGAGCAGGACGAGCGGGGCTCCTACCCTGCGACCGCCGCCACGAGCAGCGACTGGGCGACGCTCCCCGGCCCCCAGGCGATCGCGAAGAGGGCGACGAACGCCACCCAGAGCGGCGGCCGCACGTGCCGCCCCTCCCGCCAGAGCGCCAGCCGCCGCGCCACAAGCGCGCCGGTGGCGAGCCCGAACGCGGCCCCGCTCCATGCCGCCAAGGCAAGGCCCGTCCCGGTGCCTTCGGACGGCCACGGGCAGGCGGCACTGCCCGAATCCGCGCAGCCGTCCGGAGCGACCTGCAGCAACAGGATCGGTGCCGTCAGCAGCGCGAACAGGACCGCGCCGGCAAGCCCGCAGCCGACCGGCTGCGCCGGCATCCCGAAAGCCCGCGGCCGCGCCGGCGGCGACTCCTCCTCTCCGTCCTCTTCGCCGCGATCGTCGGTCGCCCCATCCATCACCGCCATGATGCGCCAGGCGAGAAGCGCCGCCAAG
>DATAIU010000057.1:0-3636 GCA_036262495.1 Allosphingosinicella sp.
GGCCGTCCCGAGAGGGGCGGCCTTTTTTGCAGCGAAGATGGCTAGCGTGCGCTGAAGTTCGGGCGGACAGCTCTTCAATATTACGGGCGGTCAGCGCTTAGGCGACACCCCGTTTATCCGCCGGTCGATCGTCTCAAGCACCTGTTCCTGGACGCTGATCCGCTGGTGGGTGGCGCCAGGTATCGCGACGACTTCCCCGACGGCCCCCGGGTTCAGATCGGCCAAATGCGACGACGGGCTGATGATGTCCTTCCCGCCAATGAAGATTGTCACGTTCTTCCCCCGGGGCTGCCGCTTGGCGAGGGCGAGCAGGCTCTTTTCGAAGAACTGACGTTTCGGACCAGCGCCGAAAACTTGTGCTTCGAAAACCTCCTGCCCTTCGGACGCGATTCCGGCAGCCCTTACGGAGGAGGACAGGGGCGGCACGCGCAGCATCGGCGCAACGAGGAAGTAGGAAGCCGCGAACGCTGGGGCGCGGCGCCGAAGGGCGAGGGCCGGGACGGAGCCGAAGCTCTCGGCCACGACGTGCACCGTCTGATATCCTTGGGCGGCGACCCACTTGCGAAGGCTATCCATGCCGTCGTCGATCGCGGCGATGCCCCTGTTCTGGAAGGCGATGAAAGGCTCGCGAAGCCCGGCACTTCCGGGATAGTCGACTGCCAGCACATCGGTCGAGCTGGAGAGAAGGTTCGTGACCATCCGCGGCTGGGGCTGATCGGAGATCGTCGAGGCCGGCCCGCCGTGGAAGTATAGCACCAGCCGCCGCGGAGTCCCTTTTGCGCGGGGCGTCGAATAGAGCAGGCTCCGCATTGAGTAGCCGGGGCCGGCGCCCTTCACCTCATGGAGAATTTCTCGCACGGAGGGGTCGAACGGCTTGTGCCGGAACTGCAAGGCAGGATGAGTCTCGCAAAGCTTGACCTGCGCCGCTGGAGCGGATCCGTTGCGCAACTCGAGCGACAGGCCGAGATCGTCGTCCAGGCGCAGGAGTGCCAGCCGATCCCGCCACCGGCTCGCGGCTATGAACGACAGGCCGGCCGCGTCGATGCGAAATCCCGCCGGATTCACTTCGCCATGCGGCCTGTAGTGGTCGGGAAACAGAAGCCCGGCGAGCCGATTATCGCCGCCGTCCAGAACGGGTGTCGCAAGCGCTCCCTCGCCCGGAAGACCCATAAAGTGATGAAGGAACGGCCCGTCGCGAGAACCGCCGGAATAGGGCCTGAAACCCCGCACCCAGAGGCCGCTCAGATAGGCGGGCAATCCGCCACCCTCAATCCGCAGCGATAGCCGGTCCAGGGCGCCCCACGCAATCGCGCCGTCCGCGGCAAGCTCAATCCATAACCTCGAGGCTTCTCTCGCACTCGGCACATCGAGTTTCTCAAGGCGAGCGACCTGCGGCGCCAGCATGCCCGGGCTCGGCGCCCCGCCCAGGTAAATCCGCGTCGTCGAAAGCCGTGAGGAGAGCCGCGCCAGCTCCTGATAGGTGCCGGTCGCGATATCGAGCGCGCCAATGCTCGATTGGCCAACGCGGACATACAAGGTTGTTCCATCGGGGGCCCATGCGAGGGGTCGTATCGACGCCGGCCCGTCGAAGCCGAGAATTCGATGACCAGCTCCCTCATGTTTGACGATTATTGTAGAAGTAAGGTCGAACGGCTGCCGCCCCGACAGCGGGTCGGCTGGCTCTCCCGCCCAGAGGACCGCGTGGCCCTCGCCTCCCACCAATACGGAATCGAACGAGCAATTCGGAGCAAGGGCAACTTCCCGCAACGCGGGCACCGCCGCCCCCGCACGAGTCCCACTCGAATTCGTGAACATAAGGGCGGCTGCCAATACGAACAGCGCCAAGGTTGAACCCACCAACAGCCTAACCCTCGTCATATGCTAGTGTTTATGCCTCAACGGTCTGGGCGGTGAACTGCGCCCGCTCCCATATCCTCTCCCAGCGGTCCTCCTGTTCATTCCATTTCCAGTCTGCAATGCCGTCGCCATCACTGTCGTGATAAAGGTTCTCAAACTGGCCATTCTGATCGAAGTCGGTCCACATCAAACCGTTCTCCTGCATCAAGACAAAACCATTATCAGAGATTACCCTTGAAGCTGATGGGTCAAAACGACTGTTTGTCTGCGCTTCGTACGAAGGATCGGTTAGCCACTCCCAGAACGACTCACCCACCGATTCGCCTGCGCCGCCAGCGGCGCCGTAGAGGAATCGGCGCCCAGCCATCGCGTAGACATTCTGACCGCCCGCAACAGACGCGCACTCGTGATCGCGCAATTCTCGCAGCTGCATTCTGTTTTCCACTGTTATTCCCCTTATTTGGTGCCAGGTTCATATACCGAGGGAAGGGGCACCGCTTCCTCCCCCCGTATCCCGAATTTTCTTCGAAGCGGCCGATGGCAGAGGCGCCAGGCCGACTGCGCCATCGGCGACGACGTACGCCCGGTTAGCCCGTTCAATGGGTCCCCGCCGGTGGGCACTCAGCACACGAGTGATTGAAAGCTTCGCCAGCGCCTCGATGACGATCGCCTCCGATGGCCCATCAAGATGCGCCGTGCCTTCGTCGATGAAGAGCACCGCAGGATCGGGATAGAGAGCACGGGCGAGGAGTATGCGCTGCCGCTGGCCGCCTGAGAGGGCTGAGCCCATGTCGCCCACCAGAGTCTCGTAGCGCATTGGCATGCGCTCGATCTCGTCTTGGATCGCGGCGAGCCTGGCGACCTCGGTGACGCGTGCCACGTCGATCTCGGGGTCGAAGAAGGCGATGTTCTCGGCGAGCGTGCCCGCAGAGAGCAGGTCGTCCTGCATCACCGATCCGATCTGGCGCCGCCAGGCCTGAAGGCCGTGGCCCGCGAGCGGCCGCCCATCGACGAGGAGCTGGCCGTAGCTCGGCTCGAACAAGCCCATCATGATCTTGAGGAGCGTCGTCTTGCCCCCGCCGGACGGGCCGACCAGCGCGACCATCTCGCCCGGCTCGATCTTCAGGCTTACCGCGCGGGGCACCTCCGGCTCGCCCGCGCCATATCGAAAGCCGATATTCCGGAGCTCGATCGCCCCGTTCACCCGTTGCGCGGCTACAGCAACATTCGCGCCGTTCTCCGGCGGGGAAAGCGCGATATCGGAAATGCGGGTCAGGTGGACGTCGAGCAGCTTGAAGTTGATGGCTTGCTCCACGAGACGAGTGGAGGCGTCGAGGAATTGCTGCTTGTAGGCCTGGAAGGCGAATATCATTCCGATGGTGAAGGCCCCCTCCATGGCCAGGCCGATCGCGATGTAGACAAAAAGAATTCGTTCGAGGCCGAGGACCAGCTGCCCGCCGGCGTCGAAGGCGGCGGTGGCGCGTCCCAGCTTGACCTGGGCATTGACCGCGTCGGCCTTCAGCTGCTGCCAAATCCGCTGCCGGTTTCCTTCCTGGCCGAATGCCTTGATCGCCGAGATGCCGCGCACGCTTTCGATGAAGCTGCTGCTTTCCCGTGCCGCGGTGCTGATCGCATCCACGTTGCGCAGCCTCAGGGAATGGAAGAAACCGATCTTGATCCCGGCGAAGACCCCCCAGGCCACCAGCGCGATTCCGCCCAGAACCGGCGAGTAGATGAACATCAAGGCGAGCGTGACCAAGGCCATCGCCCCGTCGATGA
>DATAIU010000058.1:0-60227 GCA_036262495.1 Allosphingosinicella sp.
ACCACGGCGGTCCACCCGCGCTGGGCCGAGGGCAGGGCGCCGACGACGCGCATCGGCGTGCATCTTTTCTACGCGGCAGCCGGCTAGCGGCGCCGGGCCGCCTCCGCGCATTGGCGGGAGGCGGCAAAAATCCTCCACCCATCGACGGCGCCCCGGCGCTGGCGTTCAGAGGCGCCGTTGACGATCTCACCGAAGCTGTGGCCGGTGATCTGGTTCAGGACGGCGTCCAGAGCATCGACGATCAGCTCGGGGCCGTAGTGCCGGAGACCTTCAAAGCCATCGGGGCTCGTGTTGACGAGCGATATTTCCTGGAAGGCCAAGGGCCGGCGATCGTCCATTTGGGCGATGATGGCAGGCACCGCGGGCTCGCCGAGCGCCTCGAGCCGACGGAAGACATCCGCTTGTGCATTCCGTTCCGCGTTGGTCCCGGGGCCGGTTCTGGTGATATGCGCGAGCCCGTCGATGAGCATTCCCACCTCGCGATAGGAGGGGAGGCTCTTGTCGGGCTTCCAGCTGCGCAGGAACCTGGCCTGCCGGGCGATCTCGCGCCGGACGGGCCGGATGGACGCGCGGTCCGCTGGACGCAGCGCGTCCGGCGTACGGCCCGCGAAATAGATGCCGCCCGAACCCTCATCGACGTAGGTCAGGAAGAAGATCCGGTCGTTTTCATCTGCGGCGAGAATGTCGGGAATACCGGGTGCATAAGGCCTGTCTTGCGGGAAGACGCTGACGGTCAGGCCGTTTCCGCGCACGCTGCCTTTCAGGATGTCGATCGCCCTCAGGGGAACATCGATGTAATGAGCCGATGCGCTTTTCGCGGCGGCGATCAGAGCCTCCTTCGGGACCTGCGCTCTGGCTCCCACGATCAGGTTCGACGCGGAGACGAGCTCGGTGAGGCGCGGCTCAAGCGGCGCCGACTTGCAGAATTGTGCAATGTCGGGGCCAGCGCGCCCGCCCGCCTGGCAGGACGTGCTCACCAAAGCCAGAATCGCGAGGAAGTATGAGCATTTTGGCGCTCCCGTCATGTCCGCAGTCTGACAGGCCAGAGGCTTTTTCTCAATCCGACGCTGTTGGACTGGCGGTAAGGGCGCGCTCGACCCGCATCGGTCAGCACCAGTTTCACGCGGTCGTCGGCACGCCCCCCCCGCCCTTCTTCGTGGTCAGATTGACTCGCTTGCGTAACGAGCGCAGCCTTTGCACCGCGCATCCGCACGGGATCCGCGCGCGCTCGAGGCGGACGGAGAGAGCCGCTTCGGAAATCAGGGAGGAACCCATGAATCATCGGACCATGACGGTCTTGCTCGCCGCCTCCGCCGCGATGTCGCTCGCGGCCTGCGACCGCGGCGATCATCGCTACGGCGACGCGGACAATCACGCCGCGATGAAGGCGGAGCATCCGTCCGATCCGATTGAGAGCGCGATGGCGGCGGCGCCCTCATCGATCTCGGGCGGCGCGACGATCGTCCAGGCCGAGGCCGACGGCTCGATGAAGATTCTGCGCAAGGGCAATAACGGCTGGACCTGTATGCCCGACAGCCCGACCACGCCGGGGCCCGATCCCATGTGCATGGACGCCAACGCCAATGCCTGGGCCGCGGCGTGGATGGGCAAGAAGACTCCTCCGGCGGAGAAGGCGGGGATCATGTACATGCTGGCCGGGGGCACCGACGCCAGCAACACCGATCCCTACGCCAAGGCGCCGACCCAGGGCGGCGACTGGGTGAAGACCGGCCCGCACCTCATGGTCGTGGGGTCGCAGGCCGTGCTCGCCGGCTACCCCTCCGGCCCGAAGCCGGACACCACGGCGCCCTACGTGATGTGGGCGGGCACGCCCTATGCGCATCTGATGATCCCGGTCGGCGACTAGTCGCTGCCGTCAGGCGAGATCCACAAAACTGTCCAGCACCCGCTTCCTCCCCGCATGCTCGAAGTCGATCTCAAGCTTGTTGCCTTCGATCGCGGCGATGAGGCCGTAGCCGAATTTCGAGTGGAAGACGCGCTGGCCGACCGTCACGTCGCCGCGGCCGGGGTTGCCGAGGCTTATTGCCGAGGCGCGGGCTTCGACGACCCTCGGGGGCACGCGCTCGAAGCCGCCCTGGACCGCCCGCCGCCAGCCGGGGCCGCGGGTCTGGCCCCTGGCGACGTCGGCGAAGGGGTCGGCGCGTTCGGACCAATTGGCGCGCCAGAGGGACTCGCCGCCGCTCATCGTCTGCTCCGGCTCGATATGGGCTTCCGGGAGCTCGCTTATGAAACGGCTCGGAATCGAGCTGGTCCACTGGCCGTAGATGCGGCGGTTGGCGGCGTGGAAGATGAAGCATTTTCGCCGCGCCCGCGTGATCGCGACATAGGCCAAGCGGCGCTCCTCCTCGAGGCTGGCGGTGCCGCCTTCGTCCATCGCGCGCTGCGAGGGGAAGACGCCTTCCTCCCAGCCGGCGAGGAAGATTGCGCCGAACTCCAGGCCCTTGGCGGCGTGGATGGTCATGATCGTGACCTTGTCGGCCTCGCGCGTCTCCTCATTCTCCATGACCAGTGAGACGTGCTCGAGGAAGGCGCCGAGCGTTTCATATTCCTCCATCGCGCGGGTCAGCTCGGCGAGGTTCTCGAGCCGGCCGGCGCTTTCGGCGGAGCGCTCGGCCTGGAGCGAGGCGGTGTAGCCGCTCTCGTCGAGGACCAGGCGGGCGAGCTCCGCGTGGGGGAGCTCGGCGAGGCGGGAGCGCCAGCGGGCGAAATCGCCGACGAGGTTGCCGAGCGAGCGGCGCGCCTGGGCGGTCAGCTCGTCGGTGTCGAGGATCTGGGCGGCAGCCATCAGCAGCGGCACGCCCGAATTGCGCGCAAGCGCGTGGATCCGCGCGACGGCCTTGTCGCCGAGGCCGCGCTTGGGGGTGTTGACGATGCGCTCGAAGGCGAGGTCGTCGGAAGGCTGGGCGATGACGCGGAGGTAGGCGAGCGCGTCGCGTATCTCGGCCCGCTCATAGAAGCGGAAGCCGCCGACGATCCGGTAGGGGAGGCCGATCGCAATGAAGCGGTCCTCGAACTCGCGGGTCTGGAACTGGGCGCGGACCAGGATGGCGCAGTCGCTGGCGCGGCCGCCGCGGCGCTGGACCGCCTCGATCTCCTCGCCGACGCGGCGCGCTTCCTCCGGTCCGTCCCATACGCCGATGACCTTGACGCGCTCGCCTTCGGCCTCGTCCGTCCAGAGCGTCTTGCCGAGCCGGCCGCCATTGTGGGCGATGAGGCCCGAGGCTGCGGCGAGGATGTGCGGGGTCGATCGGTAATTCTGTTCGAGGCGGATGATGGCGGCGCCGGGAAAGTCCTTCTCGAACCTCAGGATGTTGGCGATCTCCGCGCCGCGCCAGGAATAGATCGACTGGTCGTCGTCGCCGACGCAGCAGATGTTCTTGCGCTCCTGGGCGAGCAGGCGGAGCCAGAGATACTGGCTCTGGTTGGTGTCCTGATATTCGTCGACGAGGACGTATTTGAAGCGGTTCTGGTAGAGTTCGAGCACGTCGCGGTGCGTCTTCAGGATGACGAGCATGTGGAGCAGCAGGTCGCCGAAATCGCAGGCGTTCAGCGCCTTGAGGCGGGCCTGGTAGGCGCGGTAGAGCTCGGCGCCCTTGCCGTTGGCGTAAGCCTCGCTCTCGCCCGCATCGACTTGCTCGGGCGTCCAGCCGCGATTCTTCCAGCGGTCGATCAGGCCGCCGAGCATGCGCGCCGGCCAACGCTTCTCGTCGAGGTCCGCGGCGGTGATCAGCTGCTTCAGCAGGCGGAGCTGGTCGTCGGTGTCGAGGATGGTGAAGTTGGACTGGAGGCCGACCAGCTCGGCGTGGCGGCGCAGCATGCGCGCGGCGACCGAGTGAAAGGTGCCGAGCCAGGGCATGCCCTCGACCGCCTCGCCGACGATGCGGCCGACCCGCTCCTTCATCTCGCGCGCCGCCTTGTTGGTGAAGGTGACGGCGAGGATCTCGGACGGCCAGGCCTTGCGCGTGTAGAGGAGGTGGGCGAGGCGCGCCGTCAGCGCCGCGGTCTTGCCCGTCCCGGCGCCCGCGAGGACGAGAACGGGCCCCTCGGTGGTGAGCACGGCCTCGCGCTGCGGCGGGTTCAGACCGCTTAGATATTGCGGTTCGGGGGTGGGTGAGAGGGCCTGGGTCACCGCTGAACAGCTAGGGAACGGGGTGCCGCCCGGCAAGCGGCAAGCGGCGTTACGGGCGCGGCTTGCGGCACCAGAATTTGTACATGCCGCTGAACAGCCACGTCTGGCTCTTCTCGAGGGCGGCCCAGGCGGCGGCGTCGCGAAAGGCCGGATCGTGCGGATGCTCTCGGCGGTAGCGAGCGCGGGCCTGCGGCGTCGGCAGGTCGAAGGCGAGTAGCTCGAGCCCCATCGAATCGAGCGCCCGGACGATGCGGGGGATGTCGAACGGATCCTCGTGGCGGTGGAGCAGCAAATCGTGGACCCCGGCCAGCGTGTAGAAGTCGCTCGATCCGGCGATGAAGCGCCGTCCCTTCTCTATGAGCCGCCGTCGCACCTCGCGGAGGAGATCGTCGTCGACGGCCCGGTCGCGAAGGTCGGCGATGAAGCTCTGCGCGGCGCGCACGTTCAGCCGCGCGATCTTGCTGTAGACCATCACCTGCATCGCCCCGCCCGGCCTCAGCACCGCCGCGAGCCGGGCCCAGCCGGCTTCGGGATCGGGAAGATGGTGGAGCACGCCGCTGGTGACGATGTAATCGAACCTCTTGCCGAGCGCCCCGATGGAGTGAAGGTCGAGCAGGCCGAAGTCGATGCGGTGGAAGCCGAGGGCCCGGCAGCGCTCGGCGGCATAAGCCAGCGAAGTTTCGCTGAGGTCGATGGCGGTGATGCTCGCAGCGGGAAAGCGCATCGCGTTGATCGCGACCTCGCGCCCGGTCCCGCATCCCGCGATCAGCAGCTCTCCGGCAATGGGCAAGCCGGACGGCCGGCCGCCGTCCAGCTTCTCGACGAGCTCCGGGATCGTCGTCGCGGCCACGGAGCCGACGCGCGACCAGGCGGGGTAGGGCCAGTCCCGATACTGGTCCGCGACCTGCTTGGTCACCGGATCGGCGAACGCGGCGGCTGGCCCCAGGGTGCCGCGGCGGGGCCGATAGGCAGCCGTGATCGGCGCGTCGGGATTTCGTTCGAGCCACGCTCGTTCGTCCTCGTCGAAGGGCCAGGCACCGCCGTTGTGCTCGGCCTGCGCGACCAGGGCCGACGACAAGGCGGGAAATTCCGGCCATCGCTCGCTGAGAAGGAGCCAGCGACGCACCCTCGTCAGCGCCAGCTCGGCGTCGAGCACGGTCACCTGGCAGGCCCGGAGAAGCTGGAGAGCGAGACTGTTTGCTTCCACGCTCCGCGCCAGCCCGTCCGGTCCGTGGGAGGCGTCGGCGCGGACCAGGCCATCAGCGGTCAGAGCGTGCCAGCCCGCCGGTGCGATATCGAGCGGATCGACGGCCGGATCGTCGAGCAGCCGGGCGAGCGCGGCGCGGTCCAATGGTCCGAGGAGGCTGGGCGCGCGTTTGAGGAGGCGTGCGACGAGGCTCTTGGCCTCGACGTCCTCCGGCGCCCGCTTCAGGGCCTCCCAGCCGAGCACGAGCGCCTCGGCTGAGCGTCCCTCCTCGTCCAGGCGAGCGGCGGCGGCGAGCCGCTCTGGCCCGCTCGTCATGCAAATCGCCTGAGCAAGGTGATCCGCGCCTTGCCAGTGCGGGCGCCGGCGCGGACGAGAGAGGACCGTTCGGTGATGAGCGCCGCCTCGCGCTGTGGCGGGTCCAGCCCCTGGAGGTATCCGGGTTCGGCGGCGGGGGCGACGCTCTGGTCCACGCTCGAACGATTAGGGAACGGCGCCCCGGGGAGCAATGGCGATCACCTTGTCCGGCGCTGCGAGTTGCGGGATTGGCAACGTAAATTGAGTTCGCTTATACAATGGAGTGGGAAGCCGAAGCTTTCAAAGGCCGGCAGATCTCGTGCGGAGGGGGAAGCATGAGCGACAAAGATACCGAAGTCGATCTGCAAAAGGGCGGGTCCGACATCCAGGATTTCATTCTGGCCAGGGAGCTGGCCGAAGTTTACCTCCTCCTCGACAACATCTCGTCCGCTCGAGCCAAGGCAATTCCGCCCGACGGCGGCGATCCCATCTTCAAGCGGGAAGGCGACAAGACCTGGCTGGAGCAGATCTGCGAGATCGTCTGGCCGCCGCAACCGGCCGATCGGGGCAAGGACGCGGCTAATGCGGCGAAGCTGCTTCGCGCCAAGGACATGCTCAATCTCGCGGCCTCGCCGGCCACGGGGGCGAGCATCGCGTTCACGCTGACCGTCGTCGGCGAGCATAGCGACGACAAAAGGCCCTGGTGGCGCCGTTTGCTGCTTTGGGTGAGCGGCGCGATGCCACGCGCCGCTCCCGTCAGCCCGAGAGCCGGCCTCTCGGCCGCGGCGGGAGGCGGCGGCAGCGGCTCGGTACCGCCGTCGCGCGCCTCTCTGGCGGCCCTCGCCTACCCGACCTTCGCGCGCCGCGCCTTTCGATATCGCTTGTCCTTTCTGTCCATGATCCTGTTCCTGATCTTCTGGCTGGTCGTCACGTGCGTGGCTTCGTGGGACGTCGCCACCGGCAGCTCGCTGCTCAATCGCGTCAACGCGCTCGAGACGGCGCGGCTGACGGCAGTCACGGAGCCGCCCGCGACGGGCCACCCCGACCAGGGAAATGTCGCCGGTGACAACGCCTCCGTCCCGGCGAACGCCTCCGTGGCGGTGCAACCGGCCGCGCGGGGCGACGAGCCCGACAAGGCCGTTGCGGTCCGGACTCCGGGCGACGAGCGGCGAGAGGCGGCCGGTGACAATCTGCGGCTCTGGCTTCAGAAGCAGACCTGGCTGCGAGACATTCTGGCAACGGGCATGGGAGCGACCGGGGAGAAAGCGGTGGTCGTCGATTCTGACGGCAAGGAGAGCGTCAACCTTGAGTGGGCGGCCGTCTTCCTGGGCGTCCTTGCCGGCACCATACTTCCCATCTTCTACGGGTTGCTCGGCTCGGCGGCTGCCGTGGTGCGATCGATCTCCGCCAAGTTGCGCGACAGCACCTTGATGCCGCGCGACCTCAGCCTCGCCTTCATCCAGCTCGCGCTCGGGGCGGTGATCGGGGCGTGCGTCGGCCTGTTCGTCACATCCGATGCGGACGCGGGGTCTTCGCAGGGTCTGCTTGGTGCCGTCCACCTCTCGGCGCCAGCTCTGTGTTTCGTGGCGGGATTCGGTGTCGAGGGCGTGTTCCTGGCGCTCGAATCGCTGCTCCGCCGCGTCTTTAACGTCGAGCAGAAATAGGAGCCTCGCCGCGCCGGCGGAGCAGCGTGATCTTCGCTTTGCCGTATATCCGCTCCGCTTCGGACTCGAACCCATCCGCCCCAACGGCCTCGCCGCGTCCGGTCTCGACGGTCACCAGGGCGCCCGCGGCGAGGGAAAGACGCGGCAGGATGCTCGCGGCCAGGCCGCTCCCGTAGGGCGGGTCCAGGAAAGCGAGGTGGATCTCGCCGGGGATGCGGACATGCTCGGCGCTGCCGGGGAGGACCTCGCCTGCGGCGTCGAGCCTGGCGATGTTGGCGCGTATGGCCTTCACAGCCTCCGGACCCCGCTCGACGAAAAAGGCGTGCGCAGCGCCGCGCGAGAGGGCTTCGAGGCCGAGCGCGCCGGAGCCCGCGAAGAGGTCGGCGACGCGCAAGCCCTCGAAAGTGCCGAGGCGGCTGGTCAGCATCGAGAAAAGGCCCTCGCGAGTGCGGTCCGATGTGGGACGCGTGGCGAGGCCGGGCGGCGCGACGAGGGGCCGCCCCCGCCATCGGCCGGCGATGATGCGCATCAGGGGCAAGGCTCCGTTCGGGCTGGGCCTGTCAAAGCCCTCTTCTTGTCTGTCGAGTTTCGGGCGAGCTGCGAGATCAGAGCCCAGTCGCTCCGTATCGGCGCGAGCTTCTTGGCTCGGCTCCACCCCTTGATCTGCCGCTCAGCCTGCAGCGCCTCGTAACGGGTGGGAAACTCGTCGGCCCAAACGAGCATCACAGGCAGTCGAGTCGCGGCATAACCGGGGATCAGCCCGGACTGATGCGCCCCGATTCGCGCATCGAGGTCATCCGTATGGCCGACGTAGAAGGTGCGGTCCGCGCAGTGCAGCATGTAGGCCCAAAACGCCATGGCGCTGAGCAGAAACAGAAAGGGAGGGCTTCGACAAGCTCAGCCCGAACGGTCTCTTCCCTGCTCCCCTCTCAGCCCTTTGCGAAACGCCACGAGGTCATGCTGCCTGACCTCATCCACCGCCCCACCGGGCAAATCCCCCAGAATGAACGGTCCATAGGCCACGCGGATCAGCCGCGAGACCTGCAGCCCGAGATGCTCCAGCACCCGTCGAACTTCCCGGTTCTTCCCCTCCGTCAGGCGCATTTCGAGCCAGGCGTTGCGGCCGGTGCGGCGCTCGAGGTTGGCGTCGATCGAGCCGTAGCGTATCCCCTCGATCTCAATGCCGGTGATGAGGCTCTCGAGCCGGTCCTGGCTGATCTCGCCGAAGACCCGGGCCCGATAGGTGCGCTCGACGCCCGTGGCGGGAAGCTCCAGCTGGCGTTTCAGCTCGCCGTCGGTGGTCAGGAGCAGCAATCCCTCGGTGTTGAGGTCGAGCCGACCGACCGGCATCACGCGCGGCAAGCCCTTGGGTAAACGGTCGTAGATGGTGGGGCGGCCCTTGGGGTCGCGCTCGGTGGTGAGCAGCCCGCTGGGTTTGTGATAACGAAAGAGGCGGGCCGGGGCCGGCGCGCGCACCCCCTTGCCGTCGACCGTGACGCCGTGGAGCGAGGCCAGTATCGTCGCGGGCGTCTCCACGGTCTTGCCTCCGACGGCGACTCGGCCTTCATCGATCATCCGCTCCACCTCCCGGCGCGACGCGATGCCGGCGCGAGCGAGGAGCTTGGCGATCCTCTGGCCGTCCTTTGGGTTCCGGGGCGGGGTCAGGGGACTATTCCTTCTCGAAGCGAAGCCGGACGGGCGGAAATATGCGCCCAGCCGAAAGCGGCGGGGCGGCACCGAACCCCCCATCGCTCGTTACGCGGGCACAAGGATCGATAAGGGGGCGCGTCGCGCATATATGCTGTTCGGCAAGGGCGAAAGGGCGATAAGCCGGATCCTGATCGTCGAGGACGAGCCGCTGGTCGCGTTCGACAACGAGCATCTCCTGCGCGAGTGCGGATATGAGGTCGTCGCCACCGTGGACAATCTCGCCGACGCCGTGCGCGTGCTCGGCGAGGAGCCGGTCGACCTCGTGCTCAGCGACGTCAGCCTGAGCGGCGAGGGGGACGGAATGGACGTCGCCCGAGCTGCGGCCGCGCGGCAGGTGCCGGTGCTTTTCGTCACCGCAAACTGCCCGATGGAGGCGCGCACCCTTGGCATCGGGTGCCTCGCCAAGCCTTATTCGGACAAGGTGATGAAGGCCGCGCTGGAAGCGCTGGACCGGAAGCTGCAGGGGAAGGCCGTGAAGAAGCTGCCTGCGGGGCTGAGCTTGTACGAGGAGGCTGACTAGGCTGGCCCCAAACTCGTCATGCCGGACTTGATCCGGCATCCACCTTCTCTGCGGCTGCGATCGTAAGAAGGCGGACCCCGGATCAAGTCCGGGGTGACGGCCTCTACCCGCGGTCTGCGAGCGCCGCCCGCACCTGGTCGTGGAAGTGGCGGATGCCGGTCTCCAGAGTGCCCAGCGTGAGCTCTTTCACCACTCCCGTGGCCAGCCCTTGCTGCCCCAGCGCGGCGGCGCGATAGTCCTCGGCGCCGAAGACGCCTTCGTCGAGCAAGGCCCAGCTGCGCGCCCAATGATCCTCTTCCTCGGCACTGGAGGGCGGCTCCGGGATCAGCATGAAATCCTCGACGAGTGTCCGGCCGACCGATTGCGGCATCAGCACCATCAGGTTCACGTAATCCGGGCTCATGATCATGATCGTGGCGGGGAAGAGCTGGTATGCGAACGTGATCACCGCCCTCAGCGCCGCCCAGTCCATATGGTCGATGTCGGCGAGATGGTCGGTGCGGCCGACGGCGGAGCGCTGGTGGCGGCCGAGGACGTCGGCGGCCGTCACTCCGTCGGCGAAGAACTTGGCGATCGTCGGCGCGTGCAGGCGCTGGACATGATAGCTTTCGAGGAAGGCGTCCATGATCAGCTTCCAGTTGGAAGCGACGTCGTGGACCCGGCGGCGGTAGAGGTGGTGGCCCGCCAGGCCGAAGGCGTCGAACTCCGGCGCCAGGCCGCGCGCGTCCGAGAAATCGGCCCCCTCGCGGGCGAACCAGATGAGACCCCCGGCTTCGCAGGAGGGAAGCTCGGCGAGCCCGTAATCCGCCTTGTCGAGGCCCGGAAAGGTGTCCGGGCGCGGCATCCCGGCGAGAGCACCGTCCATGGCGTAGGACCAGGCGTGATAAGGGCAGACGAGCCGGGGCGCGCATTGCGCCTGCGCGCCTTCGAGGAGGCGCGTGCCGCGGTGCCGGCAGACGTTGTAGAAGACGTGCGCCTTGCCCTGCTTGTCGCGGGTGACGAGCAGGGGAAGGCCGAAGCCGTCGTGAGGCACGGCCATGTTGTTCTTCGGCAGCAGCGCCGACGGCGCGATCACGGTCGGAAGCCGCCGGAACAAGCGCGCCTGCTCGCGCTCATATTCTTGCGGGTCGGTGTAGCAGGACGCGGGCACGGTGGTGATGCCGGCGCCGTGCGTGCTCTCGCCGCGCGCGATCACGCCGGCGAGGGCGAGCTGCCCTTCGGTCGGCCGCTGGCGGGTGGGCATGTCCATGGCGGGGAAAGTGCGGCGAGCGGGGGGCCAAGGCAAGCCTCATCTAACCTCTGGCCCGCCACGCCGGAGCCGCTACAAAGGCGGGCATGACCAGTGCCACCGAAGCTCGCGCCGCCGGCTGGCGCGGCCGCATTCCCGCGGGCGTGCGCCCCTATACCGAGATGGCGCCGATCGCGGCCTTCTTCCTAGGAATCTCCTCGGGCCTCCCCTTCACCTTGCTCGCCGCGACGCTGACCCAGCGGCTGTCCGAGGGCGGGATCGAGCGCAAGACGATCTCGGCCTTCGCCTTCGTCCTCCTCATCTACAGCATCAAATGGGCGTGGGCGCCGGTCGTCGATCGCGTGCGCCTGCCGTTCACCGCGCGCTTCGGACAGCGGCGGACGTGGCTCGTCCTTTGCGCGCTCCTGGTGATGGGCGCGATCGTCCTCCTCGCCCGCACGGACCCGGCCGACGGCGCCTCGAAGGTGCTCCTGGCCGCGCTGGCGCTCGGCTTCGCAGGCGCGACCTACGATATCGTCATCGACGCCTACCGCATCGAGCTGCTCGAGCCCGAGCAGCTCGGCACCGGATCGGGCATGTCGCAATATGGCTGGCGGATCGGCGCTTTCCTCGCCGGCACGGTCGCGCTCGCCGGCGCGGCCAGCGTGGACTGGACTTTCGGCTACATGGCCTGCGCGCCGCTCGCGCTGTCGGCCGTCATCGTCTCGCTGATCGCGGGCGAGCCGCGGCGCCGCAAGGTGCGCGAATGGCCGCAGCGCGCGAGCGCCGGGAGCTACCGCAAGCTGCTCGTCGCCATTCCGCTGATCCTCGCGGGCGCCTTCGGCCTCGACTGGCTGCTCGATTCGAACATCCTGTCGCGGATCGCGCTGTTCGGCCTCATCTATCCGATCGTCGATCTCACCGTCCGCCGCGCGCACGACGTGGGCTGGAGCGGCCATCTCGGCTGGCTGCTGCTCGCGCCGGCCGCCGCGGCGATCGTCGGCAACCTCAACCTCTTCTGGGTGGCCCTCGCCATTGTCGCCGCACTCGTCGTCGTCCTGGCCGTCAAGCCCGGGGAGACGGGCGCGAACCGCTTCGGCGACGCCCCCGAGGCCCTGGTCAAGCGCGACGTCGTCGGCCCGATGGTCGAGTTCTTCCGGCGCAAGGGCGCCTGGCTCGTCTTCGTCTTCGTCCTCGTCCACAAGATCGGCGACACGATGGCGAACCTCATGGTCCGCGACCTGTTCGTCACCGACGGTTTCTCGAAGGAAGAGATATTGTTCGCCGACGTCTGGGTCGGCTTCTTCGCCCTGATGGTCGGCATATTCGTCGGTGGCATCATCTACGCCAAATGGGGAATGAAGCGCGCGGTCCTGATCAGCCTCCTGCTGATGGGCGTCTCGAACCTCAGCTTCGCCTTCCTCGCCGTGATGGGACGCTCCGTGCCGATGATGGCCTTCACCATGGGCTTCGAGAATTTCGCCAGCGGCGTCGGGGGCGTCGCCGTCGTGGCCTTCCTCTCGGCGGTCTGCAGCCTGCGCTTCACCGCGACCCAGTTCGCTTTGCTCTCGGCGGCCGCGGCGATCGTGGGGCGCTTCCTCACCGGGTCTTTGGCCGGGCGCCTGATCGATTCGCTCGGCTATCAGAGCTACTATTTGCTGACGACCGTGCTCGCCCTGCCCGGCATCCTGCTCTTCTGGTGGATGATGCGGGCCGGGCTCGTCGACGCCGCGATCGGATCGGCCGGAAAGGTCGGCGAGGGCGATGCCCGCGACGACGAGCCCGAGGAGCCGCGGCGGGGGTGATGCCCTTTCTCTTTGTCTCGATCCTGATCCAGATCGCCTGCGCGGTTCATTGCGTGCGCAACAGCCGCAACTCGATGTGGCTGATGGTGATCATCTTCCTCTCTATCCCCGGCTGCGCCGCTTACGCCTTTTTCGAGATCCTTCCCGAATATGCGGGCAGCCCGCGCGTGCGTGCGGCAAAGGCCGCGGCGGCCCGAAGGCTCGACCCGGATCGCGAGGTCCGGACGGCGCGCGAAGCGCTCGAAGTCGCCGACACCGCCGCGACCCGCACCACGCTCGGGGACGCGCTGGCAGCGAGCGGGGCGTGGAGCGAGGCGGTCGGTCATTATCGCAAGGCCCTCGCGAAAACGCCGGCCGGCGATCGCGGCTCGCAGCTCAAGCTCGCCCGCGCCGAGCTGGAGGCGGGCAATTCGACGGCCGCCCGCAGCCTGCTGGAGCGGCTGCCGGAATCGGCGTCGCAGTCGGAGAACGACCGCGCCGCTTTGCTCCTCGCCCGAAGCCTCGACGACAGCGGCGAGACCGAGCGCGCGCTCGCGCTCTACGCCGAGCTCGGCGAGCGGATGGCGGGCGCCGAGGCGCAGTGCCGGCAGGCGGCGCTCCTCATTCGCACCGGCCGCTCACCGGAGGCCATTCCCCTGCTCGAGGAGACGGACCGTCGCGCGCGACGCCTCGACCGGTTCCAGCGTGCGCAGGATGGGGCGATGTACGACTGGGCGGCTCGAACGCTCGTCGAACTGCGCAATCCCTGAGCTCGCTCGGCGAGGAGCCGGATTGCCGAAGCATAGGTTGTTGCGCCACAAGCGCTCCATGACCTTCAGCCTCCATCGGCGGCTCTTCCTTCAGGGCAGCACTCTCGGTCTCGGGGCGCTCGCGGCGCCCGGCCTCTCCCAGGCCGTCGTGGCGCCCGGCTTCACGCACGGCGTTGCCAGCGGCGAGCCGCGGCAGCGCTCCGTGATGCTGTGGGCCCGCCATGTGCCCGGCGGCCGGCTTCACTGGCAGATGTCGCGGACGCCCGATTTCGCGCGCATCGTCGCCGAAGGGGACGCCCTCGCCGATCCCGAGCACGATCATTGCGTGAAGCCGGTCGTCACGGGCCTGAAGCCGGGCCGCTGGTATTTCTATCGCTTCCGCGACGGAAACGGCGCTGTGTCCGTCACGGGCCGCACGCGTACACTGCCGGAAGGGCGCACCGACCGCTTCTCGCTCGGCGTCTTTTCCTGTGCGAACCTGCCGTTCGGCTGGTTCAACGCCTACGCACACGCCGCCGCTCGGCGCGACCTCGATCTCGTCGTCCACCTTGGCGATTATTTCTACGAATATCCGAACGGCACCTATCCTTCGGCCAAGGAGGCCATGCCGGGCCGCCTGCTCGATCCGCCGGGCGAGGCGTTCGCGCTTGAGGGCTATCGGCGCCGCTACGCGGCCTATCGCGCCGATCCGGATCTGCAGGCGCTGCACCGCCTCTTCCCGATGGTGATGATGTGGGACGATCACGAGAGCGCGAACGACAGCTGGTCGGGCGGCGCGGAGAACCATCAGCCCGCCAAGGAAGGCCCGTGGAGCGTCCGCAAGGCCGCCGCCCAGCGCGCCTATCGCGAGTGGCTTCCGATCTCCGAAAATGCGTGGGAGGCCTATCAGATCGGCGACCTCGCGACCCTTTTCCGGCCCGAGACCCGGCTGTCGGCGCGAAGCGAGCCGCCCGACTACGGCCGGGTCATCGCCGGCCGCCAGGACGTGAAGGGCGCGCTCGCGGCCTTCCGCGACGGCGCCTGGCGGGATCCCGGCCGGACCATGCTCGGCAGCGAGCAAGAGGCCTGGCTCGGCGCCTCCCTGCGGCGCTCCACTCGGCAAGGCACGCGCTGGCAGGTCCTCGCCCAGCAGACCGTGATGGGGCAACTCATGCTTCCGCTCGAGGCGAAGGGCTGGATCGCGCCCGACGCGCCCGAATTCATCCGCAAGCGCAGCGCTCTCGCGCTCGCCGCTTCCGCGCTTGACATGCCGCTCAACCTCGACAGCTGGGATGGCTATCCCGCCGCGCGCGACCGGCTGCTGCGCTCAGCGCTCGATGCCGACGCGAACCTGCTCGTGCTTTCAGGGGACAGCCACAACGGCTGGGCGTTCGACTTGACTCTCGACGGCCATCCGGCGGGCGCGGAGATCGCCGGCCATAGCGTCACCTCGCCCGGCTTCGAAGCCTATGCGCCGGGAACCCGCCCGACGGATATCGCTCGCGCCCTCCTGGCGCGCAACCCGGGCCTTCGGTGGACTGACACGTCGCGTCGCGGCTACGCGGTCCTCACCCTCACCCCCGAGGTTGCGTTCGCGGACTGGGTTCTGCTCGAGGGCGTGCGGGAGCGCGGGACCTCCGTCGCCGGGGTCCGGCGAATGAGCGCGGCGCGAGGAGCCAACCGCTTTTCGTCTTAGGCTGCGCCGGTGGCGCGGCCCGATGCCATGCCCGCGTCGGCGGCTCCCGCTTCCTGCTCCGGGTCATCAGCTTCGATCAGGCACAACGCCAGAAGGCCGACGGCGATGCTCATCGGCAGGATCGCAAAGAGCGAACCCCGCACCGACACCCCGAGGAACGTCATATAGGCGAGGATCGATCCGAGCTGGCAGAGAGCCGCGATCGGCCATTTGCGCGGCCGCGCGAAAGCGAATGCAACGGTCAGAATGTCGGCGGGAAAGAAGAAGCGATCGTGCATTTTGGGCAGGACGTAGGGGAGCAGCGCCGCCGAGGCGGTGGCGACGAGAAGGATGGTCTGGGCCTCAACTCGTCTCCGCGAGGCAAGGGCCACGATGAGGACCGCTGCCGCCGTGCCAGCCGCCAGACCCAGGACGACTCCCACTTCGTAGGGCACGATCTTGAAGGCCGCGCGCCAAATGTTCGGCGCATTGGCCGCGAGGTGGCGGACCGATTGATATTGGTGCCAGTAGACCGTCAGGCACTCGGCCCACGACCGCCCTGCAGCGACGGCGGGATCATCAGCGCCGTCCAGGCGGCCGGGATGAGCGCGAGATGGTACGGCCGGAGCCGCCGGTGGAGCAGCAGGTAGAGCAGCAGTGGCGACACGAACATCGCCTGCAGCTTGAAGGATAGCGCGATCCCGAATGCGAGCGCTGCCGCGCCAGGCCGATCCGCGATCGACCACCGCACGAACCAGAGCAGGAATGCGGCGTAAATGATGTCGGCCTGGCCCCAGTAGAAGGCGTTCACCATCAACGTGGGCAGGAGCCAGAGAGCGGCGGCGGCGGCGGCCCGAACGCGCGAACCGGTTGAATCGCTCACTATGCCGTAGATTGCCGCGGAGGCGAGGAAGACGAAGGGAAGCCCGATCAGCTTGATCGCAGGGACGGTGCCGATGATGGGGACGCGCCAGCTCACGAGATAGAGAAGGTAGATGTAGGGCGGGGAATAGTTGGAAAACTCTCCGGACAGGCCGCCCAGCCCGCCGCGCCGGACCTCCTCCATCCACGGGATGAGGAAGTTGACCATGTCCTGGGCGTCCTGTCCCACCGGAAGGAACACGGCGACCGCGGCGAGCGCCGCGACCGGGACGAACGGGACCGCAGCGGCCTCGCCGGCGCGGACGATCGCGCGCGCAGCCCGATCGAGCGGGGAAAGGGGCGATTCGGCCGCCATCTCTGTCAGATGTAGCCGCCGAGCTAGCCGATTCCATCTGCTTTCGCGGGCTGGCCGGTCGCCCCGAAAGGAAGAGCCGGGCGCTGGAGACCGCAACGCCAGCTCAGCGCCGCTCCTGTCGCTTTCCTCCGATTGCACGGCTAAGGCGCGCGCGATGCCGAAGACGAGCTCCGCTCCGAAGAAGCATGCGCCGTTCCCGGTGAAGGGCGAAGGCGAATCCTCTCGCCTCGACGCGCTGCGCTCGATCGAGGAGCGGCTGCGCTGGCTTTCGGCGTGGACGATCCACAACGCCAACCACCTTCGCGAAAGCCCGGACGGCCTCAAGGTCGGCGGGCACCAGGCGAGCTGCGCCTCGATGACGGCGATCATGGCGGCGCTCTATTTCCACGCGCTGAGGCCGAACGACAGGGTGGCGGTCAAGCCGCATGCGGGGCCGGTGCTGCATGCCGTCCATTACCTGCTGGGCTCGCAGAGCCGCGAGCAGCTCGAGAATTTCCGCGGCTTCGGGGGCATGCAATCCTATCCGAGCCGCACCAAGGACAAGATTCCGGTCGATTTTTCGACGGGGTCCGTCGGTCTCGGCGTCGCGATCACGGCTTTCGCGAGCCTGGTGCAGGATTATCTTGTCGCGCACGGCATGCTCGACCCCGCCGATACGGGGCGGATGGTGGCGTTGATGGGCGACGCCGAGCTCGACGAGGGCAACATCTATGAATGCCTGATCGAGGCCTACAAGCACGACATCCGCAATTGCTGGTGGATCGTCGACTATAATCGCCAGTCGCTCGACGCGACGACCGCGGAGCGCATGTTCCGCCGCTTCGACGAGATTTTCGCGAGCTGCGGCTGGCGCGTCGTCACCCTGAAATACGGCAGGGCGCTTGAGAGGGTGTTCGGCGAGCCCGGCGGCGAGGCGCTGAAGCGCTGGATCGACGAATGCGGCAACGCGGATTACGCGGCGCTAACCTATCTCGGCGGCGCGGCCTGGCGGGAGCGGATCCTGAAGGAGGCGCCCGAGGCCGGGCCGGTGCTCGGCGCGCGCGACGACGAGACGCTGGCGGCGCTCATGACCAACCTCGCCGGCCACGACATGGCGAGCCTCGTCGAGGCGTTCGACGCGGCGCAGGACGACGTCCCGACCCTCTTCATCGCCTACACGATCAAGGGGTTCGGCCTCCCCTTCGCGGGCCACAAGGACAATCATGCGGGCCTCATGAACCCCGGTCAGATCGCGGCGCTGCGCGAGAAGATGGGGATCGGGCGAGGCGAGGAGTGGGAGCCCTGGGCCGGGCTCGGCGGCAATTCGGCGGAAGCGGCGAAGGCGCTCGCCGAGGCGAGCCGCATCGCGCGGGAGAAGCGCCAGCGGCCCTGGGACCAGGTCGAGGTGCCTGCCGTCCCCGCCCCCGCTGGGGAGGAGCAGTCGACCCAGGCGGCCTTCGGGCGCATCCTCCTCGACCTCAGCCGCGCCGGCGCGCCGCTGGTCGATCGCATCGTCACGACCTCGCCCGACGTCACGGTCTCGACCAATCTCGGCGCGTTCGTGAACCAGCGCGGCCTCTTCCGCCGCGCCGCGCTCGCTGACGTCTTCGCCGCGGCGAAGATCCCCTCGGCGCAGAAATGGGGCGCGACGGACGCGGGCCAGCATATCGAGCTCGGCATCGCGGAGAACAACCTGTTCCTGATGCTGGCCGCATTGGGCCTCGCCGGCGACCTGTTCGGGACGCGGCTGTTCCCGATCGGGACGGTCTACGACCCGTTCATCGCCCGCGGCCTCGATGCGCTCAATTACGCCTGCTACCAGGACGCGCGCTTCCTGCTCGTCGCGACGCCCTCGGGCGTGACGCTGGGGCCGGAGGGCGGCGCGCACCAGTCGATCAATCCGCCTTTGATAGCGCTCGGCCAGCCCGGCCTGCGCCATTACGAGCCCGCCTTCGCCGACGAGCTCGCCTTGTTCATGGAGGAGGCCTTCCGGCTCATCCAGGCGCCGGACGGGGAGAGCGTCTACCTTCGCCTCAGCACGCGCACGATACGTCAGGCCGAGCGCCCGGACGACGCCTGGAAGGCCGGGGCTCTGGCCGGCGCCTACTGGCTCCGCGAGCCGGCCGAAGGCGCCGCGGCGGCGCTGGTCTATTCCGGCGCTCTGGCGCCCGAGGCGCTCGCCGCGTGGGACTCGCTTCGCGACGACGTCCCCGGCCTGGGCCTCCTGGCGGTGACCTCGCCGGACCTTCTCCACCGCGGGTGGAGCGAGCGCCGGCGCGGGCGGTGGGGAGGGCAGGGGACGGCGCCTTCGCATGTCGAGAGACTGCTGTTGCGGCTGTCCCCCACCGCCGGCCTCGTCA
Source organism: Allosphingosinicella sp. (assembly GCA_036262495.1). Taxonomy (GTDB): domain Bacteria; phylum Pseudomonadota; class Alphaproteobacteria; order Sphingomonadales; family Sphingomonadaceae; genus Allosphingosinicella. The sequence continues at coordinate 18,558 of DATAIU010000058.1, forward strand.
CCCTGCTCGACGGCGCGCCGGCGTCGCTCTCCTGGCTCGGCGGCGTGCTGGGCCACCGGGTCAGCCCGCTCGGCGTCGAGCGATTCGGGCAGACCGGGTCGCTCCCCGACCTCTACCGAGAATACCGGCTCGACGTCGACGCGATCGTCGAGGCGGCGGCGGAACTGTTCCTCGACTGACTGTTCCCCGGCGGAGGCCGGGGCCCAGTTCGGAATCAGACCTGGACCCCGGCCTTCGCCGGGGAACAAGTGGGGGCCTCCCGCGCTCTTCCCTTTGAACCAAATCAAGGAGTTGAGTAGATGATCGGCAAGATTGCAGGAGCGATGCTCGGCCGCCGCCTGGCGGGACGTTACAATGGCGGCACCGGCCTTCTCGTCGGCGCCCTCGCGCCGGCCCTCGCGCGCCGCGCCTTCGGCCCGCTCGGTCTGGCCGTGGGCGGCGCCTGGGTCGCCAAGAAGGTCTGGGACCGCCGCGCCCGTTCGCGCGCCGCTGCGGCGACGACGGCCGGTCCGGCCTAACCCCCTCCCTGCCCGTCCTCGTCCTCGTCGGGAGGGGGTTCGTTCCCTTTCGGCGCGGGCGGGGCCGGCGGGGGATTGGCGCTTTGATCGGGCCGCTCGTCGGGTGAGGGCTGGTCCTGCGGCGAGCCGGGCGACGGCTGAGCGGAGACGCTGACCCCGTTGGCGTCGACCTGGACGCCGACCTCGTAGCCGGTTCCCTCGATCGGCAGCGTCACCGAGCCGTTTCCCGCCTCCACCCGGATCGGCGCCTGGAGCGGCGGCTCGAGGGTGGGGGCGGGTCCCGCGCCCGTCGCCTGGCTCATGAAACTGCGCCAGATCTGCGCCGGAAGGCCGCCGCCGGCGATGCCGCCGGGAAGGGGGCTATTGTCGTCGTTGCCCACCCACACTCCGACGACCAGGTCCTCCGCGAAGCCGACGAACCAGGCGTCGCGGCTGTCCTGGGTCGTGCCGGTCTTGCCGTACGCCGGGACGGCGAGGGCCGCTGCGCGGCCCGTGCCCCGCGCGACGACTCCCCCGAGCATTTCCTTCAAGTCGTCGAAGGCGGCATCGCCCCGCATGCCGCCGCCGCTTTGCCGCCAGATGCGCTGCCACCAGGGCCCCTGATCTTCCTCGAGACCGCGGGACGCGACCGGATAGGCCCCCGCCGCGACCGCGGCATAGGCCGACGTCAGCTCCAGAAGGGTCACCCCGGAGGTGCCGAGCGCGAGGCTGGGATTGTCGTTAAGGGGGCTGCGGACGCCGAGGTCGCGCGCGGCGCGGATGACGTTCTGACGGCCGACGCGCTCGGAGAGGCGCACCGCCGCGACGTTGCTCGACAAAGCGAGCGCGTCCCGAAGCGAGAGCGTGCCCCGGTAGCGGTCGCCGTAATTCTTCGGCTGCCAGTCGCCGATCCGGAGCGGCGTGTCGGCGATCGGCGTGTCGGGCGTCAGGCCCGCGCGAAGCGCCGCGAGGTAGACGAAGAGCTTGAACGCGGAGCCGGGCTGGCGACGGGCCTGCGTGGCGCGGTTGAAGGGGCTCTTCGCATAATCCTTGCCGCCGACCATCGCGACGACGCGCCCGTCGGGCCGCATCGCGACGAGAGCCACCTGGGCGCGGCCGAGGCCGGCCCGCCGCACAGTCTGCAGGGCGAGCTTCTGGAGGCGCGCCTCGAGCGTCGTCTCGACGACCTGCTCGCCATAGCTCTCGTCCCCCCGGGCCCGCGCCATCGGCAGCACCCAGTCGGCGAAATAGGTGCCGGTCGGCACGACCTTCTGACGCTCGACGCGGAGCGAGGCGGGCTTTAGGCGTCGCGCCTCGCGCTCGGTCAGCACCCCGTCGCGAACCATCGCGCCGACCACGATCTTGGCCCGGGCGCGGGCGAGCTTCAGGCTCCGCGTCGGCGCCAGGCGGGACGGCGCCTTCACCATTCCCGCAAGCATCGCCGCCTGGGCAACGCTCAGCTTCTCGGGCGGAACGCTGAAATAGTGCCAGGACGCGGCCCGCAGGCCGTAGGTGTTGTCGCCGAGATAGACGTTGGAGAGGTAGCGCTCGAGTATCTCCTCCTTGGTCAGCCAGGCCTCGAGCCAGAAGGCGATCAGCACTTCCTGGGCCTTGCGCCCGGCGGTGCGCTCGGCGGTCAGGAACGATATTTTGGCGAGCTGCTGGGTAATCGTGCTGCCCCCTTCGCGAACCCCGCCCGCGCCGAGGTTGCGCCAGGCCGCCCGGGCGATGCCGCGCAGGCTGATCCCGAGATGGTCGTGAAAGCGGCGGTCCTCGATCGCGATGAAGGCGGCGGGGACGCGCTTGGGAAGCTGGGCGATCCGCACCGGCTCGCGAATGTCCGCTCCGCGACGGGCGATCGGGTCGCCCTCCGCGGAGACGAGGGTGAGGCTTGGAGCGGCGATCGGCTGAAGCGATTTGGAGAGCGGCGCGGTCACCGCCAGCCAGGCGACGATCAGCATGAAGAGGGCGAGTATGGCGAGGACGATGCGCCGCCAGCCCCAGGTCAGGGGATTCAGCCAGGCCAAGCGCGAACGCGGCGGCGGCGGCGGATATTCGGGCCCTCCGGCCGGACCGTTGCGATCGGCGGGCCCCGGCTGCCACTGGGCGGACTGGTCCAAATCTATCCCCTCTTCGCTAGCGGCAGAACGACGCGCACGGGCTCAGGTTGCGGCGGAATGCGACGAGAAGAGCCGGTCCGGGCGGATCAGCTCCGGCATGACCCCGAGATCGGCAAGACCCTTCGGCCAGGGCCTGCCGGTGACCAGCGATTCGGCGGCCGCGCTCATCGCGGGCGCGGTCTGGAGGCCGTAGCCGCCCTGGCCGACGAGCCAGAAGAATCCTTCCGCCTCGGGATCGAAGCCCGCGGTCGGGGTCCGGTCGGCGACGAACGAGCGAAGGCCGGCCCAGCGGTGCGCGACACGGCCGACGGTGAGCGTCGTGTAGCGCTCGAGCTGATAGGCGGCGAGGGCGACGTCATATTCCTCCGGCTGGGCGTCGCAGGGGTCGTCCTCGACCTCGTCGACCGGTGAGACGAGCAATTGCCCCGCCTCGGGGAGCATGTAGAAATCGCCGGCAGCGCTGTGCACGAAGGGCCAGGCCGAGGCGTCCATGCCGGCGGGAGGATCGACGACGATGATGGTCCGGCGCTTCGGCTGAAGGCCGATGGGACGAACGCCGGCCATCGCCGCCAGCCGGTCCGCCCAGGCGCCCGCCGCGTTGATCAGGACGGGCGCGGAGAAGTCGTCGCCGTTTTCAGTCCGCACCGTCCAGCCGGCTTCGACGGCAGCGACCCGGCGGCCGTTCAGCACCTCGCCTCCCCGGCGTCGGACTTCGCGCGCGAAGGAGTGAAGCAAGGCGTTGGCATCCAGCTTGAGCCCCGTCGGGTCGCGCAGACCTTTCACCGCGCCTTCGGGCCCGGTGCGAAGGACCGGGCAGAGGCGAGCCATGTCGGCAGCGTCGAGCCACTCGATCGCGTCGGTGAAGCGGGACATATCCGAGTAGAGCGCCTCGAGGTCGCGCAGCTGGCGCTCGGGTGCGAGGTAGAGCGTTTCCATCGCCCGGCTGACCGGCGTGTCGCAAAAGCCCTCCGGCTGGGTCTCGAAGAAGGAACGGCTCCACGCGGTCAGGCCGCGAACGGCGGCGTTGCCGATGCCGAAATGGCTGAACGAGACGCTCCGGCCCGAGCTGTGATAGCCGAGCGCCTCCTCGGCCTCGAGCACCACGACCTTGCCGTGCCCGGCCAGCCTCGCCGCCGCGGAGAGACCGGCAATGCCGCCGCCGACGATCAGGAAATCCGCTTCGACTGTCATGCCGCCCCGATAGAGGGGCTTAGCCCCCGCCGCTAGCTCTTCGGCGGCAAAGGCCGTCTCGACTCGAGGTCGACGCCATCGTCGTCGGAGAGGACGTGGACCCGCATGTCGTGCATCGAGAGCGCCTTGTCCGGGCTCGCCTCGGCAATGTTCGAGTATGGCTGCGCTCCTCGACATAGAGCTCGACCAGCCAGGAAACAGGGGCGAGCTCCGGGCGATCAGCCTGATCCAGATCAGGCGTTTGCCGGACCGCTGGCCTCATCGGGAGGGCCGCGCTATCGGCAGCTGCAGGAGAGCCTTATGGACGAGAAGATCGCGCCGCCGGCGAGCCTGGCCGAGACCAGCCATTGCAGCCTCGGTGATTACGAGCGGCTCTACGAGCGTTCGCTCGACGATCCGGCCGGCTTCTGGGCGGAGCAGGCGCAACGGATCGACTGGTATTCGCGCCCGTCGAAGATTTCGAACTGGTCCTTCGACCCCGTCGACATCAAATGGTTCGAGGACGGCGAGCTCAACCTCTGCGTCAACTGCGTCGACCGGCACCTGGCCGCGCGCGCCGATCAGGTCGCGATCCTGTTCGAGGGCGATGAACCGGGCACGGGACGAAGCCTCACCTATGGCGCGCTGCACCGCGAGGTGGTGCGGATGGCGAACAGCCTGAAGGCGCTCGGCGCCCGCAAGGGCGACCGGGTCACCCTCTACATGCCGATGATCCCCGAAGCGGCGGTCGCGATGCTCGCCTGCGCGAGGATCGGCGCGGTGCACAGCGTCGTCTTCGGCGGCTTCTCGCCGGAGGCGCTTCACGGACGGATCGAGGATTGCGCGAGCCGTTTCGTCGTGACTGCCGACGGCGGCATGCGGGGCGGCAAGCTCGTTCCGCTCAAGGCCAATGTCGACGCCGCTTTGGCCAAAGGGAGCGAGGTCGACGCCGTCCTCGTCGTTCGCCACTTGGGCAACGACATCGCCTGGACGGAGGGCCGCGACCATTGGCTGCACGACGTCGCGGCGCTGGTGCCGGACACGTGCGAGCCGGAGCGGATGAACGCCGAGGATCCGCTCTTCATCCTCTACACCTCGGGTTCGACGGGTAAGCCCAAGGGCGTGCTCCACACCACCGGCGGCTACGCGGTCTGGACGGCCGCCACCTTCCATTACGTGTTCGACTACAAGCCGCGCGAAATCTTCTGGTGCACGGCCGACGTCGGCTGGGTCACGGGCCACAGCTACGTCGTCTACGGACCGCTCGCCAACGGGGCCACGACGCTCATGTTCGAGGGCGTGCCGAACTACCCCGATTTCTCGCGCTTCTGGGAGGTCGTCGAGCGCCACCGCGTCAACATCTTCTACACCGCGCCGACCGCGATCCGGGCGCTGATGCGCGAAGGGGCGGGGCCGGTGGAGAAGCACGACCGCTCCTCGATCCGCCTGCTCGGCACGGTCGGTGAGCCGATCAACCCCGAGGCCTGGCGCTGGTATTGGGAGATCGTCGGCGAGCGCCGCTGCCCGGTCGTCGACACCTGGTGGCAGACCGAGACCGGCGGCATCATGATCACCACCCTGCCCGGCGCGCACGCGATGAAGCCCGGCTCGGCCGGCCGGCCCTTCTTCGGGGTGGAACCCGAGCTCGTCGATCCCGACGGCGCGACGCTGGCCGGCGCCGCCTCGGGCAACCTCTGCCTCAAGCGCTCATGGCCCGGCCAGATGCGGACCGTCTACGGCGACCACAAGCGTTTCGTTGAAACCTATTTCACCACCTATCGCGGCCGCTACTTCACCGGCGACGGCTGCCGCCGCGACGAGGACGGCTATTATTGGATCACCGGCCGGGTCGACGACGTCCTCAACATCTCCGGCCACCGCCTCGGCACCGCGGAGATCGAGAGCGCTTTGGTCTCGCACCCCAAGGTCGCCGAAGCCGCGGTCGTCGGCTATCCGCACGATATCAAGGGCCAGGGAATCTATTGCTACGTGACCCTCAATGCCGGCGAGGAAGGCGACGAAGCGCTTGAGGCGGAGCTGAGGAGGCAAGTCCGCACCGAGATCAGCCCGATCGCCACGCCCGATATCCTCCACTTCACGCCGGCCCTTCCCAAGACGCGCTCGGGCAAGATCATGCGGCGGATCCTCAGGAAGATCGCCGAGAATGATTTCTCGAACCTGGGCGATACGTCGACGCTGGCCGATCCGGCGCTGGTCGACGGCCTGATCGAGGGCCGCCGCAACCTCTAGCGGAACACGCAGGTCGTTCCTGCCCAGAAGTCGGTCACCTTCGCGTCCGGCGCCTTGGACTCGAGAACCCCGCCGAACCCGCCTGCGGAGAATTCGATGCCGAGCGTGCTCTCCTCGATGCTTACCCCCGTGAGGCTCGCGACTTGTTGGCGCGGCGAGCCGACCCGGAGGCCGGTTTGGGTCTGGAAGCGGCCGCGATCCTCCCAGCCGGCGAACTTGCCCTCCTCGAACAAGGCGTAGAATTTGCCGTCCCACCCTACGGAGTATAGCGGCCCGCCGCCGCACTCCTCCTGGTTACCTTCCTCCGTCGCTGGCTTGCCGATCGCGGCGGCGAGGTCCTTGACGACCGCGTCCTGCGTGGCGCCGAAGGCGAGCCGCCGTCCGCCAAGCTGAAGCCCATCCCCCTCGAGCACGACGGCCGGCTTGGCCGGCACGGGCGCGGGCGGACGGGTCGCCGACGCAGCGTCGTTCGCCGCCGCCGCCGCGACGTCGTTGCCATTGTCGGTTTCACCGCTGCCGCAGGCGGCCAGAAGCAACACAAGGCCCGAAAGCGCGAGCCGATACGAATTCCTCATCCTGTCTCCGATCCCTTGCGCCGCGGCGCCTTCACAATTTGCCGAAAGCGATGCTCCGCCAGCCCCAGCCGGCCGAGTGGGCCGCCTCGATCAACGGGCCTTTGATCTCGTCCGTGTCGAACTTGTAGTCGTAGACCTTGCCGTACGATCCGTCCTCGCGAAACGCGTAGACCGTCTCGAAGCTCTTCTCCCACTTGCGTCCCTTGAAGGCGGATCCGGCGAGCGACAGCGTCGGCGTCCCGGCCCGCCATTCGACTTCCCATTCCTGGTCGGAGGTGCGGACCTCCCCCTTGTCCGCATCCAACTTCATCAGCACCTTGAAGACGCGCTCGATCCCGGCCTTGGCGAATATCTCATACCATTTGGCGTCGACGATCCGCCATTCGGCGACCAGGTCGACGCCTTCCTTCTCGCCGCTGCGCACATGGAAGGGGAGGGTTTTGCGATTGACCGCCATCAGGGCGGCGCGGAGCTTCGCCTCGGACTGCCTCTTCACTCCCGCGGGCGCCGGCTTGCTGCCGCTCAGCCAGTCGAAAAGACCCATCGTGCCCTCTCCTGATGGTCGATGCGCGTCCCTCGCCGCACCAGTTGCCGGAGCTTCGCACGCCGCGACCCGTCGGACAACCGCCGCCTCAGGCTTTCTCGGAGAGGAACAGGGTATAGCGGAGGAAGCCGGCGTCGAAGGCGGCCCTGATGTAGAGCGCGGCATGGAACTGCTCCTTGACCAGGCGCACGCCGGCGCGGCCGAGCGGAAGTCCCTTCCACAGGTAGCGCGCGGCCTCGCCGAGCGAGAAGTTCCGGATCCCGGCGATCGCCTGGTCGTAGCCGAAATCCCAGTTGGGCCGGCATTTGGCGTTGAGGCCCTCCTCCTCGACGAGCCTCAGCCCGGCGGCGGCGAAATGGCTGCGATAGCCCGACGGCGTCTCGAGCCCAGGCACGCCCCAATAACGCTGGAACGGGTGCAGCACGAGTTCCTCCTGCAGGCCGTTGAGGCCTTCCGCCTTGCACCAGGCGACGAGGAGGAAGCGGCCGCCGGGAGTTATGGCTCGAGCGATCTTCTCCACCGCCACCTTCTTGTCGGGGAGATAACAATCGGCGTCCATGAAGACGATCGCGTCGAAACGCTCCGCGAGCGCGTCCACCTCCATGATGTCGTGGCGGCGAAAGCTGAGGTTCGGCCGCTTGCGGCGGCGGGCGTGGCGAAGCTGCGCGCGAGAGATGTCGATGCCGAGCACTTCGGCGCCGGTCGAATCCGCCAGCCAGGCGGCGAAACCGCCCCGCCCGCAGGCGAGCTCGAGGACGCGGTCGCCCGGTCCGATGCGGAGGGCTTGCGCATAGCGCCGGTGGGTGCGCTCGAACGCCTCCTCCCAGCTCTCCTCGCCCTCGAACAGGGCGAAATGGAAGAAGTCGTTCCAATGCTCGGCATAGAGGTCGCTGACCGCCGCGAACATTCGCTCCATGTTCTCGACATGATGGTCGCGAAACCAGTCGAAATCCTCGTCCATCGCACCCTCGTTTGGCGGGACAACCAAGCCCCCGGGCCGCGCGTTCCCAACCGTTGCGCCGGGCCCGGGGTGCGCCTATCCGGGGGGCCGTCAAATTTGCCGGAGAGACGAGATGATCAAGAAGATGCTCGGCGCGCTCGCTTTCGCCGTCATTCTGCCCGCCGCCGCCCATGCCGCCGAGGCGCCTGCCGCGCCGGCCAAGATGCATTGCTGCTGCGAGGACAAGGGCAAGAAGATGGATTGCTGCGACGAGCATGGGCGCCGCAAGGGCGCGGACGGCCAGCATGAAGGCCATCGGGGCCACGACATGGGGCAGAAGGCGCCGAAAGCCTGACCCGGACCGGCGCCGTGCGCCTGCTTCCAGCCCTGCTGCTGCTCGGCGCCTGCGCGTCGGTGCCCGCCGAGAGCGGCGACATGGCGCGTTGGCGGGCCGAGGCCGCTCGGGTGACGATCGCCCGCGACGATTGGGGCATCGCCCATGTCCGCGGCAAGAGCGACGCGGACGCGGTCTTCGGGATGATCTATGCCCAGGCCGAGGACGACTTCAATCGGGTGGAGACCAATTACCTCACGAACCTCGGCCGTCTTGCCGAGGCGGAAGGCGAAAGGGCGGTCTGGAGCGATCTTCGCATGCGGCTGTTCCTGCGCGAGGACGACCTTCGGGCGCGCTATGCGTCGAGCCCCGCCTGGCTGAAGCGGCTGATGGACGCGTGGGCGGACGGGCTCAATTATTATCTCGCGACCCATATCGAGGTCCGGCCGCGCGTGCTCACGCGCTTCGAGCCGTGGATGGCGCTTTCGTTCACGGAAGGGAGCATCGGCGCCGATTTCGAGCGGGTGCCGCTGGGGCCGCTCGAAGCCTTCTACTCGAAAAGCGGCAGGACTCTCGCCGCCGAGGTTCCGCCCGAGCCCGAGCCGAAAGGATCGAACGGCATCGCGATCGCTCCGGCAGCGACGGAAGGCGGCAGGGCGCTGCTTCTCATCAACCCTCACACCAGCTTCTTCTTCCGGTCGGAGCTGCAGATGACGAGCGGGGAGGGGCTGAACGCCTATGGCGCGGCGACCTGGGGCCAGTTCTTCGTCTACCAGGGATTCAACGACCGGCTCGGCTGGATGCACACGACGAGCGGCGTCGATTCGGTCGACGAGTTCGCCGAGACGATCGACGAGCGCGACGGCCGGCTGTCCTATCGCTACGGCAAAGAGCTGCGCCCCGTGCAGGCGTCCACCGTCGAGATCGCCTACAGGACGCCCGAGGGCGGCCGAGCGAATCGAACCTTCCAGGTCTACCGCACCCATCACGGCCCGATCGTCGGAGAGAAAGGCGGGCGCTGGATCGCCGCGGCGCTGATGCACAAGCCCGTCGAGGCGCTCAGCCAGTCCTTCCTGCGCACCAAGGCGCGAAGCTACCGCGATTATCTGAAGGCCGTCTCGTTCCAGGCCAATTCGTCCAACAACACCATCTACGCCGACGCCGACGGCAATATCGCCTATCTCCACCCGCAATTCATCCCGGTTCGCGACGACCGATTCGACTATACGAAGCCGGTCGAGGGCAGCGATCCGCGCACCGACTGGCGCGGCGTCCACCCGATCGCGGAGACGCCGCACCTGCTCGATCCGCCCAACGGCTGGATCTACAACACCAACAATTGGCCCTACAGCGCGGCCGGGGCGAACAGTCCGGCCGCGAAGGGCTTCCCCCGCTACATGGACACGTTCGGCGAGAATCCCCGCGGCCTCCACGCCCAGCTCCTCCTCGAAGGGAAAAGCGGCTGGACTCTGGAGCGGCTGCGCGCCGCCGCGTTCGACACCTACCAGCCCGCTTTCGCGCGCCTCGTCCCGGGCCTCGTCAACGCGTGGGACCGCAGCGCCGGCGTCCAGAAGGCGAAGCTCGCCGGGCCGATCGGCGCGCTCAGGGCGTGGGACTATCGCTGGGGCATGGATTCGGTCGCGAACACGCTCGCCAATGTTTGGGGCGACGAGATGTGGCGATGGGTCGAGGGCAACCAGTGGGACGAGCCGGCGACGAACTACGATAGGATCGACGCCGCGCCGGACCGTCGCAAGCTCGAGGCGCTCGCCGCCGCCGTCGACCGGATCGAACGCGACTTCGGCCGCTGGGCGACGCCGTGGGGGGAGATCAACCGGTTCCAGCGCCTGACCGCCGATATCGCTCACCCCTTTTCCGATGCGGGACCCAGCATTCCGGTCGGCTTCTCGTCGGCGCGCTGGGGCTCGCTCGCCTCGTTCGGCGCGGCGCCGCGTAACGGCTCGAAGCGCTGGTATGGAACCAGCGGCAACAGCTTCGTCGCCGTCGTCGAATTCGGCCCGCGTGTGAGGGCCCGCGCCGTAACCGCCGGCGGCGAGAGCGGCCATCCGGACAGTCCGCACTTCAACGATCAGGCCCGGCGCTATGCTGTCGGCGACCTGCGTGAGGTCTATTTCTACCCCGACGAGCTCAAGGGCCACACCGAGCGGGTCTATCGGCCCGGCGAGGGCTAGAAGCTCATCTCTTCATAGACTCGGCCGACGTCGCCCACCCACTCGCCGCGATAGCGTTCGAGCAGGACCTCCGCCGGAGTCAGCCCCCGGCCGACGGTTTCGCGCAAGGGATCGAGGAAGCCGCTCTCGTTGTCCCCGGCGCCGTTGAGCCGGGCGCGGGCGTTGAGTCCCCCTTCGGCAATGGCGAGGATTCGGCGGGCGAGGTCGCGCAGCGGCTCTCCCGCCGGCGTTCGCGCCGCGAGGCCGAGTGCCGGGACCTCGTCGCGGAGGCGCTGGCGCTCCTCTAGCGGCCAGGCCTTCACCTCCTCCCAGGCGGCGTCGAGCGCGCCCGGGTCGTAGAGGAGGCCGACCCACAAAGCGGGGAGGGCGCAGATCTTGCTCCACGGGCCGCCGTCGGCGCCGCGCATCTCGAGGAAGCTTTTCAGGCGCACCTCCGGAAAGGCGGTCGAGAGATGGTCGATCCAGTCGCCCTTGCGCGGCTTCTCGCCGGGAAGGACGGCGAGGCGCCCCTCGAGGAAGTCGCGGAAGCTGTGGCCGGCGGCGTCGATGTAGCGACCGTCGCGGAAGACGAAATACATCGGAACGTCGAGGGCGTAGTCGATGTAGCGCTCGTAGCCGAAGCCGTCCTCGAAGACGAAGGGAAGCATGCCGGTGCGGGCAGGATCGGTGTCTGACCAGATCCGGCTTCGGAACGAGAGAAAGCCGTTCGGCCGGCCTTCACTGAAAGGCGAGTTGGCGAAGAGCGCCGTGGCCAGCGGCTGAAGCGCGAGGCCGACGCGGAATTTCCGCGCCATGTCGGCTTCGGAGGAGTAATCGAGATTGACCTGGATAGTGCAGGTGCGCAGCATCATGTCGAGGCCGAGGCCGCCGACCCGGGGCATGTGGCGGAGCATGATCGCGTAGCGCCCCTTGGGCATGATCGGGAGGTCGGACCGCGCCTTGTCCGGCCACATTCCGAGCCCGAGGAAGCCGAGGCCGAGCCGCTCGCCGACGGCCTTCACCTGGTTGAGGTGGCGTCCCGCCTCGGCGCAGGTCTGGTGGAGATTCTCGAGCGGCGCGCCCGAGAGCTCGAGCTGGCCGGCGGGCTCGAGGCTGACATTGCCGTCGGCGCCGGCGAGCGCGATGACCTTGCCGCCTTCCTCGATCGGCTGCCAACCATAATCGGTGAGCGCGGCCAGGAGGTCGCGAATGCCGCCGGGCTCGCCGTAGGAGGGCGCGCGATGGTCGGCGAGGCGGTAGACGAACTTCTCGTGCTCGGTGCCGATCCGCCAGGCCGCGGCCGGCTTCTCCCCGCCAACGAAGGGCGCAAGCAGGTCGTCGCGGCCCTCGATCGGCGGATCGGCCGTGCCGGTCTCGGTGCGCGTCGTCATCGCGGCGCGTCTAGCGGCGGGCGCGAGGCACCGCCAGCCGGTTTCATCGCGCTACCCTTTCGCGCCAGTCGCCACCGCAAGCCATCCAGAGGCTGATCGCGGCGAGCGCGGCGGTGTCCGCACGCAGGATACGCGGGCCGAGCGAGACCGGCCGGGCCGCGCGGTGGACACGGATCGCGGCACGCTCCTCGTCGGTGAAACCGCCTTCGGGCCCGACCAGGATGGCGGCCGGCCCGGGCGCGGCGGAGAGCGGCTCGCCGCCCGCTTCGTCCGCGAAGAAGAGAGTGCGGCCGGAGGCCCATTCGCGCAGAAGCGCTTGGAGCTTCACGGGATCGGCAAGCTCGGGGAGGGCGGTGCGCTCACACTGCTCCGCGGCTTCGATCGCGTGGGCGCGCAGGCGATCGAGGTTCAGGCGCTCGACCACCGTGCGGCGCGTAACGACGGGGACGAGCCGGGCCACGCCCAATTCGGTCGCCTTCTCGACCAGCCAGTCGATCCGGCCGCGCTTGATCGGGGCGAACAGAAGCCAGAGGTCGGGCACGGCCTCCCGCTCGCGCAGCTTCTCGACGATCGACAGCGTGACGCGCTTGCGGCCGGCGTCGGCGATCTCGGCGAGATATTCGCCGGTCCTGTCGTCGAACAGCTTCACGCGGTCGCCCGGGGCGAGCCGGAGCACCGCGGCGAGGTAATTGGCGGGTCTCCCTTCGAGGGTGAGCGCGGAACCCTCGGTCAGGAGTTGCGGGACGTAGAGGCGTGGCAGCGAGGCGGGCGGCCAGGCGGGGGTTGCGACCATGCTTCCCCCTAGGCCAAGCTCGTCGGCGTGACCATCGGCGAGGAGCAGCAGATTCGCGACGCGTCGCTCGTCCCCGACAGCGAGCGGCGCGGCCTGATCGGGGCGCTGCCGCGGCCTTTGCGGCCCTTCGCGCTCCTCGCGCGGTTCGACCGGCCGATCGGCTGGTGGCTGCTCTACTGGCCGTGCGTCTGGGGCGTCGCCCTGTCGGGAAACAGGACGGGCGGCTGGTCGCTCGTCCTCTGGCTGCTCGCCGGCGCGATCGCGATGCGCGGCGCGGGCTGCGTCTACAACGATATCGTCGACCGCGAGCTCGACGCCCTGGTCGAACGGACGCGCGACCGACCGCTGCCGAGCGGAGCCGTGTCGCTGCGCTCGGCCTGGATCTGGCTCGTCATTCTCGTCGCCATCGCCTTCGCGGTCTGGCTGCACCTCAACCTTTACGCCAGGCTGGCGGCGCTGGCGACGCTGCCCCTGGTCGCGCTCTACCCGCTCATGAAGCGCGTGACCTGGTGGCCTCAGCTCTGGCTCGGCCTCGTCTTCGCGTCGGGAGCGGTGATCGGTTTCGTCGCCGCCAACGCGCCGATGGTCGAGCTCGGCGTGGCTGATTTCTTCCGGGCCATGCTGTTCCTCTACGCCGGCTCGATCGCTTGGGTGGTGGGTTACGACACGATCTACGCGCTTCAGGACCGCGAGGACGACGCGTTGGTGGGCATCCGTTCGTCGGCGCGGCGGCTGGGGAGGCATGCGCGGGCCGGCATCGCCGGCTTCTACGCGCTGGCCCTGGCCCTCTGGGCTTGCTCTCTCTGGACGGTGCGGCCGGACGGGCTGTCGCTCGTCGCCTTGCTGCCGATCGCGCTGCACCTCGGCTGGCAGGTCGCCCGGCTCGATCCCGACGACGCGGGAGACGCGCTGGCCAAATTCCGCTCCAACCGTTTTGCCGGCCTCCTGATGTTCCTCGCCTGTCTGGTGGTCGGCACGTCCTAGATTTTGCCGCGCCGCGTCCCTAGGTGGCGGCGATGCTGAGCATAAGGCAAGCCGAGGCGCGAGCCGCCGCCTTGATCGAGCGCGCGAAGCGTGCGGGCGCCGACGCAGCCGACGCCCTCTACTTCGCCGACGCCTCGACCGGCGTCCATGTCAGGCTCGGTGAGGTCGAGGATGTCCACCGTTCCGAGGACGAGGTGATGGGGCTGAGGCTCTTCGTCGGCTCGCGCTCGGCCAGCGTCTCTTCCTCCGACCTTTGCGAGGACGCGATGGCCGCTCTGGTGGAACGGGCCGCCGCGATGGCGCGCGAGGCGCCCGAGGACCCCTATGCCGGGCTCGCGCCGGAGGAGCGGCTGATGCGCGGCGACGCCCCCGATCTCGAGGCCGACGACGGGGAGGACCCCGCTCCGGCCGACCTCAAGGCGCGCGCTCTGGCGATCGAGGAGGCGGGGCGCGGTGTCGCGGGCATCGCTAACAGCGAAGGCGCATCGGTGAGCGCCGGGCGCACGATCGTCGCGCTCGCGACCAGCCACGGTTTCTGCCGCGGCTATTCGACCAGCGGCTATTCGGGCTCGGTCAGCCTGATCGCCGGCGAGGGCGGCGAGATGCAGCGCGACTATGCCTATCACAGCGTCCGCCACCTCGCCGATCTCGACGATTCGCAGACGCTGGGCCGGCGCGCCGCGGAACGCGCGGTAGCCCGTCTCCGCCCGGCTAGACTCCCCAGCGGCACCCTGCCCGTAATCTTCGACCCGCGAGTCGGCTCGTCCCTGGTCGGCCATTTTGTCGCGGCGATCACGGGGCCTTCGATCACGCGCCGGACCAGCTTCCTTCTCGAGGATGAGGGCAGGAACGTGTTCGCCCCGGGGGTCACGATCTTCGACGATCCGCACCGCCGGCGCGGGCTGCGATCCAGGCCCTTCGACGGCGAGGGTCTGCCCACAGCCCCCTCGAAGCTGGTGGATTCGGGGCGGCTGACCGGCTGGCTGCTCGACAGCGCCTCCGCGCGCCAGCTCGGCCGCGCGCCGACGGGCCACGCGACGCGCGGCGCAGGCGGCGGGCCGGGCGTCGGAGCCAGCAACGTCCATGTCGAGCCCGGGGCGATCTCCGCGGAGGCGCTGATCGGCGAGGTCGAGAGCGGCGTCTACGTCACAGAGCTGATCGGCCAGGGGGTGAACCCGGTGACCGGAGACTATAGCCGTGGCGCGTCCGGCTTCGTCATCGAGAAGGGCAGGATCGGCGCCGCCGTCGCCGAGATCACCGTCGCCGGCAATCTGCGCGAGATGTTCGCCGCTATGACGCCGGCGAGCGACCTCGAGTTTCGCCGCGCGGTCAACGTGCCGACGCTCAGGATCGAGGCGATGACTATCGCCGGCGCCTGATCGGTCGCGCCGCTCTGGCCTTTCGAACCCGGGGATTCGCCATATCGCGCCCCCAGGCTATAAGGGCCCGGATGAAAAGCCTGGTTGCACTGCTGCTCCTCGCCTCGGCACCGCTCGCCGGCCAGGAGGTTCCCGAATCCGGGCCCGAAGCGGCCACCGTCATCGACGTCGGCGCCGACCGCAACGAGCGCATGACCGTGCAGGTCGACGTCGATGGGCGAGGGCCCTTCGCCTTCCTCGTCGACACGGGGGCGGAGCGGACGTCGATCTCGGCCGAGCTCGCGGACGACCTCGATCTCGTCCTCGGTCGCAAGGCGCGGCTGCACAGCATGACCGAGGTCAGCCAGATCCAGACCGTCGTGATTCCGGCGCTGACCGTCGGCGGCAACAAGGTCCGCGACATCAACGCGCCGACCCTGCTCCGTCGGAACATCGGCGCCGAAGGGATATTGGGCATCGACACGCTCCGGAAGCAGCGCGTTTCGTTCGACTTCGCGCGCGCGCAGATGACGGTCAGCGCGTCGCGCAAGCGCGAGGAGAAATGGCCGGAGGACACGATCGTGGTCACGGCGCGCAACCGCGTCGGCCATCTCGTGCTCGTCGACGCGTCGGTCGACGGCCAGAAGGTCTGGGTGATCATCGATACCGGGGCCCAGACGACGGTCGGGAACAGCGTGCTCCGCCGCAAGCTCGCGGCAAAGGGGCGGATCGGGCGGACCTGGCCGATCGAGCTGCAGAGCGTGACCGGCGGCCGGATGGCCGCGGAGGCGACCTTGGTGAAGCTCATCCGCCTCGGAGGCAGCGATATTCACGACATGCCGGTCGCCTTCGCCGACGTGCATCCGTTCAAGGCCCTGAGGCTGACGGACCGGCCCGCTTTGCTCCTCGGCATGGACGCGCTTCGGCTCTTCGAGCGCGTTTCGGTCGATTTCGCCAACCGGCGCGTCCGCCTCCTGCCGCCCGAGCGCAGCGAGCGCGGCGGCACCGACTACGCCGCCGCCGACTAGGAGACGCGCGGCACCCTGAGCCGCGGGATGTCGATCTTCGGGCAGCGGTCCATCACGACCTTGAGGCCGGCCGCCTCGGCGCGGGCGGCGGCTTCGGGGTTGATCACGCCGATCTGCAGCCAGACCGATTTCGCGCCGGCCGCGATCGCCTCGTCGACCGCCTCGCCCGCGGCGATGGGGCGGCGGAAGATGTCGACCATGTCGATCGGCTCGCCGATCTGCGAGAGCTCGCGCCAGACATATTCGCCATGGACAGGCTCGCCGGTGATCTGCGGATTGACCGGCAGGACGCGATAGCCCCGATCCTGCAGGAAGCGCATCACCCCGTAGCTCGGCCGGTCGGGCCGATCGGAGGCGCCGACCAGGGCGATCGTGCGCGTGCCGGCCAGCAGCGCGTATATGTCTTCGTCGCGGGTCAGGGGCATGGCGGGATAACTCAGGGCGCCGCGATCCGCTCCATCAGGCGGGCCGCGATCCCCGCGAAAGCCTCCGCTTCCGGACCGTCGCCCGCGGCCGGAGGCGAGCCCGCGTCCGAATCGCGCCGGATCGAGAGGGTGAGAGGAATGCGGCCGAGGAAGGGGATTTCCATCGCGTTCGCCGCGGCTTCGGCCCCGCCGGAGCCGAACGGGTCCGAGACCTCGCCGCAATGGGGGCAGGCATAGCCCGCCATGTTCTCGACCAGGCCGAGCAAGGGCACGTCCATCTTGCGGAAAAGGTCGATAGCGCGCCTCGCGTCGATCAGCGCCAGGTCCTGCGGCGTCGAGACGATCAGCGCGCCCGCCGGCTTCCATTTCTGGACCAGCGAGATCTGGATGTCGCCGGTGCCGGGGGGGAGATCGACGACGATCAGGTCGCGATCGTCCCAGTCGCCGTCCATCAGCTGGCCGAGGGCGCTGGCGATCATCGGGCCGCGCCAGGCGAGCGCGGTCCCCGGCTCGACGAGCTGGCCGATCGAGAGCATCTTCACGCCGAACGCGTCGACCGGCACGATCCGGCCGTCGACGAGCTCGGGCTTCTCGGCATTGCCCATGAGGCGCGGCAAAGAGGGGCCGTAAATGTCGGCGTCGACCAGCCCGATCCTGCGGCCGGCGCGCGCCAGCGCGACCGCGACGTTCGCCGCGACGGTCGACTTGCCGACGCCGCCCTTGCCGCTGCCGACCGCGACGATCGTGGGCGCGCGTTTCTCGGCGGTCAGGGCGATGCGGACGTCGGTCACGCCGGGCAGGCTTCCCACGGCGGCACGCACGGCGGCTTCGACCTCCGCCCGTGCCGCGGCCGAAAGACCCCCGACCTCGAGGACGAGGCTTGCGACGCCGTCCTTGAGACGCGGCGCGGCGACGCGCCCGGCCGCGCCCGGTATGCCCGCGACAGCCTCGGTCAGAGCGGATGAGTCATCGGCCATCAGGGGCAGATAGGACGCGCACGCGGCCTTGCCACTGTTTTTCCGGGAGGGCCCTACCTATAAAGGCCGCATGGGAAGATTTTTCGGGTGGGGCAGACGTCCCGGCGCGGTGCTCAGCGACAATCGGGGCGGTCCCTGGGGGCCTTCCGGCGATGGCGGCGAGGGCGGTGGCTCGGGCGGCGACGACGGGCCCGGCCCGCGCAGTCCCTGGGGCCAGCCGCCCCGCAAGCGGCGCAGGCCGGGCGTCGCCGCGAACGTCACCTCGCTCGACGAATTCCTGAAGCGCGGCAAGGCCCGCCTGGGAGGGCGATTCCCGCACCAGGAGGGGCGGCCCTACTGGCTCTACGGCCTCGCGGTCTTCCTGATCCTGTGGTTGATCTTCACTTCCTTCCACGTCGTCGGCGCCCAGGAGCGCGGCGTCGTGACCCTGTTCGGCAAATACAGCCGAACCCTCGGGCCCGGCATCCAGATGACCTTGCCGCTGCCGATCGAGCGGCTCCAGCATGTCGACGTCGGCGAGATTCGCTGGACCAATGTCGGCTCCTCGGATTCGGCGCGCGAGAACCTGATTCTGTCGGGCGACCAGAACATCATCGACCTCGCTTATGCGGTGCGCTGGCGGATCCGCGACCCGCAGCTCTATCTGTTCCAGGTCCAGGATCCCGTGCCGATGATCCACGACGTGGCCGAGAGCGCGATGCGCGCGGTGGTCGCGACCGTCTCGCTCGAGGACGCGATCGGCGCGGGCCGCAGCGACATCGAATCGCGCGTCGCCATCGTCATGCAGCAGGTGCTCGACTATTACGGGACGGGCGTAAGCATCGAGGGCGTGGCGATCAAGCAGTCCGATCCGCCCGCCGCGGTCAACAACGCCTTCAAGGAGGTGTCGCAGGCCCAGCAGGAGGCGCAGTCCTATATCAACCAGGCCCGCGCCTATGCCCAGCAGGTGACGGCGGGCGCGCAGGGCGAGGCCGCCGCCTTCGACAAGGTCTACGCCCAGTACAAGCTCGCCCCCGAGGTAACGCGGCGCCGCATGTATTACGAGACGATGGAGCGCGTCCTCGCCAAGGTCGACAAGACCGTGATCGAAGCTCCGGGGGTCACCCCCTATCTGCCGCTGCCGCAGATGCAGCGGCAGGTGCAGGAGGCTCCGGCGAAATGAGCGGGATCCTGCGCAACCCCATCGCAATCGCCTTTCTCGCGATCGTCACCCTGATCGTGGCCGGCGCGACCTTTGCGACGGTTCCCGAGACCAAGCAGGCCGTGATCGTCCGCTTCGGCAACGCCCAACGGGTGATCAACGCCTTCAAGAAGGGCGAGGAGTTCGGGACGACCGGCGCCGGCCTGATCGCGCGCTGGCCGTTCGTCGAGCAGATCGTCTGGATCGACAAGCGCATCCTCAACATCAACATGGAGCGCCAGCAGGTCCTCTCGACCGACCAGCTCCGCCTCCAGGTCGACGCCTTCGCGCGCTACCGGATCACCGATCCGCTGCGCATGTACATCTCCGCCAAGACCGAGGAGCGGGTCAGCGACCAGCTGAAGCCGATCCTCGCCTCGTCGATCCGGAACGAGCTCGGCAAGCGCCCGTTCGCGGCCCTGCTCAGCCCGGAGCGCGGTCAGCTGATGACCAACATCAGGAATGCGCTCAACCGCGTCGCCCACCAATATGGCGCCGAGATCGTCGACGTCAGGATCAAGCGCGCCGATCTTCCCGAAGGCGGCACGCTCGAATCCGCATACGAGCGGATGCGCACGGCCCGCCAGCAGGAGGCCGGGGCGATCCGCGCCCAGGGCTACAAGCAGGCGCAGATCATCAAGGCCGAAGCGGACGCCGAGGCCGCGAGCACCTATGCCGAAGCGTTCAACAAGGATCCGGATTTCTATCAATTCTACCGGGCGATGCAGTCCTACGAGAAGACGTTCGGGACGGGCGAGGGCCAGGGCCGCTCGACCATGGTGCTGTCGCCGGACAACCAATATCTGCAGGAGTTTCGCGGGCGGCGCTGAGCCCCTATTCAAATCCGGTTCAGGCGCCCCAAATAGCTTTCGCGCGGGATGATGAATCGCCGGGGGATCTGCCCGCCCCCGGCCCAATTGGAGGAATGTCGATCGTGCGTTACGTTTATGGTCTTTCCGCAGCCATCCTGCTGGGTGGCGCTGCCGCGACGCTGACGGTGGGCCCCGTCGGCGCCCAGACCGCCCAGAACGACCCCGGGGCCATCGCGTCTGCCGCGCCCCGCGCCGGCGCCCCGATGAGCTTCGCCGATCTCGCCGCGCGGCTCCAGCCGGCGGTGGTCAATATCTCGACGAAGCAGTCGCTGACGGTCAGCCCGCAGCGCCTGCCGCCGGGCTTCGAGGAATTCTTCCGCCAGTTCGGCGCGCCCGTCCCGAACGGCGACGGGCCAGTGACCCAGCGCGGCGGCTCGCTCGGCTCGGGCTTCCTGATTTCGGCCGACGGCTATGTGGTGACCAACAACCATGTCGTCTCGCCCGCCCAGACCGGCGCGACGGTGGAGCAGATCACCGTCACGCTCGCCGACCGCCGCGAGTTCGAGGCCACTCTGGTCGGGCGCGACACCGCCTCGGACCTCGCCCTCCTCAAGATCAAGGGCTCGAACCTCCCCTTCGTCCGGTTCGGCGATTCCCAGCAGGTGCGGGTCGGCGACTGGGTGGTCGCGATCGGCAATCCGTTCGGACTCGGCGGCACGGTCACCGCCGGCATCGTGTCGGCCCTCCACCGCAACATCCGCTCCGGTATCTACGACCGCTACATCCAGACCGACGCGTCTATAAACCTGGGCAATTCGGGCGGCCCGATGTTCGACCTCAACGGCAACGTGATCGGCATCAATACCGCCCTGATCTCGCCCACGGGCGGCAATGTCGGCATCGGCTTCGCGATTCCGGCCGAGCAGGTGAAGCCGGTGATTGACGCGCTCCGCCGCGGCGAGCGGCCCCAGCGCGGCTATATCGGCGTCAGCCTCCAGGATCTCGACGACGATATCGCCGCCTCCCTCGGCATCCCCAAGAACCAGGGCGAGCTGATCCGCGCCGTCACCGCGGGCGGGCCTGCCGCGCGGGCCGGCATCCAGCAGGGCGACGTCGTCGTGAGCGTCAACGGCCGTCCGGTGACACCCGACGAATCGCTCGCGTACCTCGTCTCGCGCCAGCCGATCGGGTCGAAGGTCCCGATCGAGCTCGTCCGCGACGGCCAACGCCGCACCGTGACGGTGGCGATCGGCGTCCGCCCCACCGAGGAGGAACTGGCGAAGCTCAACGGCATCGAGGACGCTAATCCGGTCCCGGCGCCGAACGAGCAGCAACAGTCGACCAGCCAGAAGTCGACACGGGAGAGCCTCGGTGTGACGCTGCAGACGCTGACGCCCGAGATCGCTCGAGGATTGCGTCTCGATCCGACGATCCGGGGGGTCGTTATCGCATCGGTAAACCCGAACAGCGACGCAGCGGCGAAAGGGATCGTTCCCGGGGACGTCATCCTCTCGATCAATCAGCGCGCGACGAGGACCCCCGAGGAAGCGGCGGCGGCTATCGCAGCCGCGCGTGCAGCGGGGCGCAACAGCATCCTCGTGCTGATCCGTCACGGCAACAATCAGCCGGCCTATTTCGGCCTCGCCCTCGCCCCGGCGCGCTGAGCCGCCGCTTGCCGCTCCATGGCCCTTCGGCCTAGGAGCGGCGCTCGGCTGAAGGGAGAGGCGCTGGCGTGAGCGGAGAGACGGACATCCTGATCGGCGCCGCGCCCGGGCGGGGCGAGCAGCGCCTGGTCCTGAAGCGCGCCAACCGGCACGGCCTCATCGCAGGCGCCACCGGGACCGGCAAGACCGTGACGCTGCAATGCCTCGCCGAGGGTTTCTCGCGGGCCGGCGTGCCCTGCTTCGTCGCCGACGTGAAGGGCGATCTCTCCGGCCTCGCCATGGCCGGCTCCCCCGCGTCGCGCACCCACGACGCCTTCGCCGCCCGCGCCGCCGAGATCGGCGATGCGAGCTGGGCCTATCGCGACAATCCGGTCCAGCTCTGGGACCTGCTCGGCCAGCAGGGCCATCCGATCCGCACGACGGTTTCGGAGATGGGTCCGCTGCTCCTCGCGCGGCTCATGGACCTCAACGAGGTCCAGGAAGGCGTGCTGACCATCGCCTTCCATATCGCCGACAAGGAAGGGCTGCTGCTCCTCGACCTCGACGACCTGCAGGCGATGCTGGCGGAGACGGCGGGGCGGGCGGACGAGCTCACCATCACCTACGGCAACGTCTCCAAGGCCAGCGTCGGCACGATCCAGCGCTCGCTCCTCCAGCTGCGCAGCCAGGGCGGCGACAGCTTCTTCGGGGAGCCGGCGCTCGACATGGACGATTTCCTCAGGCTCGACGACAGCGGCCGCGGCGTGATCAACATCCTCGCGGCCGACAAATTGATGGCCTCGCCGAAGCTCTACGCCACCTTCCTCCTCTGGCTGATGAGCGAATTGTTCGAGCAGCTTCCCGAAGTCGGCGATCCCGACAAGCCGAAGCTCGTCTTCTTCTTCGACGAGGCGCACCTCCTGTTCGACAACGCGCCGAACGCGCTGCTCGAGAAGATCGAGCAGGTGGTCCGCCTGATCCGCTCGAAAGGCGTCGGAGTCTATTTCATCACGCAGAACCCGGTCGACATTCCGGAGACGGTCGCCGCGCAGCTCGGCAACCGCGTCCAGCACGCGCTTCGCGCCTTCACGCCGAAGGACCAGAAGGGGATACGCGCCGCCGCCGAGACCTTCCGCGCCAATCCCGGCGTCGACGTTGAAACCGCGATCACCGAGCTCAAGGTCGGCGAGGCCCTGGTCTCGCTGCTCCAGGCAGACGGAGCGCCCTCGCCGGTCGAGCGGACCCTGATCAAGGTCCCGGGCTCGCGGGTCGGGCCGGTGACTCCCGAGGAGCGCGCCGTGCTGATCCAGACCGATGCGATCGGCGAACGTTACGACGCATTGATCGACCGCCAGTCGGCCGAGGAGATACTGGGCGCCAAGGCCAGCGAGGCGCAGGCCGCCGCGGCGGAAGCGAAGGCCAAGGCCGAGCAGGACAAGCTCGACGCAGCTGCGGTCGGGCAGGCCGAGAAGCAGCGCATCGCCGATGAGCGCGAAGCCGCCCGGTTGGCCAAGGAGCAGGAGCGGGCGCGGATCGCGCAGGAGCGCGAAGCGGCCCGCCAGGCGCGCGAGGCGGCCCGGCCGACCATGGCCGACAAGATGATCCAGTCGGCGGCGCGCTCGGCGGCGAGCTCGATCGGCCGGCAGGTCGCCGGCCGCCTCGGCGGGCAGATATTGCGCGGCCTGCTCGGCGGCATGTTCAGGGGAAAGTAGGGATGGCGGCCGGAACGAAAACCGCTGGCGTCGCCGAGCTCAGCTTCCGCGCCGTCCTGCTCGGCGGCCTCATCACCCTCGTCTTCACCGCGGCCAACGTCTATCTCGGCCTCAAGGTCGGCCTGACGTTCGCGACCTCCATCCCGGCCGCGGTCATCTCGATGGCGGTTCTGCGCTGGTTCCGCGGCTCGTCCATCCTCGAGAACAATATCGTCCAGACGGTCGCCTCGGCGGCGGGGACGCTCGCGGCGATCTGCTTCGTCCTTCCCGGCCTGGTGATGATCGGCTGGTGGCAAGGTTTCCCATATTGGACCACGGCACTCATTACGGGCCTAGGCGGCGCGCTCGGCGTGCTCTTCTCGGTGCCGCTCAGGCGCGCGCTCGTCACCGATTCGGACCTGCCCTATCCGGAGGGCGTCGCGGCGGCCGAGGTGCTTCGCGTCGGCGAGGGTTCGCGCAGCGGCGCCGATGCCAACGACCGGGGTCTCGCCGCAATCGTCACCGGTTCGGTCCTCTCCGCGGGCTTCGCCCTCCTGACCGCGATGAAGGTCGCCGCCGCCGACGCGGCCGGTTACTTCCGGGTCGGGAGCGGCGTGACCGGGGTCAACCCCGGCTTTCAGTTCGCCCTTCTCGGCGTCGGGCACCTTGTCGGCATCTCGGTCGGCATAGCCATGGCGCTCGGCATGTTCATCGCCTGGGGCGTCGCCGTGCCGCTGCTCAGCGCGATGGCGCCCGCCCCACCCGGGACGGGCCTCGAGGACTGGGCGATCGACATCTGGCGGCACCAGGTACGTTTCCTGGGCGCCGGAGTGATCGGCGTGGCGGCCGTCTGGACCTTGCTGATCGTCATCGGCCCGATCGTCCGCGGCCTCGCCTCCGCCATGGCGGCGTCGCGCGCGCGGAACGCAGGGGAGGGAGCCAGCCTCGAGCTGCATGAGCGCGACATACCGATCGGGTGGGTCGGCGCCGGCACCCTCGCCGCGTTGGTCCCGATCGGCATCCTGCTGTGGAGCGAGCTGGGGGCGGCGGCGGCGGGCAGCGTGGCCGTCGTCATCGCAGGAAGCCTCGTCTTCATCCTCGTCGCCGGCGCATTCATTGCAGCCGTGACGGGCTACATGGCCGGACTGATCGGCGCGTCGAACAGCCCCGTCTCGGGCATCGGCATATTGTCGGTGCTCGGGGCCTCGCTGCTGCTCGTCGCCGTGCTCGGCAGCGGCGGCGGCGACGCCAAGGCGCTGGCGGCCTACGCGCTCATCGTCACGGGCGTCGTGTTCGGCGTCGCTACCATCGCCAACGACAATCTTCAGGACCTGAAGACCGGCCAGCTTATCGGCGCGACGCCATGGCGCCAGCAGGTCGCCCTGCTGTTCGGAGTCCTTTGCGGGGCGGCCGTCATCCCGCCGGTGCTCGACCTGCTCAACGCTGCCTACGGCTTCGCCGGCGCCCCCGGCGCGGGTCCCGATGCGCTGGCCGCGCCTCAGGCCGCGTTGATCTCGACCCTGGCGGTAGGCGTCCTCGGCGGCGACATGGACTGGACGATGATGGGCTGGGGCGTGGTGCTCGGCATCGGCCTCATCCTGCTCGACGTCGCGCTCGGCCGCGCCGGAAAGCTTCGCCTGCCGCCGCTCGCCATCGGCATCGCCATCTACCTGCCGATGTCGGCAACGCTGATGGTCGTCGCGGGCGCCGTCTGCGGCTGGCTCTACGACAAAGGCGCCCCGCGCGCCCGCGACGCGGAGACCTATCGGCGCACAGGCGTGCTCGCCGCGACCGGCCTCATCGTCGGCGAGAGCCTGTTCGGCGTCCTCCTCGCGGGCATCGTCGTCGCGGCCGGCAATGCGAGCCCGCTGGCGATCGTCGGCGACGGCTTCCGGCCTGTCGCCGTGATCGGCGGCACGATCCTCTTCGCCGCGCTCGCCTGGTGGCTCTACCGGCGAAGCGCGAAGCTCGCGGCCTGAGCGTGGCCGTCATGCCGGACTTGATCCGGCATCCATCTTCTTCGCTGCCGCGCCGGAAGCAAGGTGGACCCCGGATCAAGTCCGGAGTGACGATCTCTCCGGGCTAGCTCGTCTTCGCCTCCAGCCAGCGGCTGATGTCGGGAAGGCGCGTGGTTCGGACGCGGATGCGGTCGCGCACGGCCGCGATCGCGACGTCGGCGCGGCCGCGTGATTGCGGGGTCAGATAGCGCGTCGCGAAATCCTCGAGCTTGCCGATCATCGCGGGATCGGCCGAGCCGGCGCCGAGCCCGGCGATATAGCGCGACCGCGACGAGGTATCGACGAGGGCCTCGACCTTCTCGCGGTTGCGCACGGCGAAATCGAAAGCGAGGTCGGGGTGCCCGTCGGAGACCGCGGCGACGATCGCCGAGCTGGTCGTCGCGCCGGGCTCGTCGGTTAGCGCCAGATCGAGCGCGCGCTGGGCGAGCGCGGGGTCACGGGTCGCGCCGAGCAGGCGATAGAGCTGCGCCTTGACAAGCGGATTCTTCTCGGCGCGGGCTTGGGCGCGGAGCCGCTCCCACCCCGCCGCGTCGGTGTTGCGGGCGTTTATTGCGAGAATGGTTGAGCGCAGCCCACCCGTAGTCGCGAGCGGATCGCCGACGGCGAGCAGGCGGTTGGCTTCGCCCACGACCGTGGGATCGCCCATCTCGCCGAGCGTGCCGATCAGGTCCGCGCGGAGCACCGGGATGGTCGGCGCCTCGCCCGCCTTCGGCTTCCAGCCGATCCGTGCCAGGACCGGCAACAGCTTCCTCGAGGCATAGCGCGCGATCATCGCCCGGTGCGTCGGGTCGTTCTCGTACATCGAATAGATGGACGAGAGGATCGTCGAGACGCGGATGAAGACCGGCGGACTCGCGTCGGCACGCACCGCGTCGACCATGTCGAGCGCCTCGGCGGCCGACTGGTAGCCGGCGAGGCCGAGCGCCCAATTGTCGGCGAGGAGGCCGATCTGGTCGATCGGCTTCAGCCGGGGAAAGGCGCCGGTCAGCCGCTCGAGGAGGGCAGGGGCGTAGAGCGTCCGGTAATAGCCCGTCTGGCCGGAGTTGACGACCAGCGGGTTGCAGCCCGGAACCGTGAGCGATCCCGAACCGCCCGCCACCAGTGTGCGGGTCTCGGCGCCGCCGACCGTCGCGGCGATGACCGGCACGCGCCACGAGGCCGGCGCCTTGTCCGGCCGGTCCCGGGTGAACTCGGCCTGGCGCAGAGTCACCGCCGTCTGGCCGCCGCGGCAGGTCGCGCTCTCGACGCGGATCAGGGGCACGCCGGGCGTCAGGGTGAACTCGTGCGCGATCGCGGTGACGGGTTTTCCGGCCGCGCGCTCCACCGCCTGCCAGAGGTCGTCGGTCTGCGTGTTGCCGAGCCGGTGGGTGCGGACATAATCCTGCACGCCGCGCCGCCACGCATCCTCGCCGACATAATCTTCGAGCATGGTGATGACGGCCTGGCCCTTCTGGTAGGTGATCGAATCGAAGGCCTGGCTGATCTGCTCGGGCGTCCGGACGTGCTGGACGACCGGGTGGGTGCTCGCCACGCTGTCGAGGCCCATCGCGCTCTCGCGGCCCGACACGGTGCCGAGCTCGGACTGCCATTCGGGATGGAGCGCCGCCGTCGCCTTGGTCGCCATCCACGAGGCGAAGCCCTCGTTCAGCCAGAGATCGTCCCACCACGCCATGGTGACGAGATCGCCGAACCATTGGTGCGCCATTTCGTGCGCGGCGACGCTGAAGATGCGCTGGCGCGTGCCCTCCGTCGTGATCGCCGGATCGACGAGCAGGATTGATTCGAACGAGAAGATCGCGCCCCAATTCTCCATCGCGCCGAAAAACTGGCTGCTGCCCGGGCCGGCGACGTTGTCGAGCTTCGGAAGCGGATAGGGCGTCCCGAAATATTCGTTGTACCAAGGCAGGATCTTCGCCGCGCTTTCGAGCGCCCAGCGGCCTTTCTCGCCGTCGCCGCGCTTGGCGACGACGCCGATCTCGGTGCCTGCCGCGGTCGTCGTGATCCGGTCGAACTCGCCGACCGCCAGGAAGACCAGGTAGCTCGACATGGGCGGCGTCGTCTGGAAGGTCACCGTCTTGGTGCCGTTGGCGTTGGGCTGAAGGCCGGCCTGCGGCATGTTGCTGACCGTGTCCTGATCCGCCGGGACGGTGACCGAGAGATTGTAGGGGGTGCGGAACTGGGGCTCGTCCCAGCCGGGGAACATGCGGCGCGCGTCGGGCGCCTCGAACTGGGTGAAGAGCGCGCGCTTCCGGCCCGCCGCGGAATCGTAATCGAGCGCGAAGAGGCCGGCGGCCTGGGTGTAGATCTTGCCCGAATAGTCGATCGTCAGCCGGTGGCGGCCCGGCCCCAGCGGATCGTCGAACTTCAAAGTCGCGGTCTGCGCCTCCTCGTCGAGCGTGATCCGGGTCGCGTCTCGGGCGCCGTCGACATTCGCCTTGGCGAGCTTCAGGTCCGCGGCGTTCATCGTGATCGTGTCCGTCGCGTTCCTGACCTCGACGTCGATGACGGCGCGCCCCGTTAAGCGGAGGTTCTGAGCGTCCGGAGTGACCGAAATGGCGTATTGAAGGGGCCGCACGTCGGCGGGGAGGAGAGAGGGTATCTCGCGCGCGGCGGCGGCGGGGGCGGCGGTCGACGGCGTCGAGGGCGCGGCCGCGTCGGGCTTCGTGCAGGCGGCGAGCGAGAGAGCCAGGAGGGATACGGTGGCGAGAAGGCGCATGGAAGACTCCGGTTGGACGCTCGCGCCGTGGCGGCGCGGGCGCAGACTTGTCAAACTCAGTAGCCGAAGATCTGTGCCACCGGATGGCCCTGGAGGACGTGGGCGCTGAGCTGCGCCGGCTCCCAGAGATGCTCGACGCCCGCCTCGGCCTGGCGAATCAGGGCAACGATCGCCTCGTTCACCGGCGCGGGCCGCTTGAGGCGCCGCGCCAGCTTGACGACCTCGCCGTTCAGATAGTCGATCTCCGTCGGCCGGCCGGCGCGAAGGTCGTCGGCCATCGAGGAGCGCGCCTTGGCGTCGATCTTCTGGATGCGCAGGAACAGGTTGTTGAAGACAAAATTGGGCGAGCCGATCACGTGCGGCAGCAGCTTCGGCGGGACCGGGCCGATCGTCGCCGGTTCTATGCCCGCCTCGTCGAGCAGCCGAAGCGCCTCGACGATCGAGGCGGCGACGACTCGGCGATAGTCGCGCTGTTTCAGTTGCTCGAGCAGGGTCCGGCCGGACAGCGCATTCACCGCATTGTTGAGGTTGATGAGCAATTTGCCCCAGGCGATCGCGGCCATGTCTTTCTCGAGGCGGAGCTGCGCGGGGCCGAGCCCCACGGCTTCCGCGAGGGCGCTGAGGAGGGGCACGTCCTTGGCGACGAGATCGCCGGCGACGCCCTTGTGGAAGCGACCCTGGCCGAGATGAGCGACGTTGTAGGGCACCATGCCCCGCACGGCCTCGAAGCGGTCCTTGAACGCGGCGCGGAGCGTGTCGACGTTGCTGACTCCGTTCTGGAAGCTGACGACGAGGGCGCCCTTGCTGGCGTTGCGCGCTATCTCTCTCGCGGCGGACGCGGTGGCGGTGCTCTTGACGCACAGGGCGATGATGTCCGCCCGCTTGAGCGCCGCGGCTTTGGTCGTGAAGTCGGGCCGGTCGAGCCGAACCCGCCAGCCGCCATAGTCGCTGAGCGTCAGGCCGTGCTCACCGACCTCCGCTGCGATCCGCTCGCGGCCGATGAAGGTGACGGGCACGCCGGCCGCGGCCCAGGCGCCGCCGATGAAGCAGCCCACCGAGCCCGCGCCGAATATGGCGACGCGCGGCGGCTCAGCCACGGCCGCGATAGGCGGGGACGCCCTGGTCGGGAATCCAGAGGCCGTCCGGCGCCGGCCCGCTCTGCCAGAAGACGTCGATCGGCATGCCGCCGCGCGGATACCAATAGCCGCCGACCCTCAGCCAGAGCGGCTTCATCTCGGCGGCGAGGCGTTCGGCAATGCCCACGGTCACGTCCTCGTGGAAGCCGGCATGGTTGCGGAAGGCGGAGAGGAACAGCTTCAGCGACTTCGATTCGACGATCGTCCCGGCGGGCGCGTAATCGATCACCAGGTGCGCGAAATCGGGCTGGCCGGTGACCGGGCAGAGCGAAGTGAATTCCGGCGCCGTGAAGCGGACGAGGTACGGCTTGCTCGGACGCGGGTTGGGCACATAGTCGAGCTTCGCCTCGGCGGGCGAGGTCGGCATTGCGCTGGAGCGGCCGAGATGGGTCAGGTCCATGGCGCCGCTCTAGGAGATGGCGCGGGCGAGGTGAAGCCGCGCTTTCTCGCCGCGAAAACGCATGCCATAGCTCGGCGTCATGAAAAAGCTGCTCCTCCTCTCCGCTTTGATGTTCGCCGCTCCCGTCTTCGGCCAGGCCGCTCCACCATCGCCGAAGGAGAAGGAAGGCGACAAGCCGGTCGCCGCGCCGAGCGTCTCGGTGACGCATCACATTGGCGTGTTCGGCGGCCAGCGGGTCGCCTACACGGCCACCGCGGGCGAAACCTATCTCAAGGCCGAGGACGGGACGCCCAAGGCCAGCATCTTCTCGGTCTCCTACGTGAAGGAAGGACCGCGCGACCCGAATCGTCCGGTCGCCTTCCTCTTCAACGGCGGCCCCGGTTCGGGCTCGCTCTGGCTGCACATGGGCGCGTTCGGGCCGAAGCGGGTCGCCATACCTTCGGATGCCCGCGACGATGCCGGGCCGCCTTTCCCCCTGCTCGACAATCCCGACAGCCTGCTCGACGCGACCGACATCGTCTTCATCGACCCGGTCGGCACCGGCTTCAGCCACACGCTCGGCAAGACCGAGGGCAAGGAATATTGGGGCGTCACGCAGGACGCGAAGTCGGTCGCCGAATTCATCCGCATCTGGCTCAATGAGAACGGACGCTGGAACAGCCCCAAATATCTCGGCGGGGAGAGCTACGGCACGACGCGTTCGGCCGCCGTCGTGAATCAGCTCGAGGGGGCCTATAACGACGTCTCGCTCAACGGCATCATCCTGATCTCGACCATTCTGGATTTCGGCGCCGAGGCCTTCGTTCCGGGCAACGAGATGCCCTACGTACTCTATCTCCCATCGATGGCGGCGACGGCATTCCACCACGGCAAGGCGCCGGCGGACGCGGGAACCCTCGAGCGGTTCGTCCAGGAGGCCCGCGACTTCGCCGCCGGCGATTATGCGGCGGCCTTGTTCAAGGGCCAGAAGCTGCAGGGGGAGGAAAGGGCCGCGGTCCGGCGACGGTTGGCGCGGTTCACCGGGCTTTCCGAACGCTTCCTCGAATCGGCCGACCTTAGGGTCTCGGACCAGCGCTTCTACAAGGAGCTGCTGCGCGACAGGGGCCTGGTCATCGGACGGCTCGACGCGCGCTACACCGGACGCGACTACGACAATGCCGGCGAAACTCCCGACAACGACCCGAGCTTCTACGGGATCGACGCGGGCTATACTGCGGCCCTCAACGCCTGGGTCCGCGACGGCCTCAAGTTCCGGACCGACCGCCAATATTCGACGATCGGTGGCGTGCGCGACTGGGACTGGGAGCTCGCGGACCAGGGCGGTGAATCCAGATATTACAAGAACGTCGCGCCCTACATAGGGCGGGCGATGCGCGAGAATGCCGGCCTGCGCGTGTTCGTCGGCCAGGGCTATTTCGATTTCGCGACGCCTTTCTTCGGCGCCGAATATTCGCTGAGCCGAACCGGAATCCCGCAGGACCGCATCCAGTATCGCTATTACGGTTCGGGCCACATGATGTACGTCCGCGACGAGGACCGGGCGCAGCTCGCGCGCGACATCAGGGCTTTCATCCGGAGCCGGTGACAGGCGAACCTGTCTGAATGTAAGGTTTAGTTGACATAGGCCTTCCTCCCGCCTAAACCGGCCGGGAAGGAGGCGGGGTGAAGAATCGTCTGAAGGTCCTGAGGGCGGAACGCGACTGGAGCCAGGCGGAGCTGGGCAGCCGGCTCGGCGTCTCGCGCCAGGCGGTCAATGCCATAGAGACCGGCAAATACGATCCTTCGCTGCCGCTCGCCTTCAGGCTGAGCCGGCTGTTCGAAGTGCCGATCGAGGCGATCTTCGACGACGGCCATGGGGAAGAGGGGTCAGGGACATGAGCGACATAGCGGACGTCGAAGCCGCCGAGCGGTTCGGCAAGCGGCGCGTGCGGATCTTCTTCGTGCAGGCGGTCTTCTTCATCCTGTGGCAGACGCATTTCTACGCCCCGTCCCATGAGGGCGCGTTGCGCGCCGTCGACCGGTTCAAGATCTCGGCCTGGTTCGTCTGGGTGCTGGCGTTGCTCCTGCTGCTCGCGACCGGCGGCGCGCTGTTCCGGAGCCGTGCCGTCCGCGCCCTGCTCAACGACGAGCTCACCCGGCGCAACCGGACGATGGCCTATGTCTACGGCTTCTGGGCCGCGGTCGGGGCCGCGATCGGCGTCTATTTCGTCGCCATGTTCGAGTTCGTCAGCGCCCGCGAGGCGATCCACATCGTCCTTTCGGCGGCGATCGGGACGGCGATGCTGACCTTCGCCTTCAAGGAGCGCGGCGACCGCGCCGCCTGACCGGCGCTGGACAAGGGAAAGCGCGCGCGACAAGGAGAGCAGGCCCCAAGCGGAGTAGCCGATGATCCGCCGCCTCGCCCCGCTTCTCCTGCTGCTCGCGGCCGCGCCGAGGCCCGACGACGTGCCGCCCTTGATCGGAAAGGACCAGGCAGCGGCGATCGGAGCCGAGCTTTCCGGCGCTGCCGCTAAGCGCACCGTCCAGGCGCTTTCGCTTCATCACCGCATGCGCGGCTCGGAAGGCTATCGCGCGGCTGCTGAGACGATCCGCGACCGCCTTCGGGACTACGGCCTCTCGGGAGTGGAGCTCCTCTCGCTGCCTGCCGACGGCAAGATTTTCTACGGCACCCAGCGGTCGCGTCCGGCTTGGAACGCGAGCTTTGCCGAGCTCTGGGAGCAGGAACAGCAGGGTGGAGCCTGGCGCGACGCCGAGCGCATCGCGTCCTGGGCCGACGAGCCGATCACGCTCGCCCAGGACAGCGTCAGCGGGCGCGCCGAGGCCGAGCTGATCGATGTGGGGGGAGGGACGTCGGCCAAGGATTATGACGGGAAGGATGTGCGCGGGAAGCTCGTCCTGACGTCGTCGCAGCCGGGCGCGGTCGCCCATCTCGCCGTGACTGAGCGCGGCGCGGCGGGCATCGTCTCCTGGGCGCAGAACCAGAAGAGCGGCTGGTGGGGCGAGGACCAGAGCCTGATCCGCTGGGGCCATCTCGACACCTGGCAGGACCCTGCCTTCGCGTTCATGGTCTCGCCGGCCCGCGCCCATGGCTGGCAGGCGCGCCTAGCCAGAGGGGAGGCCGTGCGGTTGCGCGCCGACGTCAAGGCGGGGCGCACTGGCGGCGCCTATCTGATCCCGACGGCAACCGTCCCCGGCCGCGAGAAGGACGAGATCGTCTTTTCCTGCCACCTCGACCATCCCTCGCCCGGGGCGAACGACAATGCCAGCGGCTGCGCCGGCATTCTGGAGATCGCGCGCACCCTCAACCGCCTGATCGCCGAGAAGAAGCTGGCGCAGCCGCGACGGACGATCCGCTTCATCTGGCCCTGCGAGATAGAGTGCACGATCGCGCTTCTGAACGCTCGGCCCGAGTTCGCGACGCGGACGCTGGCGACGATTCACCTCGACATGATCGGCGGCAATACGGACGTCACGAAGGGCCGTCTCAAGGTCGAGGGCTCGCCGCCGAGCCTGCCGAGCTTCGTCTCCGACGTCGGCTTCGCGATCGCGCGCTGGGTCGACGCGCAGGCGACGCGCTCCGCCGACACGGGCGAGGCCGCCTTCCCGCTTCTCGACGCCGAGGGAACGAGGAATCCCCTGCTCGCGAAAATCGGGGGGTTTTCCGAAGGATCCGACCACCAGGTCTGGGCGGAGGGAAGCTGGCGGGTGCCCGTCGTCTACATCGCGGACTGGCCCGACATCTACATCCACACGAACAAGGACGTGCCCGCCAATCTCGACCCGACGAAGATGAAGCGGGCGATGTTCATCGCCGCGGCTTCGGCCTGGTATCTGGCGAATCTCGACCAGGCTGGCGTGTCGAAGCTGTGGCGGACGGTCATGCCGGAGCAGCTCGGGCGCTTGCGGATGTCCTACAATAGCTGGGGCGGTCTCGATGAAAGCGAAGGCGCGAACCTCGCTCATCAGGAATGGGCATTCGAGCGGGGGGTGCAATCTTCGCTTGTGGCGTTCGGTCTGAGCCCCTCGAATGACTGGATGGCCCCGCCGAACGTCGCCGCGATGCGCGCTCCACCCGCGACATCGGCACCAAGCACCCTCGTGTATCGCCGAAAGCCGGGCCTCAAGGGCCCGATGGACGGCTTCGGCTATTCGTGGCTCGACGATCATCTGAAACGAGCGGGTCTAAAGCGGCCGGCCCTGCTTGATCGGGAGGCGGTCTGGGACGGGCCGAGCTACGGCTACGAGACGTTGAACCTGGTCGACGGCAAGCGGACCGTCCAGGAGATACGCGACGCGCTCGCGGCCTCGGTTGGGCCGGCGCCGCCCGAGGAGGTCGCCGCCTATCTCGAGACGCTGGAGCGGCTCGGCGTGATCCGGCGTTGACACGCGCGATGGACGATCTCGTCTCGACGGAATGGCTGGCGCGCGAAGCCGGCGCCCCAGACCTGCGGATCATCGACGCGACCTGGTTTTTGCCCGCTGAAAGCCGCGACGCCCGGGCCGAATATGAGAAGGCGCATATCCCTGATGCGCTTCGCCTCGACCTCGACGAAGTGTCGGACCCGGACAGCCCCTATCCGCACATGCTGCCGAGCGAAGCGCTGCTGGCGAGGCGCATGCGCGCGCTCGGCGTCGGGGACGGGAATCGTATCGTCGTCTACGACAATTCGCCGCTCCACACCTCCGCGCGCATCTGGTGGATGCTGAAGCGCTTCCGGATGCGCCGTGTCGCCATCCTCGACGGCGGGCTGGCTAAATGGAGGGCGGAGGGCCGGCCGCTCGAATGCGGGAGGCCGCGGACGGCGCAGGGCCATTTCACACCGTCGCTCGACCGCGCGGGAGTCGCCGACAAGCCCAGGATGCTGGGCCTGATCGAGGCCGGCAGCCACGAGATCGTCGACGCGCGAAGCCCGGCGCGTTTTGCCGGGGAGGAGGCGGAGCCGCGGCCCGGCCTCGCGGCGGGCCATATCCCGGGCTCGAGGAACCTGCCGCAGGGCAGGCTCTTCAACGCCGACAACAGCTGGAAGCGGGGCGCAGAGCTTCGTGCGGCCTTCGCCGAGGCCGGGATCGATCTCGAAAAGCCGATGGTGACGACCTGCGGCTCGGGAGTGACCGCGGCTGTCGTCCTTTTCGGCGCGCACCTGCTCGGCAAGGACGATGTCGAGCTTTACGACGGCAGTTGGTCGGAGTGGGGCGCTGACCCCGCCACGCCCAAGGCGACGGGCGCGGCATGAGCGGCAAACGGCCCCGCCGGCCCGACACCGCCTTAGTCGAGGGCGGCCGGCGTCCGGAGTGGACGCAGGGCCTCGTCAATCCGGCGGTCTGGCGCGCCTCGACCGTGCTGTTCGACAGCGTCGCGGAAATGCGCGCCGCTTATCCTCCGGAGGATGGCCGGCTTCATTACGGCCGCAACGGCACGCCGACGACCTGGGCCCTTGCCGAGGCGCTGACCGACCTCGAACCGGGCGCTGGCGGCACGCGGCTCTTCCCCTCCGGGGTCGCCGCGATCGCCACGGCCCTTATGTCGGTCCTGAAACCCCGCGACGAGCTGCTGATGGTCGACAGCGTCTACGGCCCGACGCGCGCCTTCTGCGACGATGTCCTCGCCCGGCTCGGCATAGCGACGCGCTATTACGATCCGCTCGTCGGGGACGGGATCGATGTCCTGATCGGCGAGCGGACGCGGGCGCTGTTCATGGAAAGCCCCGGCTCGCTGACGATGGAGGTGCAGGACGTGCCGGGCCTGTGCCGGGCGGCGAAGGCGCGCGGGCTCGTGACGCTGCTCGACAACACCTGGGCGACGCCGCTCTTCTTTCAGGCCCTCGCCGCCGGGGTCGACCTCGCCATTCTCGCCTGCACCAAATATGTCGTCGGCCATGCCGACGTGATGATGGGATCGGTGACGGCGAGTGCGGAACATTGGCCCGCGCTTGAGAAGACGAGCCGCGCCTTCGGGCAGCAGGCGAGCCCGGACGACGCCTTCCTCGCCGCGCGCGGCCTGCGCACGCTCGGCGTTCGGCTGGCCCGTCATCAGGAGAGCGCGCTCAAGGTCGCGCGCTGGCTGGCGGAGCAGCCGCAGGTTGCGCGGGTCCTCCATCCCGCGCTTCCGACCTGCCCCGGCCATGAGCTCTGGGTGCACGACTATCGCGGTGCGAGCGGTCTCTTCTCCTTCGTTTTCGCCGGCGGCAGCGACGCGGATCGCGACGCCTTCGTCGACGGGCTCGAGCTTTTCGGCATCGGCTATAGCTGGGGCGGGTTCGAAAGCCTGGCCCTGCCGGCCGATCCGGGTCGCATCCGGACCGCGACGCGCTGGCAGGCGGAAGGACCGCTGGTCAGGCTTCACATCGGCCTCGAGGACGTGGACGACCTGATCGAGGATCTTGCCGCCGGCCTGGCGCGCTACGGAGGGGCCCGGTGAGGGGGATCGCCGAGGGCATGGGCGTCATTTGGCCGACCTATGGCGACTGGGTTGCCGCGGCGGCGGCCCTCGTCGTGATCGCCGCGGTGTACGGCCTCGCGTGGCTCCTCGGCCGCTGGGCCGGGCCGAAGCTCGCCGTCCTGTGGCAGCGGCGGGCGGGAACGCGCGGGGAGCGGCTGGGCCTGCGCCTGTGCGGGATGATCCGCCATGCGACGGGCGCGCTGCTCGTCGCTTTGGTCCTCAACGCCGACCCTTGGCGGCCCCTTGGCGCGATCGTGCTCGGGGCCGCGCTCGCGGGCTGGGCGGCCCTCTTTGTCTCGGGCCTCGTGCGCGGGCTCAACATGCCGCGCTGGGTCGCGGCGCTGCTCGCCGGGCTGACGTTCGTCGCTTTGCTCGCCCGCGCCGTCGGCGGGCTGAAGCCGATCACCGACACGCTCGACGGCGTCGGCTTCTCGGTCGGCGACCACAGGGTTTCGCTCCTCACCCTCTTCCAGGCGCTGGTGACGGTC
The DNA here is from genome assembly GCA_036262495.1 of Allosphingosinicella sp. Classification (GTDB taxonomy): domain Bacteria; phylum Pseudomonadota; class Alphaproteobacteria; order Sphingomonadales; family Sphingomonadaceae; genus Allosphingosinicella. Next base: position 54,638 of record DATAIU010000058.1, read on the forward strand.
GTCGCGCTCTACGCGCTCGTGAAGCTTCTGAACCGCGTCGTCGGCCACTCGATCCGGCGCGCGAGCGGCCTCGACGCGACGCAGCAGCTTCTGGCGCAGAAGCTGGCGGGAGTGGCGATCGTCGTCGCGGCTTTCTTCATCGGCATCGACCTGCTCGGCATCGACCTCACGGCGCTCGCCGTCTTCTCGGGCGCCTTCGGCCTCGCCGTCGGTTTCGGCCTCCAGAAGACCTTCGGCAACCTGATCGCGGGCATCATCCTGCTGATGGACCGCTCGATAAAGCCGGGTGACGTGATCGTCGTCGGCGACAGCTTCGGCCACGTCACGAAGATCGGGGTGCGAGCCGTCTCGATCGTTACCCGCGACGGCAAGGAGCATCTGATCCCGAACGAGAATCTGATGACGCAGGAGGTCGAGAACTGGTCCTATTCGAGCCGCGACGTGCGGGTGCACATCCCGGTCGGGGTCGCCTACGATTGCGACCTGGCGCTCGCGCAGAAGCTGATGATCCAGGCGGCGACAGAATCGAAGCGGGTGCTCGACACCCGGCCGCCCAGCGTCTGGCTGGTGGCCTTCGGCGAGAGCAGCGTCGACCATGAGATACTGATCTGGATCGCCGATCCCGAAGGGGGCGTGGGCACCGTCCGCTCCGAAATCCTCAACCGCGTGTGGGAGCTGTTCAAGGAGAACGATATCCAGCTCCCCTTCCCGCAGCGCGACCTCCACATCAAGGACTGGCCGGGGCCGCTTCCGGCCGAGGATCAGCCGGGGAGCCGCTGAGAGAGACGCCGCAGCGCCTTTTCGAGCTCCTCGGCAAGACGGGTCGCGGCCGCTCGCACGGGAAAGCCGCCTTCGTCGAGCTTGAGCAGGGTCTGGACCCCCGCGGTGGCCCAGCGCCCCGTCTCCGAAGCGAAAGCGTCGAACCTCTTCTGGTCGATCGGCAGGGCGTGGTCATAGGCCGAGCTGAGGCGTGCGGCGTCGTCGAGCATGTCGTCCTGAGGCCCGCGCCGTGCCCGCCCGGCGAGCTCGTCGATCAGCGCAAGGACCTCACGCAGGCGCGCGACCTGCGCACCGGCGTCGGCGCATCCGGGAACGTAGGGAGGCGGTTGCTGCTGCGTCACGCGGCGGGAATAGCCCGTGGGGCCTAAGGAACGGCTAATGGCGTTGCGGCACACGCCACCCTCGGGCAGGGGGACGGGATGAAAGCCTTGGCCTTCCTCCTCGCTTTGCCGCTCCTCCTGGCCCCCCCGGCTTTCGCGCAGTCAGACGAGGGCGAGGAGGTCGCAGCGCCCGACAAGGGCCTCAGCATAAGCGGCGACGTGATCCTGCTCTCCGACTATCGGTTCCGGGGAATTTCGCGCTCCGACGAGGACCCGGCCCTGCAGGCGCAGCTGACAATCTCCTCGCCGGGCGGATTCTATGGCGGGGCGCGAGGGACGAGCCTCCACCGCTTCGCCTCGCGCGCGGAGGCGGAGGTCGATCTCTATGCGGGCTACGGCGCCAATCTCGGCCTTGGCACGGCCGTGGACGTCGGCATGCTCTATTACGTCTTTCCGGGCGGCAGCGGCGGCGCCGACCATTTCGAGCCCTACGCCTCGGTTTCACACACGCTGGGCCCGGTCGAAGCGACGCTCGGCGCCAAATATGCCTGGGCGCAGGACGCGATCGGCGGCGAGGACCGGCTCTATCTGTTCGGCGAGGTCGAGGCCGGCATCCCCGCGACCCCGTTGACGCTCATCGCGGGTGCAGGCCGGCAGGATGCCGGGGCGTTCGGCCGCTACTGGAACTGGTCGTTCGGCGCCCGCTACGATTTCGGGCCGCTCGAGGCGGGCCTGCGCTACGTCGACACGGACCTCGCTCCGCTGCCCGGCCAGGACGCGGGGCTCGTCCTCTCGCTGGGCTTCAGCTTTTGACTATTGCGGCGTCGTGACCGTCGCGTCGCGGCCGGGACCGGCCGGCGCGGCGAGTATCGTCTGAGTGACCGTTCCCTTGTCGACAACCTGCGTGTTGGGATCCCCGGCGACCGATCGGGCGCCGAGGGCGACGCGATCGCCGCCGGCGGCGTCGAGCATCGAGCGCTCGCTGCTGCTGCGCGGCGCGGGGCCGCCGAACAAGGCTTCGAGGGCCTGCGAGCGGGCGTCGCTGGCCGGGGCCGGCTCGCCGTTCTTGGGCGGGGTGAGGGCATAATCCGGCGGGATCACCAGGGGGGCGTTGCGCGTCACCGCGAATTCGTCGGGCCGCTCGCGGCCGAGGACGCCCTGGCCGCAGGCCGAGAGGAACAGGGCGGCCGCCGAGGCGCCGAGGGCGAGCTTCACGATACGCATGGTCAGATTTCCTCCTGGGGCGGCTTGCGTTCGCGCGTCAGAAGCGCGCGGACGAGCAGCAGCAATACGCCGATGGTAATCGCTGCGTCGCCGACATTGAAGACCAAAAAGGGATGGACCTCGCCGAAATGCAAATCGGCGAAGTCCACGACGTAGCCGAGCCGGACGCGGTCGAGGATGTTGCCGAGCGCGCCGCCGAGGACGAAGGCCAGCGCGATCGTATCCTCGCGCTTCTTCTCGCGCCACAGCCAGTAGCTGACGAACCCGGCGATCGCGGCGGTGAGGCCGACGAGCAGCCAGCGCGTCGTCTCGCTCCCGGCCGTCAGGAGACCCATCGAGACGCCGCGGTTGGGCACCCAGCGCAGGGTGAAGAAGGGAACGAGATGGATTTCGCCGCGGGCCTCCAGGCTGATGACGTGGGTGATGACCCACTTGACCAGCTGGTCGGTCACGAAGACGCCGGCCGCGATTGCGAGGCCGAGCCTGCGGTTCGCGCGGACCCCGTCGCCGTCGCGCGCATTCACTTCAGCCATTCACCACCCCCTCGCAGCGGGCGCACAGTCCGCCGTCCTCGGCCACTTCGGGCCGATGCCGCCAGCAGCGCCCGCATTTCGAATTTTCCGTCCTCGCCACTTCGACTTCCTCGACGTCGGCGGGGCTCACTTCCGAGACGATGTAGATTTCGGCGAGCTCGTCGAGCGTCTCGTCGAGCAGGCTGTTCTCCACCATCGGATAGAGCACCTTAGCCTCGAGGCTCGACCCGATCGCCTTCTCGCGCCGGAGCGGCTCTATCGCTTCCGTCACGCGCTCGCGGGTCGCGCGGATCAGAGCCCATTTGGCGTCGAGCCCCGCGTCGCGCCAGGCGGGGTCGATCTCGGGCCATTCGAGCAGGTGAACGGAGCCGCCCTCGTCGGGGTAACGCGTTTGCCAGACCTCTTCGGTCGTGAAGCAGAGGATCGGGGACAGCCAGCGCGCCAGCGCCTGGAAGACCGTTTCGAGGACGGTGCGATAGGCGCGACGCTTCGGCGAAGTCGGCGCGTCGCAATAGAGGCTGTCCTTGCGGATATCGAAGAAGAAGGCCGACAGGTCCTCGTTGGCGAAGGCGGTGAGCGCGCGCGTGTAGCGGTTGAAGTCGAAATCGGCCGCGGCCTCGCGCAGCTCCGCGTCGATTCCGGCGAGCCGGTGGAGGACCCAGCGCTCGAGCTCCGGCATTTCGCTGGGCGGGACGCGCTCCGCCTCGTCGAAATCGGCCAGCGCGCCGAGCAGATAGCGGAAGGTGTTCCTGAGCTTGCGATAGGCGTCGGACGTGCCGGCGAGCACCTCCTTGCCGATCCGCACGTCCTCGAAATAGTCGGTCGAGGCGACCCAGAGGCGGAGGATGTCGGCGCCGCTGTCGCGGATGATGGCGAGCGGATCGACGGTGTTGCCGATCGACTTCGACATCTTGCGGCCGTTCTGGTCGAGCGCGAAGCCGTGGGTGAGGACCGCCTCGAACGGCGCGCGGCCGCGCGTTGCGCAGCTTTCGAGCAGGCTCGCCTGGAACCAGCCGCGATGCTGGTCCGAGCCTTCGCAATAGAGGTCTGCGCGTGCGTCCTGGCCGTAGCGCGCCTCGACGACGAAGGCATGGGTCGAGCCGCTGTCGAACCAGACGTCGAGGATGTCGCTGACGGGCTCGTAATCCTCGAGCTTGTAGCCGTTGCCGAGCAGGGCCTGGTGGTCGGCGTCGAACCAGGCGTCGGCGCCCCCTTCGTGGAAAGCGCGCAGGATGCGGGAATTTACGCCGGCGTCCTTCAGATACTCGCCCGTCTTCCTGTGGAGGTAGAGCGGGATCGGCACGCCCCAGGCGCGCTGGCGCGAGAGCACCCAGTCGGGCCGCCCTTCGACCATCGAGCGCATCCGGTTCTTCGATTTCTCCGGCACCCAGCGCGTGTCGTCGATCGCCTTCAGCGCCGCCGCGCGCAGCGTAAGCCCCTCCCCCTTGTGGGGAGGGGTGGGGGTGGGGGTGCGCTCCAGGGGAGCGCGCGAGGGCTGCGCCGTCGCACCCCCCTCCCTGCCCTCCCCCACAAGGGGGGAGGGTTTTCTGCCGTCCATGGGGATGAACCATTGCGGCGTACAGCGGAAGATGATCTTGGCCTTGGACCGCCAGCTGTGCGGGTAGCTGTGCTCGAAGTCGGCGCTCGCGGCGAGCAGGGCGCCCGCCTCGCGCAGGTGCGAACAGATCGGCCCGTCGGGCGCGTTGAACTTGGCGTTGATGACGCTGCCCTGGCCGCCGAGCCATTCCCAGTCCGCCCGGTAGCGCCCGTCCGCCTCGACCGCGAAGACGGGGTCGATGCCGTGCGCCTTGCAGAGCAGGAAATCGTCCTCGCCATGGTCCGGCGACATGTGGACGAGGCCCGTGCCCTGGTCGGTCGTGACGAAGTCGCCGGGCAGGAAGGGGCGGGGCTTGGCGAAGAAGCCGCCGAGTGAGTGCATGGGATGGCGGGCGACCGTGCCGGCGAGTTCCGAGCCAGAGATGAAACCCTTCATCTCTCCGTTCGGACCAGAGTAATGCTCGTCGAAGTAGTCCAGCACGTTATAGTCCAGGCCGAACCGCTTACCGACCTCTTCGCCTAGTTGGCGAGCGATCAGTATTTTCCGACCGTCGACCGGGACGAGCGCATAATCCGTGTCCGGCCCATAAGCGATCGCCTGGTTGACCGGGATCGTCCACGGCGTCGTCGTCCACACCACCGCATGGGCGCCGACCAGCTCCGGGATCGGGCTCTCGACGATCTCGAACGCGACGTCGATCTGCGTCGAGACGATATCCTCATATTCGACCTCGGCCTCGGCCAGCGCCGTCTTCTCGACGGGGCTCCACATCACCGGCTTGGCGCCGCGGTAGAGCTTGCCGGCTTCGGCGAGCTTCAGCAGTTCCTCGGCGATCTTCGCCTCGGAGGTGAAGTCCATCGTCCGATAGGGGTCGTCCCAGTCGCCAGTGATTCCGAGGCGGATGAACTGCTCGCGCTGGACCTGGATCCAATGCTCGGCATAAGCGCGGCATTCGGCGCGGAACTCGCGGGCGGGCACCTGGTCCTTGTCGAGCTTCTTCTTCCTATACTGCTCCTCGATCTTCCACTCGATCGGAAGGCCGTGGCAGTCCCATCCCGGCACGAACGGCGCGTCCTTGCCGAGCAGGGTCTGGGAGCGGAGGATGAAGTCCTTGATCGTCTTCATCATCGCGTGGCCGATATGGATGTCGCCGTTGGCGTAAGGCGGCCCGTCGT
>DATAIU010000059.1:0-28674 GCA_036262495.1 Allosphingosinicella sp.
TTCATCAGCCCGGGCATGCTGACGCCGAGGGGGCCGAAGGGGTGATGGCTAGCTAATCCAATCGGATTGCTCCTCAGGCAGCAATCCTGTAGTTCCACAAGTGTTCTTGTGGGGCGAGAGCATGAATTCGACGCCGCAACAGTTCGGAAGTGCGCACACGGAGCGAAAGCTCCAAACCGTCCAGAAATATCTGTCTGCCTTCACGACCGCGTTAAAAAAGCAGTCGTTCGAGCTCTTGTATGTGGATGCCTGCGCGGGCTCGGGCGCTTCAACTGCGAAGCGGGATCAAAGCCAAACGCTGCTTCTGGAGGTAGAGGACATCACGGTCGGATCCGCCGTGCGCGCGCTCGAGGTGCAACCGCCTTTCGACCGCTACATTTTGAACGATACGAAGCGATCGAACGTTCGATCACTCGAGACGGTTGTTCAGAGGCACCACAGCCACCTACAGGATCGAGTGACCATATGGCACTCGGACGCGAACCGGGCTCTCGCTTCGCTCTGTGAGGTAACCAACTGGCGGCGTACGCGAGCTGTCGTGTTCCTCGATCCTTTCGGCCTCCAGATGAGCTTCAATATGGTTCGCGCTCTTGCAAAAACGCGTGCAGTGGACCTCTGGTACCTCGTCCCTGTGCTAGCCATGAGCCGTCAGGTACGAGCCGATGGTTCCATCCTTGGACCCGGGGGGACGAGGATCGACGAGCTCCTTGGCACAAGAGATTGGCGAGCTGCCGTCGCAGAGGCTCCCAGTGAGGATTCCGATCTCTTCGGACCCGTAGAGCCGGCCGTTCGGAAGGTCGCCAATGCGGCGTGGTTCGAAAAGGTGGCGGTACGGCAGCTTGCAAGCGTCTTCGAGGGCGGAGTTCTGGACAAGTCACTCCCGCTTGGTAGAGGCGGCCTCCATGAGTTCTCCCTTGTCTTTGCCTGCGCGAACCCCCGAGCGGAAGCCAATACGTTGGCGAAACGGCTGGCTACGGCGGTGTTGAAATAGATGGCCGGTGTCACGAACATCGAGTGGACCGACGTGACGTGGAATCCCGTCGCGGGATGCAGCCTGGCCTCGGCAGGGTGCACGAATTGCTATGCTATGCGGATGGCAGGCCGGCTCCAGGCAATGGCGCTCAAAAAATACATCGGGACTACTCGGCGGAGCGGTGGGCGCGCCGTTTGGACGGGGCGCATCAACCTGGACTTCAATGCATTGGAGGTACCCTTGGGTTGGCGACGTGGTCGACGCGTGTTCGTCAACTCGATGTCTGACCTCTTCCATGAGGGCGTGCCGACCGAATTCATCGAGCGCGTGTGGGCCGTCATGCGGCGCTGCCCCCAGCACCAGTTTCAAGTACTCACAAAGCGACCAGAGCGGATGGCCGGACTCTTCGCTGCGGGAACCTTGCAGCCGCTCAACCACGTATGGGTTGGGACATCTGTTGAAGATTCGGCTGCTACGGCCCGGATTGAGCATCTGCTAGGGGTGCCAAACGCCGTGCGTTTCATCTCATTCGAGCCACTTATCGGGTCCGTCGGCGACTTGGACCTGGCTGGCATCCACTGGGCGATTGTCGGCGGAGAATCGGGTCCGGGGGCCAGGGAAATGAAAGCCCACTGGGTAGAGGAGATTCGGCGGTCATGTCGCCGGGCCGGCGCGGCGTTCTTTTTCAAACAGTGGGGGGGACCTGACAAGAAGGCGTCCGGCCGAAGTTTGCGCGGCCGGACGTACGACGAATACCCCCGGGTGGCCGCTTAGACTGTGCGCTCCGGCATCTCCGTTCGGCGGGAAAGACCTTGACTCTCTGTTCCAGTTATGTTCTAGGCCAAAGATGCGCGAGCCTCCCGCCACGCTCCTCTTTACCGCCGTTTCGACCCGCACTCGTCGGGACGGGTGGACCGTGGAGCGGCAGCGGGCGTTTCTCGCGGCCCTGACCGGGAGCGCGTGCGTCGGCCGAGCGGCCCAAGCCGCCGGGATGAGTCGCGCAAGCGCTTACCGTCTGAAGCGGCGCAAAGGCGCCGGGAGCTTCGCCGCGGCCTGGGATTCGATCCTCGCCGCGCGGCCGCGCGGGACGACCCGCCCCGCGCTCGTCTGGCACCGGCTCGTCAAGAAGGCGGGCGGGCGGAGCGCGGTGCGGATCGAGGCCGCTCCCCCGCTAGACCGGCAGGCGATGCGGCCGCCTCCGCGGAAGGCCACAATGAAATCCTGCCCGGCATTTCATGAACTTCACGCCCTCCAGTCCCTCTCAGGCGCGGAGCCGCAGCCTCACCCACGCCGCCAGCATCAGCAGGCCGGCCGCGCAGGCCAGGAAGGGGAGCGGCTTCCACAGGCCGTAGAGCGCGACGCCCAGCGCGGGGGCGGCGATATAGGCGACGCCGTTCACGGACGTGACCATCCCCGCGACGGCGTTCTGCTCGGCGAGGTTCACGGCGAGCGAGGCGCCGCTGGTGAAGCCCGGCCGGAACAGGCCGAAGCCGAGCGAGACGAGCGCGAAGGCGATCGTGATTCCGTACATGGTCGTTGCCAGGCCGGTCGCGGCGCTGCCCGCCGCGGCGAGGAGCGCGCCCCAGACGACGAGCTGGCGCGGGCTCAGCGAGAGGAAGGGAATGAGGCCCCATTGGGCGAGCAGGCTCGCCGCGGCGCCCGCCATCAGCACGATCGCGATCGACTGTTGCGCCTCGGCGAGCGGCACGCCCGAGCGATCGATGACGAGGAAGCCGATCACGCCGAGCACGGCCGCCTGGGCGTGGCCGCCGGCGACTCCGGTGAGGTGCCAGGGGAGGACGCGCGGGTCGCGCCAGCGCAAAGCCGCATCCTCGCCTTCGGCCGCGCGCGCCGTGGAGACCCCGACGCCGCCGATCGACGGGTAGGCGGCCACCTGGCCGCGCGCGGCCGAGCGCGGCGTGTCGTCGGGGAGGCGGAGGATCAGCGCGGCGAGCACCGCGAGGCCGATCGCCGCGAAGACGATGAGCGGGCCGGAGAGACCGAGCGGCTCGAAGATGAAGAGAGGCGCGACGGCCGGCCCGATGATCGTACCGAGGCCGAACGAGGATGCCAAAGCGGCGAGATAGGCGGTGCGCTGCTCGCCCTCGGTGCGCGCGGCAATGTATGCCTGGACGGCGGGCGGGGAGGCGGACCCGAAAGCGCCGTATATCGCGCGGCCGAAGACGAAGATGAGAAAGACCAGGGTTCCTTCGATGAGCCCGTGGAGGCCGAGGGCGAGGATCCCGCCGCAGACCAGGGCCGAGGCGATGAAGCCGTAGAGGCCGAGGCGCATCAGCGCGCGCCGGCCCCTGTGGTCGGCGCGGCGCGCCCAGTGCGGCGCCATCAGCACCCAGATCACCGCCGAGAGCGAGAAGGCGACCGCGACCCAGAGGTCCGCCACGCCGAGCTCGCGGCCGATCGCCGGCATCAGCGATTGCATCGCCGTATTGCCCGAAGCCGCGACGAGCATCACCGCGAAAAGCAAGGCGAAACGCTCGCGGGACAGGGCCGAAGGGGCGTTCATCGCGAAAAGGTCCCGGAAAAGAAGCGCTTCGTCCCGTTTCGACCCAAAGGCCGGTGGCGGACGCCTCGCCCTTGCCATTGGAGCGTTGTTTTGCCAACGACGCACAACCTTCTTTCCAGGAAAGCCCGATGACTATGCCCGGCGAACAGGCTCAACGGACCCGCGCCTATGCGCGCCGCGGCGCGGCCGGCGGGCCGTGGCTCATGTTCCTCAAGGGCTTCGTCAAGCATCCGGTGATGGTCGGATCGATCATCCCGTCTTCGAAGGTGCTGATCGAGAAGATGCTCGCGCCGGTCGACTGGGCGAACTGCAAATTGTTCGTCGAATACGGGCCGGGTGTGGGCACCTTCACCGAGCGCGTGCTCGAGAAGATGGCGCCCGACGCGATCCTTCTGACGATCGACACCAACCCCGATTTCACGGCCTACCTCAACGGCAAGATTCGCGATTCGCGGCTGCGGGCGGTGACCGGCTCGGCCGCGGACGTTCGCACGATCATGGCCAATTTCGGGTTCGACCATGCCGATTACGTCCTGTCCGGCCTGCCTTTCTCGACCCTGCCGACAGGCGTCGGCCCGCGCATCGCGGAGGAGACCGCTGAGGCGCTGCGTCCGGGCGGCGCGTTCCTCGTCTATCAATTCTCGCCCAAGGTGCTGAACTTCATCTCGCCCCATTTCGATCGCATCGATCGCGGCTTCGAATGGTTCAACATTCCGCCGGCCACCCTGTTCTGGGCCTGGCGCTAGCCGCTCTTCACCACGTCCTTGAAGTTAAGCCGCCGCGTGAGGCGGAAGTCGGCCACGGCGACGATGAAATAGCCGAGCGCCCATTTCAGCCGGTTGAGCAAGGTGCGCTGCTTCCTGTGGCCGGCGAGCGTCACTTCGGCCGACGCCGCGACCTCGCCGTCGACGAAGGCGCGCATCGCCGAGGCGAAATCCTTGTCGTCGACGCGCAGCATCATCTCGAGATTGAGGAACAGGCTGCGCATGTCGAAATTGGCCGAGCCGATATGGACGACGTTCTCGACCACGAGCAGCTTGGTATGCATCTTGGTCGGGAGATATTCGAAGATCCGGACGCCGCGACGAAGCAGCCACCAATAGGTGCTGCGCGCCGCCGCCACGGTCGCATTGTTGTCGGATTTGGACGCGGTCAGCACCCGCGCCTCGCCGCCATTCCTGCGCGCCACCCCGGCGATGCGGCGAAGCATCCCGGGGCTGGGCGTGAAATAGGCCGCGACGACGTCGAGCCGCCTCGCGCTCTTCATGTCCCGCCTGACCGCCCGGGCCCACGGGCTGAGACGCCGGGCCGGCCCCCCGAAAAGCCAGTGGAGCTCGCCCTCGGTTATGCTGTTCTGCTGCAGCATGCGCTTGAGGTCGCGCACCCGGGCGCGGGGCTCCGACGCCCATTTGAACAACGAATCGAAATAGCGGGTCAGGCATTTGACGCTGTCGCCTTCGACGGTGAGACCGACGTCGCGCCAGGCCCCGGCCTCGATCGTGCCGAAATAATCGTCGGAGACGTTGAAGCCGCCGATGATCACGCGCCGGCCGTCGGCGAGCGCCAGCTTCTGGTGATTGCGCAGGAGATAGCGGCGGCCGTAATCGGGGCTGAAGCGGCAGAAGGAGCCGCCCGCCTCGGTCAGCGGACGGAAGAAATCCAGGTTCGCAGGCGATCCGAAGCCGTCGACGAGGAGCGAGACCTTCACCCCGCGTCCCGCCGCCGCGATCAGCGCGTCGAGCACGCGCGTGCCCGAAGCGTCCGCGACGAACATGTAATAGAGGAAGCGGAGGTTCTGCTTCGCCGTCTCGATCAGCTCGATCAGGGCCTCGAGCCGCTCGGGCCCGTCGGCGAGCAGGGTGAGGCGGTTGCCACCGACCTGGTGGGTCGTAACGGTCCGCTCGGCCTGTCCATCCGTCATTCCACCCGGCATGTGCGGGGCGGCAGACGAGGGCAAGCCCCTTCGCCGAACATTGACATCGGCGCCCCCCCTTCGTATCTGCCCGGCTTCCCCCCGGCATCATTGCTCAGCGGAGTGCCCATGGCGCGCGTTACCGTCGAAGATTGCGTCGACAAGATTCCCAACCGTTTCGACCTCGTCCTGCTCGCGGCACAGCGTGCGCGCCAGATTTCGGGCGGCGCCGAGCTGATGATCGACCGCGACCGCGACAAGAATCCGGTCGTCGCGCTGCGCGAGATCGCCGAGGAGGCGGTGAAGCCGAAGCACCTCGAGGAATCGCTCATCTCCAGCCTGCAGCGCGTCCAGGTCGACGACGACGAGGCGCCCGACGAAGCCATGTCGCTCGCCGCCTCGGCCGAGGCGTTGCGCCTCACCGCCGCGGCGCCCCCGCGCAACAACAATGCCGGCGGCGACTACGAATAAGCCGGCGCCCGGCTTCCACATATTCGACACGGCGATAGGCCGCTGCGCCATCCTGTGGCGCGGCGGCTTTGTCGTGGGTGCCGCGCTGCCGGAAAGTTCGGACAATGCGATGCGGGCTAGCCTTGCCCGCCGCTTCCCCGGCGCGGCCGAGACCGAGGCGCCGGCCTTCGTGCGCGAGGCAGTGCGTAAGGTCGTCTCGCTGCTCAGCGGCGAGAGGACTGACCTCCGCGACATTCCCCTTGCGCTGGAAGGCTCCGACTTCGAACGCAGCGTCTGGGAAGCCGCCCGCGCGATACCGTGCGGAGAGGTGCGCAGCTACGGCGAGATCGCCGGCGGGATCGGCGCACCCGGCGCCGCTCAGGCGGCCGGCCTCGCGCTCGGCCGCAACCCGGCGCCGATCCTCGTCCCCTGCCACCGAGTCCTGGCGTCGGGCGGCAGGAGCGGCGGCTTCTCGGCGCCCGGCGGCGTCGCGACCAAGTTCCGCATGCTCGAGATCGAGGGCGCGCGCCGACCCGGCGAGGCGGGCCTGTTCGAGGACCTGCCGCTCGCCGTGAGTCCCGGCCGCTAGGCGAGTGCGGCTTCGAGCCAGGCCGGCCGCAGCGCCCCGCCGAGCGCGTCGATCCGGCGGTGCTCGACGGCGACGCCCAGATCCGGGTAAACCGCCCTCGCTTTCGCGCCGGCCTCGTCGATCGGCACGACGACGAGCCGCCGGTTGACCTTCGACCGGTAGTTCATCCGCGCCGTATTCTCCTGGCCGACATAGCAGCCCTTGGTGAAGCTGACCCCGTTCAGCTCGGCGGCATTGCATTCGAGCCAGAGCGTCTCGCCCGAGCCGAGCTCGGCGCGCCCCTCGGTGACGCCGAGGCGGAGGCGGTGGCCGCGCCAGTCGGCGCCTTGCTCCGACGGCGCCGCGAGCCACCGTCGCCCAAGCTCGGGGAGCCGCGGGTCGGCCAGGCCCTCATCGCCATCGCGGGACCAATGGACGCAGAGACCGGCGACCGGCTCGATGTCGAGCCTCCGCCGCAGACGGTAGAGCGACAGGCGCGAGGCGAGCTCCCCCGCCGCCTCACGCTCGCAGTCGATCAACACCGTTTCGCCCCCATCCCAGAGGATGAAATCGAACAGGGCTTTGCCCTGCGGGGTGAGCAGGCCGGCCCAGAGCGGCCTGTCCGGAGCCAGCAAGGCGAGGTCGTTGGTGACGAGGCCCTGAAGGAAGGCGCGCACCTCCTCGCCCGAGAGGCGCAGGATCGCGCGGTCGACGAGGGTGGTCGCGGCCATGGCGCCTTGATAGGGACGAGCCACGCGAAACAGAAGGCGCATGGCCCAGAGCATCACCCTCCGCCGGCCCGACGACTGGCACGTCCACCTGCGCGACGGGGAGATGCTGAGCGCGGTCGCGCCCTATACGGCCCGCCAGTTCGCCCGCGCCATCGTCATGCCGAACCTCGACCCGCCGGTGACGAGCGCCGCGGCGGCCGAGGCCTATCGCGACCGGATCGTCGCCGCGGCCGGCCCCGGCTTCACGCCGCTGATGACCTGCTATCTGACCGACGACACCGATCCGCAGGAGCTGGCGGCCGGCTTCGAGCGGCGCGCCTGGATCGCCGCCAAGCTGTATCCGGCGCACGCGACGACCAATTCCGCGCAGGGCGTCACCGACATCCGCGCGATCGGGCCGGTGCTCGCCGCGATGGAGCGGATCGGCATGCCCCTCCTCGTCCATGGCGAGGTGACGGACCCCGACGTGGACGTGTTCGACCGGGAGAAGGCCTTCATCGAACGCGTCTTCGCGCCGGTGCTGCGCGACTTTCCGGGCCTAAGGGCGGTGTTCGAGCATATCACGACCGCGGACGCGGTGGATTTCGTCATGGCGGGCGGCGACAATCTTGCGGCGACCGTCACACCGCAGCATCTCGTCATCAATCGCAGCGCGCTGTTCGCGGGCGGGCTCCGCCCCCATCTCTACTGCCTGCCGGTCGCGAAGCGCGAGGAGCATCGCCTCGCCGTCCGCCGCGCCGCGACTTCCGGATCGGCCAAATTCTTCCTCGGCACAGACAGCGCGCCGCACGCCGTGGAGCACAAGGAATCGGCCTGCGGTTGCGCCGGCATCTTCAACGCCCCCTTCGCGTTGGAGAGCTACGCGCAGGTTTTCGAGGAGGAAGGCGCGCTGGACCGGCTCGAGGCCTTCGCTTCCGAGAACGGCGCGCGCTTTTACGGCCTGCCCGTCAACGAGGAGCGCGTGGTGCTCGAGCGCGGCCCCGTCGGCGTGCCGCGCTCGATCGATGCCGCCGGGAGTCGCCTGGTGCCTTTCCACGCGGGCGAGACCCTGCGCTGGCGGCTCGCCGGCTGATCGCCACGAAAAAGCCCGGCCGCTCCACGGGAACGGCCGGGCCTCCTTCGTCCCACGAAGAGGATAAGTTACTGGATCGGCTGCAGGTTCACCGCCGCGGCCTTGCCGCGCCGATCGACCTCGAGCTCGAACTCGACCCGGTCGCCCTCGTTGAGGCTGACCAGGCCGGCCCGCTCGACCGCCGAGATGTGGACGAAGGCGTCGGGCTGGCCGTCGTCGCGGCTGATGAAGCCGAAGCCCTTCATCGCGTTGAAGAACTTGACGGTGCCCTGCGCCTTCTCGCCGGTCAGCTGACGCTGAGGCCCGCGATCGCCGCCCGGCCCGCCCTCGCGCGGCGGACCGCGGTCGGTGACGGGAAGCGGCTCCCCCTCGATCTTGAGGTCGGTCGCCGAGATGCGCCCGCCGCGATCGACGAGCGTGAACTCGAGCGGCTGGCCGTCGGCCAGGCCGGTGAGCCCGGCCTGCTCGACCGCCGAGATATGGACGAAAACGTCCTCGCCGCCATCGTCGCGGACGATGAAGCCGAAGCCCTTCTGGGCGTTGAAGAATTTGACGACGCCCTTGCCCTCGCCGACGACCTGGGGGGGCATCCCGCCGCCACCGCCGCCGCCGCCGCCGCGGAACCCGCCGCCGCCGCCGCCATAGCCGCTGCCGCCGCCACCGCCGCCACCGCGATATCCGCCGCCGCCGCCGCCGCGGTCACCATAGCCCCCCCCGCCGGCGCCGCCGCCGTAGCCGCCGCCACCGCCGCCGCCATAGCCGCCGCGTCCGCCGCCGCCATAGCTGCCTCGATCCTCGAAACCGCCGCCACCCGAATAAACGTCGTCGCCGCCAAAACCGTCGCGCTTGTCTCTGCCGCGCCCGCCACGTTCACCGCGGCGCCCTCTGTCGAAACCCATGCCCAAACTTACTTTCGCGCCCCTGTCTCTACGTCAGACCGTCGCGCGGGGCTGTCGCGCAACTCGTCTCATACGCCACCTCAAAACGGCGCACTGCCGACTCGTATAGCTGAAAAGCTCCAAAGCGGCGAGCGCTTTTGCCGGCCCGGCTTGGCAGGCGAGAGAGGGGTGCTACAGGGGCGGCGAAACGGGCCGGCGGGAGCGGACATGGACGGCATTGCGAACCTCATCGTCGACCCGGCGGCCTGGGCGGCTTTGCTCACCCTCATCGTCATGGAGGTCGTGCTCGGCATCGACAATTTGATCTTCATCTCGATCCTGTCGAACAAGCTCCCCGAAGCCCAGCGCCAGCAGGTCCGAAGGCTTGGCATCAGCCTCGCATTGATCATGCGGCTCGTCCTTCTCTCGACGATAGCCTGGCTGGTCGGGCTCAAGGCGCCGGTCTTCGACCTCGGCTTCGCCGGCCCGCCCGGCGAGCACGGTCTCCCCACTTTCGAGACGCAATTCTCGTGGCGCGACCTGATCCTGATCGCGGGCGGCCTTTTCCTGCTCTGGAAGGCGACCAAGGAGATCCATCACAATGTCGATCCGGGCGACGAGGACGACGTCTTCGACACGTCGAAGGCGACGCTCGGCTTCGGCGCGGCGATCGTGCAGATCCTGCTCCTCGACATCGTCTTCTCGGTCGATTCGATCCTGACCGCGGTCGGCATGACCGAGCATCTGCCGATCATGATCGTCGCGGTGGTCGCCGCCGTCGCGGTCATGCTGTTCGCGGCCGATCCGCTCGCCAACTTCATCAACCGCAATCCGACCGTGGTGATGCTGGCTTTGGGCTTCCTGCTGATGATCGGCGCGGTGCTGATCGCGGACGGGTTCGGAGTGCATGTCCCCAAGGCCTATATCTACACCGCCATGGCCTTCTCGGCCGGGGTGGAGGCTCTCAACATCTTCGCCCGTCGACGGCGGATGCGAAGCCGGCCGCGCAACGGCGCGGCGGGCGGGGTCATTGAGCCTTAAGCCGCATCGTCCTATGCGCGGGACATGACCGTCCATTTCCACGAAGAGGATTTGCCCCAAGGCGTGCTCGCGCCGGGTCCGGTCGCCGTCGACACCGAGGCGATGGGCCTTTACCCGGGCCGCGACCGGCTCTGCCTCGTCCAGATTTCGGACGGCGGCGGCGACGAGCATCTCGTCCGCTTCGGCCCGAAGAGCGATTATGCGGCGCCGAACCTCAAGGCCGTGCTGGCCGATCCGACCCGCCTCAAGCTCTACCATTTCGCCCGCTTCGACCTGGCGATCATGCGCGCCTATCTCGGCGTGATGGCCGAGCCCGTCTACTGCACCAAGACGGCGTCGCGGCTGATCCGCACCTATACCGACCGGCACGGCCTCAAGGAGCTGGTCAAGGAGCTGCTCCAGATCGACGTCTCGAAGCAGCAGCAAAGCTCCGACTGGGGCGCCCCAGAGCTCTCCGACGCGCAGAAGGATTATGCCGCCGCCGACGTGCGCTACCTTCACGAGCTCAGGGAAAAGCTCGACGAGCGGTTGGAGCGCGAGGGTCGGACCGGGCTCGCGCGCGCCTGCTTCGACTTCCTGCCCCACCGGGCTTTGCTCGACCTCGCGGGCTGGGCGGAGGTCGACATCTTCGCCCATGTCTGAAGCCACAGCTCCGGCGGCCCGCGCCAAGCGCGGCTGGGCCGCGCCCGGCGGCCTCCACGACTGGCTGATGCGGTTCCTGAAGATCGTGCTGCCGGTCGGCGTCCTGGCGCTGCTCGCTTATCTCCTCGTCTCGCCGCTCTCGAAGCAGAAGGAGATCAGCTTCCTCCTCGACAAGAACAAGGTCGACGTCGCCCGCGAGCGCCTCAAGGTCCAGGCTGCGGAATATCGCGGCATCGACGGCGAGGGCCGGCCTTTCTCGCTCCACGCCGAGCAGGCCGTTCAGGCCAAGTCCAGCGAGCCCGTGGTGGACATCATGGGCATGGACGCGCGCATAAACCTGAACGAGGGCCCCGCCACGCTCACCGCCGAGCGCGGCCGCTACGACATGGACAAGCAGACGGTCGACGTGCTCGGCCCGATCCTGTTCACCGCGTCCGACGGCTACAGCCTGCAGACCCGGGATGTGGCGATCGATTTGAACAAGCATGTCATGAGGGGCAATGGCGGCGTGCAGGGCCAGATGCGCCTGGGGCGTTTCACGGCGCAGTCGATGATGGTGAATTTGCCCGAGCGGCGGGTCGTCCTTCAGGGCCGCGTCCGCTTGCATATCAATCAAGGGGCGCTCAGATGACGCGCATGCGACTCTCCGCTCTGATCCTGATTGGTGGGGCTGCACTTGCCGTCGGTGGAAACCCAGCCGTCGGACAGACCTCGGCACTGCGCGGCCACAACAGCAATGCGCCCGTCGACTGGTCCGCCGAGCGTATCGAGGTTCAGGATCGGGCCGATCGGGTCATCCTGTCGGGCAACGTGATCGCCAAGCAGGCGGAGCTCACGCTGACGGCGGCGCGCATCACGGTTGCTTATTCGAACCAGCGCGGCATCCAGATAAACCGGATGGACGCGAGCGGCGGCGTCAGCCTGCGCAGCCCGGGCGAGAGCGCGCGCGGGGATTTCGCCATCTACGACCTCGACCGAAAGCTGATCACCCTGATCGGCGGGGTGAGCCTGGTGCAGAGGGACGCCACCGTGAAGGGCGGTCGTCTCACCATCGACCTCGACAGCGGCCGGGCCGTGATGGACGGCGGCGGCCCTCCGGGCACGGCCAGCCAGGGCGGACGCGTCACCGGCACCTTCACCGTCCCGCAGCGCCGCGGCGGCTGAGCCACGCTCCACCGCTTTTTTGGCCATGCACAAAGCCTGCCAGTTGTTGACGGGCGGCGCTTCGCTTAAGCCTCGGGCCAAGATGAACGACGCCGCGCCCCTCGCACGGCCGCCCGAGGCGGAGCTGTTCGCGCATTTGGCGCGCGGCCTTTCGGTCGTCTCGATCGCGAAGTCCTACGACAGGAAGACGGTGCTGAAGGACGTCTCGCTCCACGTCGAGCGGGGCGAGGTGGTCGGCCTGCTCGGGCCGAACGGGGCCGGCAAGACGACCTGCTTCTATTCGGTCATGGGCCTGGTGAAGCCCGACGCGGGCCGCATCCTCCTCGACGGCGAGGACATTACCGGCCTCCCGATGTACCGCCGCGCCGTCCTCGGCCTCGGCTATTTGCCGCAGGAGACGTCGATCTTCCGCGGCCTCACCGTCGCGCAAAACATCATGGCGGTACTCGAGGTCGCCGTGAAAGGGCGGGCGGCGCGCGAGGAACGGCTCGAGCAGCTCCTCGCCGAGTTCCACATCACCCATTTGCGCGACGCGCCCGCCATGGCGCTTTCGGGCGGCGAGCGACGGCGCTGCGAGATCGCCCGCGCCCTCGCCGCCTTGCCCTCGATCATGCTGCTCGACGAGCCCTTCGCCGGCATCGACCCGATCTCGATCGGCGACATCCGCGACCTCGTCATCGAGCTGAAGAAGCGCGACATCGGCGTCCTCATCACCGACCACAACGTCCGCGAGACGCTCGAGATCGTCGACCGCGCCTGCATCATCTACGACGGGCGAGTCCTGTTTGCGGGCAGCCCGGACGAGCTCGTCGCCGACCCGGAGGTGCGCCGCCTCTATCTCGGCGAAAGCTTCGAGCTGTAGCATGCCGCACCCCTTCGTCATTGCGAGCGAAGCGAAGCAATCCAGACTGGCGGGTTTCCGGAAGCTGGATTGCTTCGTCGCTTCGCTCCTCGCAATGACGGTCGGGGCGACGCGCTGATGTCGATCGGGCCGCGCCTCGACCTCAGGCAGAGCCAGGCGCTGGTGATGACGCCGCAGCTGCAGCAGGCGATCCGGCTGCTGGCGCTCTCCAACCTCGAGGTCGAAAGCTTCATCGCCGAGGAGATCGAGCGCAACCCGCTGCTGGAGACGGGCGGCGGCGAGGATCCCGAGGCGCCGGCCGCCGCGCCGGAGGCAGCCCCCGCGGCCGCTTCGGACGAGGGGTGGGAGCCCGCCGGGGCCGACAGCTTCGGCGGCGAGCCCGCGCTAGACATCGATCCCAATGAGGAGAATCTCCACCAGGACAGCGCCGCCGACCGGGTGCTCGACGGCGGCCTCGGCATGGAGGGGCTCACCGGGAGCGGAGGCTCAGGCGAAGGCGAGGGCCCCGATTTCGACAGTTTCGCCGCCGAGCGCCCGACCCTTCACGAGCATCTGATCGCCCAGGCCGGGGAAGGGCTGTCGGGGGCGGACCTGCTGATCGCCCGCCAGATCATCGAGCAGATCGAGGAGACGGGCTATCTCACCGGCTCGACGCTCGACATCGCCCAGCGCCTCGGCGCGCCGCTCGCCGACGTCGAGCGCGTCCTCGCCATCGTCCAGACCTTCGATCCGGCCGGGATCGCCGCCCGCTCGCTCGCGGAATGCCTCGCGCTCCAGGCGAAGGAAGCGGACCGCTACGACCCGGCGATGGCGCGGCTGATCGACAATCTCGACTATCTCGCCAAGGGCAATCTCTCCGCGCTGAAGCGGATCTGCGGGGTCGACGACGAGGATCTGGGCGACATGATCCGTGAGCTTCGCGCCTACGATCCCAAGCCCGGCTGCCGCTTCTCCGGCTCCGACCGGGTCGAGCCGGCTGTTCCCGACGTCTTCGTCGCGCGCCGCGGCTTCGGCTGGGCGGTCGAGCTCAACTCGGCGACGCTTCCGCGCCTGCTCGTCAACCGCCGCTATTATGCCGAGCTCACCGACAATGCGGACCGCCGCTCCAAGGCCTGGCTGTCCGAATGCCTGGCCAGCGCCAACTGGCTCACCAAGGCGCTCGACCAGCGCGCCCGCACGATCGTCAAGGTCGCGACCGAGATCGTCAAGCAGCAGGAAGGCTTCTTCCGCCACGGCGTCGCCCAGCTGAAACCGCTCACCCTGCGCACCGTCGCGGAGGCGATCGGAATGCATGAATCGACCGTCAGCCGCGTCACCTCGAACAAATATCTCGCCTGCGACCGCGGCCTCTTCGAGCTCAAATATTTCTTCACCAGCGGCGTCCAGTCGAACGACGGCGGCGACGCCGTGTCGGCCGAAGCGGTGAAGAGCCACATCCGCGCGCTGATCGCCGCCGAAGACCCGCACGCCATCCTCTCCGACGACCAGCTCGTCGAGCTGCTCCGCGCCAAGGGCTTCGACATTGCGCGCCGCACCGTCGCCAAGTATCGGGAGGCGATCGGGCTGGGTTCATCGGTCCAGCGCCGCCGCCAGAAAGCGATCGGCTCCCACGCCGCGTGAGGTTTTTGCGTCCCCATCATGACCGTCCATCCCAACGTTCTCGTCCTCGCCGGGCGCCGCCCGATCGCGCTCGATCCGCTCGCCGCCAAAGCCGGCGCCGGCCTCAAGGCCATGGTGCCCGTGGCGGGCGAGGCGATGGTGGGCCGCGTCCTGCGCATTGCCGCCGAGGCGCTGCCCGAATCGCCGCTCTTCGTGTCGGTGGAGGATTTCTCCGACATCGCCGCCGAGCCGACGGTGGCGCGGATGCATGCCGAGGGGCGCCTGCGGCCGGTGCCGGCCCAGGCCAATCTCGTCGACAGCGTGATCGAGGCGAGCCGGACCACCGGCTTCCCGCTGCTCATGACCACCGCGGACAACGTGCTGATGACCGCCGAGGGCCTTCGGGCGATGGCGGAGATGGGCGGTCGCGGCGACGTCGAGGGCATCATCATGATGGCGCGAAAGGAGGATATCCTCGCCGCGCATCCGGACGGCCAGCGCCGCTTCTACCGCTTCCGCGACGGCGCCTTTTCGAACTGCAACCTGTTCTGGCTGAACAGCCCCAGGACCTATGAGGGCATAGGCAGCTTCCGCCTCGGCGGCCAATTCGCCAAGCGCAAGAAGGACGCGGTGCGCGCGCTCGGCCTCGGCGCGCTCTTCCTCTATCTGTTCAACCTGACCACGCTCGAGGGCATTTTCCGCCATTTCTCGCGCCGCTTCGGCCTGCCGGTCCGGCCGCTCGTCGTCGCCGACGGCCGCCTCGCCATCGACGTCGACAACGCCCGCACCCACCGCGTCGCGGAGGAAATCATCGCGCGGGAAAGCGCCGGCTGAGTGCGATACGGGCATCGCCGCGTAGTCATGCTGAACTTGTTTCAGCATCCAGTTCGGACGCGGCGGGGCGGCGGAGACGTGGACCCTGAAACAAGTTCAGGGTGACGCCGGAGCCCTGATAGGATCGCGGCATGGATCGTGACCCGTTCGTCTACATCCTCGCGAGCGGGTTTCGCGGCACGATATACATTGGCGTGACCTCCGACCTAATGCGGCGCGTTTGGGAGCATCGCAGCGGCATCCGCTCGCGCTTTCCAAGCCGGTACGGCGTTTTTCGTCTGGTCCATTTTGAGCCCTTCGGCGACATGGGTTTGGCGATCGCGCGGGAGAAGCAACTGAAACGCTGGCACCGGCGCTGGAAGATCAACCTTATCGAAGAGAAGAATCCAGACTGGATTGACCTCGCCGTCGAACTGGGTTTCGAGCGTCTGCCGGAACGTAGCGGCGTCGCCCCATCCGGTCATGCTGAACTTGTTTCAGCATCCAGTTCGGACGGGGCAGGGCGGCGGAGACCTGGACCCTGAAACAAGTTCAGGGTTACGGGCCCCGGTCAGGCGATCTGGTTCCAGACTCCCGGCTTCAGGCGGCGCTCGCCCCAGCGCAGGCCGTCGCCGCCGCCGCAGCCCGCGTCGGCGCAGACGCGCACCGCGACGACCGCGCCGTAGCCGCCCGCCTGGCGGGGATTGACCCAGCAGCCCGAGCTCGCGTCCCAGATTCTGACCTCGTCCTCGTCGAGGAGCAGGGCGGTCGCCTCATGATAGATATGCTCGCCGTCGAGCCAGTGGCAGGACGCGTCGTCGGCGCTCCACTTGCCGCGCCACTGCTCGGTCGCTTCCTCGCTGTAGCTCTGGACGAGCTGGGCGGGAAAGCTGGTCAGGCCGCGCGCTGCGAAGGCTTCGTGCGCCAGCGCGGCATGGGCGCCGCAGTCGATCGTCTTGCGCTTCACCGCCTCGCACCAGTGCAGCGGCCAGGGGGAGGGTCCCCATTTGTAGCGCTCGCGCAGCCAGCGCGGGCCGCCGGCCACGTCGCCTCCGTTGAGCTGCGCGAAGTCCATCGCGACGACCCACTGGCGCGCGATCTCGCAGCACGCCTGGCCGTGGTGCGACAGGCGGCTGTGCGGGAAATCCGACCAGCGGTCGCTCGGCAGCGGTCGCCGCTCGAGGGGGGGTTCGGGGCTCCGCGCGAGCGCGGTCTCAGCCTCGGCCAAATACATAGGACATGCTCCTGTCGTAGCCGCCGGCGTCGCAGAAGATGAGCATGTCGCCGGCCCGCGTGCCTTCCGGCAGCGCGACGTTGGCGGCGACGATGTCATGCTCCATGCAGAGCCGACCCATGAGGTGGGTCTTGCCGCGCCCGAGCGGCTGGAGGGCGCCCGTCTCGCCGCACTGGCGCAGGATCCGGTGGGGCTGGAAGGCGTACATCGGAAGCTCGGCGATCGAGGCGTCGACGACGGCCTCGATATAATCCTCCTCATGCTCCTGGATCTCGAGGATGCGCATCGCGAGCGCCATCGACGGCTGGGCCATCGCCTTGCCGGGCTCCGAGACGATCTGGCGGACGCCGGGCAGCATCGCCCGCACCGTCTCGACCGCGCGGGCGAACTTGCTCTCGTCGTCGGCGTGCCAATCATCGGGGAACCAGCCGCCGCCCATGTCGAGCAGCTCGACCGTGCGTCCGGTCAGGCTCTCGATCGCGCGGCACCATTTCAGCATCGATTCGAACAGGTGCCACCAGCCGGCGACGCCGATGCTGGAGCTCGCCATGTGGAAGTGGACGCCGAAGGCGCTGTCCGCCGGCAGGCGGCCGACCGCCTCGACGAGCTTGGCGAAGGTCTCGGGGCTGTCGAGCGGAATGCCGAAGCGGGACGTCACGTTCGGCGTGCGTAGGCGGATGCCGACATGCTTCGAGCTTATCTCGCCCGCCTCGATCGCCGCGACACAGCGCTCGAGGTCGGCGACGCTGTCGCAGAAGACGGCGTGGATGTTCTCCTTCGGCATCATCCCTTCGGGCCACCATTTGCCGGGGCCGTTCAAGATCACCTGGTCCGGCCGGAAACCGACCTTCAGCGCGGCATCGACCTCAAGCAGGCTGATCGCCTCGGCGTAGAAGCCGTGCTCGAGCGCGAGGCGGATCAGCCGCTCGTCCGGGTTGGTCTTGATCGAATAGCCGGAGACGACCTCGACCGCGTTGGTACTGAGGCGGTGCGCCTTGTCGGCGGCGCGGCGAAACAGGCTCTCGGCCGTCTGGCCGAAATAGAGGAATTGCGGCGTCTGCACGGAGGCCAGGTCCATGCCCGCGATGTCGGCGATATAGAGGTCGGGAATGTCGGGCTTGCCGCCGCCCGTCTTCGCCTTCGGCTCGCCGCCGCTGACGGCGAGGAGCTTCTCCTCCGCCTTGTGCAGGCGCCTGGCTAGCGACGTCAGGCCGGAGGGATGCTTCATCGAATGGCCGACGGCGCCGGCGAATGGCTCGGGCAGCGGCGGCAGCGGCACGTCCTTGCGCACCGGAACTTCGAGAACGACGCGCGTGAACTCGCTTCCCCGCGGGTCTGCCGGCCTGGCCCGCGTGCCGCTTGCCCCCTGGACGAGCAGGGCCGGCAGGTTGAAGCCGGCGATCGTCGCGCCGTGAACCCAGGCCGGGAAGCGCGGATTGACCTCGAGCAGCCAGAGCTTGCCCGCGGCGTCGCGGACCATCTCGATCTCGCCGCCTCCGGTCCAGTTCTGCTCGCGGATCATCCGGCGCAGCGGCCGCTCGAATTCGGCGTCCACTTCGCTGATGTCGCCGGCCCAGGTCTTGCCCTCGGGCGTGATGTCGCGCTTGCGCATCGAGACGCAGCCGAGAAGCTCGCCGCGATAGCCGGCGAACATGACTGATTCCTCATAGCCGCTGACATGCGCCTGAAGGAAAAGCGTGTCGGTCGACCAGACCTTGGTGAGCGCCGCGCGCGCGGCGAGGAACACGTCCCAGGATCCGACCCGGGCAGCATCGTAATAGGGGCCCTTCAGCCACATCCGCCAATTGTGCTGGCGGCAAAATGCGTGGAGGTCCCAGTCGGGAAGGTCGGTCGAGACGAAGGTGGGGATGCTGGCGGGAAGGCCGCGATGGGCCTCGACGGCCGGCTTGGCGATGCCTTTGAGGGCGGCGGGGGGCGGCGCGAGCAGATTGGGATGGCCCTCCGGGAACAAGGTCCCCAGCCACATCGCCTCGAGGTCGCTGCCCGAAATCCACAGCCCGCCCTGATCGAGCGCCGTTTTCACCTTTTCGCCGTAGAGATCGAGGTCGAGCTCGTCCCAAGGGCGCTGCAGCCAAAGGTCGTCCAGACCTTCCCAATGAATACCGGAGACGCGCGTCGAATATTCGACGCCGACGATCTGCGCATTGGGATAGCCTTCGCGCAATGAACGCACGATGCCGACGCCAGGCTGCGGATTGCCTCCACAATAGAGGCCGCTCACATAGATTTTCATTCTGCTCCAGACAGCAAGAAGTGTTCGCCGGATTGGCGAAAGGGAGTGTGGAACCAGAGCCGCTTAATTGCTTTCAGCGGGGAGAACGCTGTGATTATTTAACGGCTTCAGGACATTAACAAGGATCAAGATGGGCGATTATTTTTTTAAACAACCAGCGAAAGCCGCCGCGGTTCCCAGAGGGGCGGCTCTCGGCGCACGCTATCCGAGCTATGTCGACCTCGATCGGTTCATCGACGTCGACAGGCTGAAGTCGCTGGACCTGTGGCTGCGCAACCGCCTCGAGCGCCGCATAAAGCGCGCCCGGGACCTTCAATTCTACACGGGCCCGTTTCTGCTCGACGGCCTCGCGCCAGACCGCCCCGGCCC
The DNA here is from genome assembly GCA_036262495.1 of Allosphingosinicella sp. GTDB lineage: Bacteria > Pseudomonadota > Alphaproteobacteria > Sphingomonadales > Sphingomonadaceae > Allosphingosinicella. The sequence goes on from DATAIU010000059.1 coordinate 19,087, forward strand.
CCGCATGGTCTATCTGGCGCGCTCGTCGAGGCCAGACGATTATTACGATCTCGACCACACCGAGCTCTGGCAGCCGTCCGAGGAAGCGGCCGAATTCGACGAGTTGGTGGACTTCATCGCGACGCTCCCCTTCGCGGCGACCGGCCGGATGCTGATCATCTACGACGACAGCGGCCGCGAGGTCCCCGCGCACCGCGACCATGACGACGCCGAGATCTGCCACGAGTTCATTTGGATGCGGACCAACCTCGAAAAGCCTTTCTACGTGCTGGACCCGTCGACCGGCGAGAAGCTCCACGTCGCCTCGCATTCGGCCTGGTTCGACACGGTCAACCAATATCACGGCGCCCAGCCGACCGGCGGCCTGTCCTTCTCGATCCGCGTCGACGGGCGCTTCACCGACGATTTCCGCGCCCGGATCCCGTTTCCGAAGGTCGGCCGGTCCGCGGCGCCCTCGCTTTGGGCCGGAGCCGCGTAACGGCTCGCGCGCGACGGCCGTCTTGCCTGCCGGGGGACGCGCTCCTAGGCGCTCCGGATGCGCTGTTTCTGGGACGAACGTCAGCGGCGGCACGCGCCCGCGCAGGAGCTGCACAACGGCGCCTTTGTTCCGTTCGCCGAGCACCCGGGACGGATCGATTCCCTGCTCGCCGGCCTCAGCCAGGTGGAGGCGCCGCGGGACCAGGGGGAAGCGCCGCTGCTGCGCGTCCACCCGCGACCCTATCTGGACTTCCTGAAGACCGCCTATGCCGATTGGCGCTCGGCGGGCCGGCCCGGCGACGCGCTCGGCTACGTCTGGCCCGTGGTCGGCCGGCGGCCCCTCGATCTTGACCGGATAGACGCGCGCCTCGGCCTTTACAGCGCCGACGCCTCGACACCAGTTGCGGAAGGGACGTGGGAGGCCTCCTATTGGTCCGTCCAGACGGCGCTCGCAGCGCTCGCCGCCGTGCTCGCCGGCGAGGCGTCGGCCCTCGCCTTGTGCCGCCCGCCCGGCCATCATGCCGGCGCCGATTACATGGCGGGCTATTGCTACCTGAACTCCGCGGCCGTCGCTGCGGAGGCGGCGGTCGCGGCAGGCGCGAGGCGCGTTGCGATCCTCGACGTCGACTATCATCACGGCAACGGCACCCAGGACATCTTCCTCGCCCGCGGCGACGTCTTCTTCGCTTCCATCCACGCCGATCCCGCGACCGACTATCCCTTCTTCTGGGGCCACGCCGACGAGCGCGGAACCGGCCCTGGCGAAGGCGCGACCCTCAACCTTCCGCTGCCGCGCGGCACGGGGATGGCGGCCTATGAGGACGCTCTCGATCGGGCTCTCGCCGCCATTGCCGGCTTCGGCCCCGAACTGCTCGTCTGCTGCTACGGCGCCGACACCTTCGCCGGCGACCCGATCAGCTATTTCGAGCTTCGGACCGGGGATTACCGGCGCCTCGGCCGTCGAATCGCGACCCTCGGCCTCCCCATTCTCGTGGTCATGGAAGGCGGTTATGCCGTCGACGCCCTGGGCTACAACCTCGCCTCTTTTCTTGAAGGGCTGGTTTAAGTTAGGCTCGCGGCATGAAAACGCGAATCCTCCTCGCCTGCCTCCTTGCCGTCGCCTGCTCCGAGCAGGGCGATGCCGCGAAACCCGGAGGCCTCGCCGTCGAGCGTGTTGAGACCCAGACCGCCGGCACCTTGACCCTCACGTCCCGCGATTTCGCGGCCGGCGGCAACATTCCGCCCCGCTTCAGCGCCTACGACATCGGGATCTCGCCGAGGCTCTCGTGGCGGGGACTGCCGGAGGGGACGAAAAGGCTCGCTCTGATCATGGAAGACCCTGACGCGTCGGGAGCGCAGCCTTTCGTCCACTGGGTCGCCTGGAACATCGACCCCGCGGCGGGCGGGCTTCCCAGCGGATCGGTGACGCCGGGGGCCCGGATCGGCCGCAACGGGCGCGGCAACCCCGGATATTTCGGCCCGCACCCGGGCAAGAGCGCGCACCATTATCATTTCCAGATGTTCGCGCTGGACAGCGAGCTCTCGCTCAAGCCCGGCTCCAGCCGCGAGCAATTGATTCAGGCGATGAAGGGCCACGTCCTCGGCAAGGCCGATCTCGTCGGGCTCTTCGCCAAGCCCTAGGAGGCGCGGGGAGATGCGGGCGGTCCACCGCTTCCTCGTCCTCCTTGCCTTGCTCGTTTGCGGCTCCGCGGGCCTCGCTCAGGCCGGGAATCCCGCAGGCAGCTGGGCGATCTACGCGGACGGCCGGGTTCTCGCCGTCCTCGACCTTCGGCGCGATGCTTCCGCCCCGGGCGGCTGGGCCGGCGCCTTCATCGCGCCCACGCACATGGGCGTCACCCAGAGCCACGCCGCTTATGGGATCGAAGGCCCCACGCGCCACCGCAAGGTGCTCGGCGCCGCCGAGCGATCGGGCGCGATCGAGTTCACCATCGCCAGCTCCAGGCCGGAGACGGCGCCCGACATTTTCACTTTCCGCCTGACCGCGCCCGATTATGCGGAATTCGGTTGGAAGGATCCGGGCTTCGTACCGATGGCCGTGGCGCGCGTGCCGGCAGGGACCCGGCCGTCCTCCGGCTGGGATGCCAAACGGATTTACGCCCTGTCCACCCCGCGGCCCTCCAATGCAGAGATGGCGGCGCTGTTCGAGGCGGATCAGGCGGATCGCACGCCCGGCGCGGCCGGTGTCGACTGGAAGCTGGTCGGGCCTCGCGACGATACGCGGCGGGCCCGAACGCTCGAGCTGGTGCGCGCCGGGGCGCTTCAGAGCGGCGACGACTTCTGGCATGCCGCCTTCATCCTCCAGCACGGAAAGGGTGCGGGCGACTATCTTCTCGCCCACAGCTTCGCGCTCATCGCGGCTGCTCGGGGACGCGCCGACGCCGCCTGGATCGCCGCCGCCACGCTCGATCGTTACCTGCAGACGATCGGCCAGAAGCAAATCTACGGAACCCAGTTCAGCATGAGGCCGGGACAGCCGGCGACGCAGGAGCCTTACGACCGCACTCTGGTCTCCGACGCGCTTCGCGCCGCGATGGGGGTCCCTCCGCAGGCAGAGCAGGAGAAGCGCCGCGTCGAATATGACGCTGCGACCCGCGCCGTTCCAGCGCCGACGCCTGCCCCGCCGAAGCGCTAGAGCTTCTCGGTCAGCTCCGGCACGATCTTGAACAGATCGCCGACCAGGCCGATGTCGGCGACCTGGAAGATCGGCGCTTCCTCGTCCTTGTTGATCGCGACGATGAGCTTCGAATCCTTCATTCCGGCGAGGTGCTGGATCGCGCCCGATATGCCGATCGCGATGTAGACTTCCGGAGCGACGATCTTGCCCGTCTGGCCGACCTGATAGTCGTTGGGCGCATAGCCCGCGTCGACCGCGGCGCGGCTGGCCCCGACCGCGGCGCCGAGCTTGTCGGCGAGGGGATCGATATATTGGTGGAACTGCTCGGACGAGCCGAGCGCCCGGCCGCCCGAGACGATGATCTTGGCGCTGGTCAGCTCCGGCCGCTCGCTGGCCGCGATCTCGGCGCCGACGAAGGTCGAGAGGCCCGCGTCGCCCGGCCCTTCGACCGGCTCGACCAGGCCGTTGCCGACCTTGGGATCGGCCTTCTCGAATGCGGTCGGACGGATGGTCATGACTTTCTTCGCGTCCGACGACTTGACCGTCGCGATCGCGTTGCCGGCGTAGATAGGACGTTGGAAGGTGTCCGGGCCGTCGACGGCGATCACGTCGCTGATCTGCATGACGTCGAGCAAAGCGGCGACGCGCGGCGCCACGTTCTTGCCCGTCGTGGTGGAAGCGGCGACGAAGGCGTCGTGGCCTTCCATCAGCCGGGCCGCCAGCGGCGCGACGTTCTCGGCGAGCTGGTGCGCATAGGCCGCGCCGTCGGCGACGTGAACCTTGCCGACGCCGGCGACCTTCGCCGCGGCTTCGGCAACCGGGCCGACGCCTTCGCCGGCGACGAGCAGATGCACTTCGCCCAGCTTCGATGCTGCGGCGACGGCGGAGAGGGTGGCGTCCTTCAGCTGGCCGCCTTCATGTTCGACGAGGACGAGGCACTTCATCAGATCACTCCCGCGGTCCGGAGATGGTCGATCAGCTCGTCCACCGACTGCACCTTGACGCCCGCCTCGCGCTTCGAAGGTTCGCGCACCCCGAGCGTCGCCAGCCGCGGTGCCGTGTCGACGCCGTAATCGGCGGGCGTCTTCTGCGCGAGCGGCTTCGATTTCGCCTTCATGATGTTGGGGAGGCTCGCGTAGCGCGGCTCGTTGAGCCGCAGGTCGGTGGTGACGATCGCCGGCAGCTTCAGCCGCACCGTCTCGAGCCCGCCGTCGACTTCGCGCGTGACGTTGACCGCGTCACCGGTCACCTCCACATTGGATGCGAACGTGCCCTGGCCCCAGCCGAGCAAGGCGGCGAGCATCTGCCCGGTCTGGTTGCAATCATCGTCGATCGCCTGCTTGCCGAGGATCACCATTCCGGGCTGCTCCTCCTCGGCGATCTTCGCCAGGATCTTGGCCACGGCGAGCGGCTCCACCTCGTCGTCGGTCTGGACCAGGATCGCGCGATCCGCGCCCATCGCGAGCGCGGTGCGCAGCGTCTCCTGCGCCTTTTGCGGCCCGATCGAGACGGCGACGATCTCGGTCGCGACGCCTTTCTCCTTGAGGCGGATCGCTTCCTCGACCGCGATCTCGTCGAACGGGTTCATGCTCATCTTGACGTTGGCGAGGTCCACGCCCGTCCCGTCCGCCTTGACCCGCGGCTTGACGTTGAAATCGATCACCCGCTTCACGGGCACGAGAAGTTTCATTCCACTTCCTTCCTTCTCGTCATCCCAGCGAAGGCTGGGATCCCAGCGGGTGAAAGGCACCTGCGCATTTCACCCCCCGGGGCCCCAGCCATGATCAGGTCGCCCTGCCCCCCGGGCAGGGCAGGGCAGTGCCGGGCACTGCCCACCCGATCATCTGGGGCGACGGTTGAACTCACGCCGCCTCCTGCACCGCCGCGACGATCTTCTTCGCGGCGTCGCCGAGGTCGTTGGCGGGGACGATGGCGAGGCCGGAGCGGGCCAGGATGGCCTTGCCTTCCTCGACGTTGGTGCCTTCCAGTCGGACGACGAGCGGCACCTTCAGGTCCACTTCCTTGGCGGCCGCGATGATCCCTTCGGCGATGACGTCGCAGCGCATGATCCCGCCGAAAATGTTGACGAGTATGCCCTTCACCGCCGGGTCGGACAGGATGATCTTGAACGCGGCCGTCACCTTCTCCTTCGACGCGCCGCCGCCGACGTCGCAGAAATTCGCCGGCTCGGCGCCGTTCAGCTTGATGATGTCCATGGTCGCCATCGCCAATCCCGCCCCGTTGACCATGCAGCCGATATTGCCGTCCAATTTGATGTAGGCGAGGTCGTGCCTGGAGGCCTCGACCTCCATCGGGTCCTCCTCGGTCTCGTCGCGCAGGGCCTCGACGTCGGGGTGGCGGAACAGCGCGTTAGAATCGAAGCTCATCTTCGCGTCGAGGACGAGCAGGCGGCCGTCCTCGGTCGCGACCAGCGGATTGATCTCGAGCATCGCGCAGTCCAGCGCCAGGAAGGCGTCGTAGAGCTGGCGGCCGAGCTTCTGGCCCTGCTTGTTGAGCTCGCCCTCCAGCTCGAGCGCATAAGCCAAGGCGCGGCCGTGGTGCGGCATGAAGCCCTGGGCCGGGTCGATCGTGATCGTGGTGATCCGCTCGGGCGTTTCGTGCGCCACCGTCTCGATGTCCATTCCGCCCTCGGTCGACGCGACCATGGCGACGCGCCCGCTCTCGCGGTCGACAAGCAGAGCGAGATAATATTCCTTGGCGATGTCGACCCCGTCGGTGACGTAGAGCCGGTTGACCTGCTTGCCCGCCTCGCCGGTCTGGACCGTGACCAGCGTCTTGCCGAGCATCTCCTGGGCGTTGGCGCGCACCTCCTCGATCGAGCGCGCCAGGCGGACGCCGCCCTTAGCCTCGGCGCCCAATTCCTTGAACTTCCCCTTGCCGCGGCCGCCGGCGTGGATCTGCGCCTTGACGATCCAGAGGGGGCCCGGAAGCTTGCCGGCCGCCGCCACGGCCTCCTCGACGCCCAGGGCCGGGTATCCGGCGGGAACGGGGATGCCCTGCCCCGCGAGGAGCGCCTTGGCCTGATATTCGTGGATGTTCATGGCCGCGCCTTAAGCACAGGGCGCGCGCGATTCCAAGCGAGGGGGCTCCGCGCACCGGAACCAGAACGCCCGCGCAACATTCTCCCTCGGAACAGGGAGATATTCGCCAATGATCCGCCGCCTCGTCCCGGCCTTGCTCGGACTCACCGCCGCCGCGTGCCTCGCCTCGCCTGCGCTCGCGCAGGACAGCGAAGAGCCGCTTCCCAACGATCCCAACAGCGTCACCATCGGCCTCGGCGGCGCCTACGCGCCCTCCTACGAGGGCTCGGACGATTATATCTTCATCCCGGTCGGCATCGCCTTCGGCAAGCTGGGCGGCATCGGCTTCGCGACGCGCGGCACGGCGCTCTACGTCGACGTCATACCCGACGATCCCAATTCCGCTTTCTCGTTCGATGTCGGGCCGGTCGCCAACCTCCGCCTCGACCGGACCAGCCGGATCCGCGACCCTCGGGTGCGCGCGCTCGGCGAGCTCGACATGGCCATCGAGCTCGGCGGCTGGGTGGGCCTGAAGAAGAACGGCCTTCTGCACCGCTACGACAGCCTCGGTCTCCGAGTCGCCGTCACCAAGGACGTCAGCGACACGCACGGCAGCACCATCGTCACGCCGGCGATCGAATATTCGACCCCGCTGAGCACCAAGACGCTCGCCAGCCTGTCGTGGCAGGCCGAGCGCGTCGGCGACGGTTATGCCCGGACCTATTTCGGAGTGACGCCGGGCGGCGCGCTGGCGAGCGGCCTTCCCGCCTACACGCCCGACGGCGGCTGGAAGAACTGGCGGCTGTCCTTGGTCCTCGGCCAGACGATCACCGGCGACCTGCGCCACCCCGGCCTCTCGATCTTCGGCGGCATCAGCTACTCGAAGATGCTCGGCGATTTCGCGCGCAGCCCGATCGTCGCCATCGCCGGCGACAAGGACCAGTATTTCGCCACCGCCGGCCTCGCCTACACCTTCTGACGAAGCGGGCCGTGACAGGCACGGAACCGCGCGCCAGGCTTGCGCGTCGAAACGGGCGAACAGGGATGGAGCCGGCCTGATGGGAGCCGAAAGGTCGTTCGCGCTGATCGCCGTCGCGCTCTGCCTCGCCTGCCCGACGGCGGCCGGGGCGCAGTCGGCCCGCAAGGCCGGCAAGCGCATGGCGCCGCGGCCCGCCGCGACGATCACCGCCGACTTCGCGGCCCAGGAAGGGACAGCGGCCCAGCGCCGCATCCGCATGATCGACCTTGGCGACATCGATGCCGCCGACCCCGGCGGCCAGCAAGTGGTCCGCAGCCTGCCGGTCGCCGACAATGCCGAGTTCGACCTCGGCATCTTCAGCGTCGCCGGCGAGACCGAGAAGAAGACCGTCCGCAACCGCACCGACCCGCGCATCGACGTCGCGCCGGGCCGCACCCGCATGGCCGGCGCCGGCTTCGCGGTCCGCTTCTAGCCCTTTCCTCCGCGCCCACCCCGCGCTAAGAACAGGGAGTGAACGAGGGCGAGGATCCGCAGCCGGTACGCAAGATCATCCATGTCGACATGGACGCCTTCTACGCGTCGGTCGAGCAGCGCGACAATCCGGAGCTGAGGGGCAAGCCGCTCGCGGTCGGCGGCGGGGTCCGCGGCGTCGTCGCGGCGGCGAGCTACGAGGCGCGCAGATACGGCATTCGCTCCGCCATGCCGGCGGTCACCGCGCGCCGCCGCTGCGCCGACCTCATCTTCGTGAAGCCGCGCTTCGAGGCCTATCGAGCGGTCTCGCAACAGATCCGCGCCATCTTCCTCGACTACACCCCCCACGTCGAGCCGCTCAGCCTCGACGAGGCCTATCTCGACGTCACCGAGGATCCGAAGGGCATCGGCAGCGCAACCGCCATCGCCGAGGAGATACGCGCCCGCATCCGCGCCGAGACCGGCCTCACCGCCTCGGCGGGCGTCAGCTACAACAAGTTCCTCGCCAAGCTCGCCTCCGACCAGAACAAGCCCGACGGCCTCTGCGTCGTCACGCCCGCGCGCGGTCCGGCCTTCGTCGAAGGCCTCCCGGTCAAGCGCTTCCACGGCGTCGGCCCGAAGACCGCCGAGAAGATGGCCCGGCTCGGGATCGAGACCGGCGCCGACCTCAAGGCGCGAAGCCTCGAGTTCCTCGCCATGCATTTCGGAAGCTCGGCTCAATATTATTACGACCTCGCCCGCGGCATCTGCCACCGCCAGGTCAGGGCCGATCGCCCCAACAAGTCGGTCAGCGCCGAGGACACGTTCCTCGAGGATTTGAGCGATCCTGAGGCGCTCCTCTCCGAGCTCGACCGGATCGGCCGCCACGTCTGGGAGAAACGAGTGGTCGGCAAGGGCCTCTCCGGCCGGACCGTCAACCTCAAGGTCAAATATGCCGACTTCCAGATCGTCACTCGGGCCCGGTCCCTCGAGCGGCCCGTGAGCGGCGAAGCGGAGTTCCTCGCGATCGGCGCGGACCTGCTGCGCTCGCTCCTGCCCCCGATGAAGAGCATCCGCCTCCTCGGCCTCGGCCTCTCCGGCCTCGCCGAACCCGACCGCCCCCACGACGACCGCGCGCTCGCTCTGCCGCTTTAGAGCAAATCCACTTCCCGCGCCCGCACCACGATCACGTCCTGACGGAAGCGCTTCTCCAGCTCGGCCCGGTAGCCGCGCCACCAGCCGCGGTCGATCCAGTCGGCCATCACCTCGAAGACGATGATCTCGTCGCGGCTGCGCTCGCCGTCCTCCACCCACAGGCCCTCGGCCGGGCTGCGCGTGAAGGCGGTCAGCCCGCCGAACCGCTCGAGCAGCTCCTCGCGCACCTTCGCATAGACCTCCGGCCCGAAGTGGCGCCCCTCATTGTCGTAGAGCGGCAGCAAGATCTCGATCATATGCATCGAGCGCCAACGCTTGCCGCTTCCGCATCGCTCCCGATTGGCCTATGCCGGCTCCATCCCCGGGGGACCGCGCGAAGCGGTTGAGAGGCAGCTGATCCGCTGCGACCCGTCGAACCTGATCCGGCTGACACCGGCGTAGGGAGTGGAGCGCGGCTGGCCCGTTCTCCCTCCCCAAAAGGAGACGAAGAATGGCCGACGCACCTGCCCCTAGGGAAATATTGAAGGTCACCACCGGCCCCATCCGCGGCAGCCGCAAGGTCCGCGTCGGGCCGCTCGGCGTCGCGATGCGCGAGATCGACCTCGAGCCCTCCTGCGGCGAGCCGCCGCTCAGGGTCTACGACCCGTCCGGGCCCTATACCGACCCGGAGGCGCGGATCGACATCATGGCCGGCCTTCCCGAGCTCCGCCGCGACTGGATCCGCGGCCGCGGCGACGTCGAGGAAGTGCTCCAGCGCGAGGTCCGGCCCGAGGACAACGGCCAGCTCGGCCCCGACCGGAGCGGCGGAGTCCAGCCCTTCCCCAACGTGCGCAAGACGGTGCTCCGCGCCA
>DATAIU010000060.1:0-21806 GCA_036262495.1 Allosphingosinicella sp.
GCCTGACTGCGAGACTGACAAGTCGAGCAGAGACGAAAGTCGGTCATAGTGATCCGGTGGTCCCTCGTGGAAGGGCCATCGCTCAACGGATAAAAGGTACGCCGGGGATAACAGGCTGATAACCCCCAAGAGCTCATATCGACGGGGTTGTTTGGCACCTCGATGTCGGCTCATCACATCCTGGGGCTGGAGCAGGTCCCAAGGGTTTGGCTGTTCGCCAATTAAAGTGGTACGTGAGCTGGGTTCAGAACGTCGCGAGACAGTTTGGTCCCTATCTGCCGTGGGCGTCGATAATTGAGAGGAGTTGACCCTAGTACGAGAGGACCGGGTTGAACATGCCTCTGGTGGACCTGTCGTGGCGCCAGCCGCGCAGCAGGGTAGCTATGCATGGACGGGATAACCGCTGAAAGCATCTAAGCGGGAAGCCTCCCTCAAGATAAGTTATCATCGAGCCGTGGAAGACCACCACGTTGATAGGCCGGATGTGGAAGTGCGGTAACGCATGGAGCTAACCGGTCCTAATTGCTCTTTTCGCGCTTGATGAATCCCACCATCAACGACAGCTTTGGACTGTGTTCCTGCGCAAGCGGGAGCCCAGCGGGGCTCCGGCCTGCGCCGGAGCGCAAAAAGCGTCGCAGCAGATAATGCACGGTTTCTAGAACCTTTATGCGCAGGCCCCATAGCTTGGTGGCCATAGCGTCAGTGACACACCCGATCCCATCCCGAACTCGGCCGTGAAACCTGACAGCGCCGATGGTACTATCGCTTAAGCGATGGAAGAGTAGGTCGTCGCCAGGCTTTGAAGCCTGCGCATAAAGAAACCCATTCACAAGATTGAGCCGCCCGAAGCCCGCGCAAGCAGGCCCGGGCGGCTCGATTGTTTCGGGCCGTTCGCGGCCCCAACTGGTGGCGCGGGGTGGAGCAGCCCGCCGCCGTTTCGCTTTGCGAAACGGGAAACAAAAGGCGCTCCCGGGCGGCCTCGCGGCCGCTCGTATTGGTGGCGCGGGGTGGAGCAGCCCGGTAGCTCGTCAGGCTCATAACCTGAAGGTCGCAGGTTCAAATCCTGCCCCCGCAACCAACACAGCCCTCGCCGCCAGGCGGGGGCTGTATTGGTTTTGGGGACTCGGGATTGGAACCTCGTTCCGCCGGAGCCGCCGAACGCGGCGCAGACGGCGCGCCGCCAGGCGCGTCAAACCCTGCCCCGCACCTCGGCGCCGCCGATTTTCCTACCCCGCTTGCCCACCGCGCCCCGCCGTGCTTCATTCGGCGCGATTCCAAATGGGGGAACGAAAATGGCCATCAATCCGACACCGGGCACGACCTCGCTCGTCGACCGCGCCCGCAACATCATCCTGAAGCCGAAGTCCGAGTGGCCCGTCATCGACGCCGAGCCGGCGACGATCGGCGGCATCTACCGCGGCTACGTGATGATTCTCGCGGCGATCCCAGTCGTCGCCGGCCTGGTCGGAATGCTCGTCTTCGGAATGAGCGTGCTCGGCATCACTTACCGCCCGTCGCCCGTCTACGCGATCGTCTCGGCCGTCATCCAGTATCTGCTCAGCCTCGGCTCCTGCTACGTCCTTGCGCTGATCATCGAGGCGCTCGCGCCGACCTTCGGCGGCACCAAGGACCGGGTAAAGGCCTTCAAGGTCGCCGCCTACGGCGCCACCGCCGGCTGGCTCGCCGGGATCCTCGCGATCGTCCCCGCTTTGGCATTGATCGGCGCCCTGCTCGGCCTCTACAGCCTCTATCTCTATTATACCGGCCTTCCGGTGCTGATGAAGGTGTCGAACGACAAGGCGCTGGGGTACGTCATCGCCGTCATCGTCGCCGCGATCGTTCTCTTCTTCATCGTCGGCTACATCACCGCCGCGCTGGTCGGCACCTTCGTCGGCAACCCCTACAGCGTCGGCACGGGCGGGACGATCACGCTTCCCGGCTGAGCCGCCCGGCCAGGATCCGCTCCGCGAGCTCGAGGTCGGAGGGCTTGTCGACGTCGATCGCCGCCTCGGCGAAGGGCAGCGGCACGGCGCGGACGTCGACGCCGAAGCGCCGTCCGGCCGCCTGGGCTGCTTCGGAGAGAGAGATGGTGCGGGTGATGGTTCGCAGGAGAATCGCCGGACCGAATCGCGCAACGAGCTTCAGAGCCCGCTTGCGTTCATGCTCGACCCCGGCCCAGAAGTCGGTCGCGGCCCGTGAGCGCGGATTCATGAAGGCGAAGAGGTTGGCCCCGCTCCAATGGCCGTCGGCGAACTTGATCCAGGTGCGTTTCGTCCCGGGATGAAGAGCTTCGACGGTCCAGCGGTCGACGACTCCGAAGGCGGCGTCGGCGCCTTCGGCCCCGGCGAGAAAGGCGGAGACGAACTCGGGGCGAAGCAGGGGGTGGTCGGCGGTCGTGACCAGCACGGGATAGGGCGCCCTTTCCGTGCCCACGACTTCGGAGAGGCTCGCGGAGATTCCCTCGCGGGCCTCGACGGCCGAGACCCGGGGATGGCCGCCAAGTTCCGCCAGGCGACCACTGAGCAACGCTTCGGCATCCTGGCCGAGAACCACGACGGGGCCCACCTGCGGACAGGCCATCAGCGTGTGCAATACGCGGGCGAGCATGGGCTCGCCGCCCACTTCGATCAGAGCTTTCGCAGGCACTCCGTGAGACGCCGCGAACTCATCTTCGCCGGGCCTGCGGCCTGCCAGAACGATTGCGGTCCATTGCCCCATCCGCGGGACTGAATCAGTTTCCGTGCGCCGCCGCCACAACTAACCGCGCACCCGCCCACTCGGCGCGCCGCCGTTGCGCGCGGGCAACGCCCTCCCTATCCGCTTCGGGCATGACCATCGCCAAAGCCATATTGCTGAGCGCGGGCAAGGGCTCGCGCCTGCTCCCGCTGACCGCCGAGCGGCCGAAATGCCTGATCGAGCTCAGCGGCAAGAGCCTGCTCGAATGGCAGCTCGATGCGCTCCGCGCCGCCGGCGTCGCCGAGGCCGTGGTCGTCACCGGCTTTCGCGACGACCTGGTCGAGGCCGTAGTCGCGGCGCGGCCGGACGTCCGGACCCTCTTCAACCCCTTCTATCACGTCGCCGACAATCTCGGCTCGGCCTGGCTGGCCAGGGGGGAGCTGGACCGCGACCTCCTCCTGCTCAACGGCGACACCCTGGTCTCCCCCGCCTTGCTCGCGACGGTCCTCGGCGCCGACACCGGTCCGATCGCCGTCACCGTCGACGAGAAGGACGCCTATGACGCCGACGACATGAAGGTGCTCCACGAGGGCGACCGGCTGAGGCGGATCGGCAAGGCGCTCGAGCCCGGCCAGTATAATGCGGAGTCGATCGGTCTCGTCGCCTTTCGCGACGACGGGCCGCGCCTCTTTGCGGATCAGGTCGAGCGGATGATGCGCCAGCCGGATGCCACCCGCCGCTGGTATCTTCGCGCCATAGACGCGCTCGCCCAAGCGGGCGCCGACGTCCGCACCGTCTCGATCCGGGGGGACGAATGGCAGGAAGTCGATTTCCCGGAGGACGTCGAGAAGGCGCGCGCGCTTACCGGCCGCTGGGCCAGCGGCTCCTGAGCCAGCCGGCGAGCTCGCCGACCTGCGCGGCTTCCAGCGTGACCGCTTGGCCCAAAGCGGGGATCTTCGGCCAGCCCGCATCGCCCAGCGTGATGCCGCGGGCGCTCCGCTCGCCTTCGTAGCGCGGGATGACGTGGAAATGGACGTGGGGGTCGACCATCATCAGCATCAGATAGTTGATCTTGTCGTAGGCGACGGCGTCCGACAGGGCGGTCTCGATGTCGCCGACGACGCGATGCAGCTCGGCCATCGCCGCGGCGTCGAGCGCGGAGAAAGCGGTCGCCTCGCCCTTCGCGGCCAGGATCAGGCTGCCCAGCGTGGGCTGGGCCGGGCGCAGAAGCACGATCCAATGCAGATATTCAGCGATGAGCGTGTCGGGATATCCAAAGCCGAGGATGGTCTCGTTCACTCTCTTCTCCTCAGGCAAGCCATGACATGATCTTCTCTCCGCGCGCCCGAGCCGCGAAAGCCTGGCCGAGCTGCACCACGTGCACCGCAAGCGAGACCAGCGTCCAGGCGGCGACGGCGACCAGGCCCCAGTCCGGGCGTCCGGCGACGAGGAACGCCAGGAGGATGACCATGTTCGGGTTGCGCCGGGCCGTGACCAGCCGGAAGCGGCTGTCGAAACGGCGCCAGACGTGGATGTGCATGCCGAAGCGGGCGATGAAGGCGCCCTCGATCAGCCGCTGCACGACATAGCCGCCGACGATCACGGCCAGCGTCCACCAGAAAATGTGAGGCGCCAGGGGCCGGCCGTAGCTATGCAGGCCGATGCCCCACGCCCACCACCAGAAGGGCGGATGGACGAGGTCGATGCCGTGGTCGAACGCCTCGCCCCATCTGGACGAGGTGATCGTGCAGCGCGCCAGCTTGCCGTCGACCGTGTCGAGCACCATGAAGATGAGCCCGGCGGCGAGGCCGAGCCAATAATCCCCGCGGTAGAAGAGCCAGGTCGCGAACACGCACAGCGCGGCGCCGATCGCCGTCACCTGATTGGGGCTCATCCCGATCCGCGCCGCGAGCCGGGTCAGGACCAATGCCCATTCCGGCCAGAGATATTTGGTGAGGAGGTCGGTGACGCCCTTGTAGGCGCCGAAATAGCTCGCCCGCTCGAGCGAGCGCACCGTCCCGGGCACGAGCCGGTCCATGAAGGGCCGCTCCTTCTTGCGCAGCTCCTCATTCTCGAGCCCGCCGCTCTCCTCCCAGGCCAGCGCGCTCTTCCCGGCCCACGCCCCGCCCCGCTCCATTGCGCCGCGCACCGAGGCGTCGGGGCCGTTCGCGATGACTGGCACCCCACCATGGGTCACGACAGCGCCGGGCTTTGCCGCGACGTAGCGCAGCCAGCCGGGGTCGAACGCATAGCCCAGGTTGACCAGAACCTCGCCGTCGAGGGCCATCTCGAGCTTCTCAGCGCGGGCGATGCGGCGGAGGCGCTCCTCGGCGGTGAGGCCCCAGAGCTTCGTCTCGTTGCGGCCGACGGGCGCGACGCGCGTCACGTGAGCCTCGTCGAGATTCGCTCCGCGCTCCTCAGCGCCAGCGCGACGATGGTCAGCGTCGGATTGGCCCAACCCCCGGTCGGGAAGAGCGAGGAACCCGCCACCCACAAATTGCCCAGGCCATGGAGCCGTCCGTCGCCATCCGTCACGGTCGTGTTCGGATCGGTGCCCATCCGCGTCGTCCCCATATGATGGTAGCCTCCGATCGGGTGGGACGAGACGAGCGGGTCGGTCCGCCATTCGGTGCCGGAGAGCCACTGCGCCGGCTCGACCTTGCCCAAACCGAGCCTCTCCAGCTCTCGCCCCAGCGTCTCGACGAGCACCGCGACGCTCCTGACGTCGATCTCGGACAGCCGCCAGTCCAGCCGAACCCGCGGCACTCCCGTCGCGTCGCGCTCGCCCGACAGCGTGATGCGGCTGTCCGGATTTGGCGCCTGCTCCCCACGGACCAGCAAGGCCACCTCGACGCTGCCGAGCTTGTGCAGGAGCGATGGCCGTGCCGGGTCGATGTGGCGCTGCGCCCACCCCGCTGCCTTCTTGGTCATCATCCACAGCGTCCGCCCGCTTCTGGTCGGCGCGATTTTGTGCTTGATGCCGGAATAGGCCTTCATGCCGATGAACTGGCGCCGCCCCTGCGGCTGGCGCGCGACGATGGTCAGCGAGCTGTTCAATATTCCCTCGCGGCGCTGCAGCTCCGCCGACGGGCTGATCAAAGCGGCGAGATCCTGCCCGGCCACGCGGTGCCGCCGGCCGAAGGCCTTGAGCAAGGTCCAGGCGTCCGCCCGGACGACGCGCCCCCCTCGCGCGTGCGGATGCTCCATGAAATAGCGCCCGGTCGCCTCCCCGCCGAGGCCGGACGCGAGGAGCAGGCGCGGATTCTCGATCCCGCCGGCGGCGAGCACGAACTGCCGCGCCTTCACGGTCAGGCGGCCCTTGCGGAGCGAGCGCGCCTCCACCGCTTCAATTCCGCTTCCCTCGCGTCGGATGGCGGTCACCGTCGCATGCGTGACGATCTGGCATTTGGGGTCCGCCGCGAGATCGGCGCAACTCTCCCAGGCGAAGCGGTTGAAGCGCCGGTCGAAGGTCCAAAGCGGTGTTTCGAGCGCTTCGAAACGCGGCAGCGGAACGCCCGCGCCGCGCAAGGCGTCAGCGCAGAAGCGTTCTCGCGGCAGGCCGAACCAAGGCCGCGCCTGCTCGTAATAACGTTCAAGCTCGTCCCAGCCGATCGGCCAGCCGGAGAAGGGGAGATAGTCGCGGCGCTCCAGGTCGATCGGGTCCAGCTCGGCGCAGCGTCCGCCCCAGATGGCCGTGGTGCCGCCGAAAAAGCGCAGTCGGCTGTCCTCCAGGTCGTAATATTCCTCGCCGACATTCTCGCCGGCGCCGAGCGCCGCGATCGGGGCTTCATGGTCGAGGCCGCCGCTCTCGAGCAGAACGACGCTCCGGCCCAGCCCAAGCAGCCGCCGAGTGACGGTGATCCCCGCCGCGCCGGCCCCGATCACGCACACCTCGCCCTCCAGCTCGAGCGCGCCGTCCGCCTCGTCCAGATCGATCACAGAGGCGTCGCTGGCATGACGAGATTTGTCACCTTCCGAACAACTCCGCCTCAATCCCACCCGCCAGGGTCCCCGCCAGCACGGCTGCCTTCCCCCATTCGAGGTCGTCCGCGAGATAGCGGTCGGCTTCATAATGCGCGACATTGCGGCGGATTTCGGACCGCGCCGCCTCGATCGCCGGCGAGCTTTTGAGGGGAGCATGGAAATCGAGGCCCTGCGCCGCGGCGAGCAGCTCGATGCCGACCCCGCCCGCGGCATTGCCGGCGATCCGGCGCGCCTTCGTGCCGGCGTGAGTGGCCATCGAGACATGGTCCTCCTGGTTGCCCGAGGTCGGCACGGTGTCGACGCTGGCGGGCCAGGCGAGGCTCTTATTCTCCGAGACGAGCGCGGCGGCAGTGACCTGGGCGATCATGAAACCCGAATTGACCCCGCTGTCGGCGACCAGGAAAGGCGGCAGCCCGCTCATCTTCGGATCCACCAGCACGGCGGTCCTCCGCTCGGACATGGAGCCGATCTCGCAAAGTGCGATCGCGAGCGTGTCGGCGGCGAAGGCGACCGGCTCGGCGTGGAAATTCCCGCCGGAGAGAAAATCGGCGGTGTCGGCGAAGAGCAAGGGGTTGTCGGTTGCCGCATTGGCCTCGATCGCAAGCACCCGCGCGGCGTTGCGCATCAAGTCGAGGCAGGCGCCCATCACCTGGGGCTGGCAGCGGAAGCTGTAGGGGTCCTGGACGCGCGGGCAATCGTCGTGGCTGTGGCGGATCTCGCTGTCCTGCAGAAGCCCTTGCAGCACCCGGGCGCTCTCGATCTGCCCGGGCTGTCCGCGCGCCTGGTGGATTCGCGGGTCGAAGGGGACGTCGGTGCCTTTCAGCGCATCGAGCGACATCGCTCCGGCAAGCAGGGCCGACGCGAAGACCCGCTCGGCGGTGAAGAGCGTGTCGAGCGCAATCGCGGTCGAGACCTGAGTGCCGTTGATGAGGGCCAGGCCTTCCTTCGGGGCGAGCGCGAGCGGCGCAAGGCCCAGCTCGCGGAGTGCCTGAGATGCCGGCATGACCGTGCCCCGCAGCGCGATTCGTCCGTGGCCGAGCATCGCGGCGGCAACGTGCGCGAGCGGGGCCAGGTCGCCCGACGCCCCGACGGAGCCCTGGCTCGGAACGCAAGGGAGAGCGTCCAGCTCCAGGATGTGCAGCAGCCGTTCGACCAGCTCGCGCCGCACGCCGGAATGGCCGCGCGCGAGGCCGATGACCTTCGTCGCGATCGCGAGCCGCACCACCGGCGTGCTCAGATCCTCGCCGAGCCCGCAGCTGTGCGACATGACGAGGTTGGTCTGCAGCTCGGCCAGCCTGTCCCCGGGGATTCGCGTCTGCGCGAGCAGGCCGAAGCCCGTGTTGAGACCGTAGACGGTCCGGCCGCTCTCCAGGATCGATGCGACGCAGGCCGCCGCGGCGTCGATGGCGCCCCAGGCGTCGGCGGCGAGCTCCACCGGGGCGCCCGCCCAGACGGCGCGAAGCTCCGCAAGGGTGACGGAACCGGGTCGGAGGACGATCATGAGCCCGTCGCCCCGGCGAAGGCTGGGGCCCCGGGGGGTGAAGAACACGGGAGCCTTTCACCCCCTGGGATGCCAGCTTTCGCTGGCATGACGGGGACGCTCACAGCCCCACCATCGGCAGGTCGAGGCCCTGCTCGCGGGCGCATTCCAGCGCTTCCTCATAGCCGGCGTCGGCGTGGCGCATGACGCCGGTGCCGGGGTCGTTCCAGAGCACGCGTTCCAGCCGCCTCGCCGCCTCAGGCGTGCCGTCGGCGACGATCACCATGCCGGCGTGTTGCGAATAGCCCATGCCGACCCCGCCGCCATGGTGGAGCGAAACCCAGGTCGCGCCCGAGGCGGTGTTGAGGAGCGCATTGAGCAGGGGCCAGTCGGAGACCGCGTCCGATCCGTCGCGCATCGCCTCGGTCTCGCGGTTCGGGCTCGCGACGGAGCCCGAATCGAGATGGTCGCGGCCAATCACGATCGGGGCCTTCAAGTCGCCCGAGGCGACCATCTGGTTGAATGCCATGCCGAGCCGGTGGCGCTGGCCGAGCCCGACCCAGCAGATCCTGGCGGGCAGCCCTTGGAAGGCGATCCGCTCGCGCGCCATGTCGAGCCAGCGATGAAGGTGCGCATCGTCGGGAATCAGTTCCTTCACCTTGGCGTCGGTGCGGTAGATGTCCTCGGGATCGCCGGACAGGGCCACCCAGCGGAACGGGCCGATGCCGCGGCAGAAGAGCGGCCGGACATAGGCCGGGACGAAACCCGGGAAATCGAACGCGTGCGTCACGCCTTCGTCCTTCGCGACTTGGCGGATGTTGTTGCCATAGTCGAAGGTCGGGATGCCTTGTCCCCGGAAGGCGAGCATCGCCTCGACATGCACGGCCATGGATTCTCTTGCGGCTTTCTCCACCGCCGCCGGGTCGCGCTCGCGCATATCCATCCATTTTTCGACGCTCCAGCCGATCGGCAGGTAGCCGTTGACCGGGTCGTGGGCCGAGGTCTGGTCGGTCACGGCGTCCGGACGGATGCCGCGCGCCACCATCTCGGGGAGGATTTCGGCCGCGTTGCCGAGCAGGCCGACGGAGGTCGGCGTCTCAGCGGTTCGCAAGATTTCCAAGGCCTCATCGAGGCTGGATGCGCGGCGATCAAGGTAGCGGGTCTCGAGCCTCTTCTCGATCCGGCTCTCCTGGCATTCGATGGCGAGGCAATGGGCGCCGGCCATCACCGCCGCGAGCGGCTGGGCGCCGCCCATGCCGCCAAGGCCCGCGGTGAGGATCCAGCGTCCCTTCAGATCGCCGCCATAATGCTGGCGGCCCATCTCGGCGAAGGTCTCGAACGTCCCTTGGACGATGCCCTGCGTGCCGATGTAGATCCACGATCCGGCCGTCATCTGGCCGTACATCATCAGCCCCTTGCGATCGAGTTCGTGGAAATGCTCCCACGTCGCCCATTTCGGCACCAGGTTCGAATTGGCGATGAGCACGCGCGGGGCGTCGGCATGGGTGCGGAAGACCCCGACGGGCTTGCCCGACTGGACGAGCAGGGTCTCGTCGCCCTCGAGCCGTTCGAGCGTCTCGACGATCTTGTCGAAGCTCGCCCAGTCGCGTGCCGCGCGGCCGATGCCGCCATAGACGACCAGCTCCTCGGGCGCCTCGGCGACCCGCGGATCGAGATTGTTCTGGAGCATCCGCACCGCCGCCTCGGTCGTCCAGCTCTTGGCGACAAGCTCCGGGCCGATGCGCGCATGGATCGACCGGCTATTGTCTCGGCGGCTCAGCATGGTCTCGTCATTGCGAGGAGCAAAGCGACGAAGCAATCCAGTTTCCGCGCTGCTCGGCCCGATGGATTGCTTCGCTACGCTCGCAATGACGGTGGCTCACGAATCCACTCCCGCGACGATCCGCCGCTCCGGCCCGGGCAGGCCGATCCAGTAGCAGAGCTCGGCCGGCCGGCTCACCCGCCACACGCATAGGTCCGCCGCCTTTCCGGCGCTCACCGTGCCTACATCGTCCTCCAGGCCGAGCGCCTTCGCCGCGTTGACGGTCATGCCGGCGAGCGCTTCCTCGGGCGTGAGGCCGAACAGCGTGCAGGCCATGCTCAGCATAAGCGTCGGCGAGAGCGTCGGCGAAGTTCCGGGATTGCAGTCGGTGGCGACCGCCATCGGCACGCCGTGGCGGCGCAGGAGGTCGATCGGGGGCTTCCGCGTCTCCCGCAGCGCGTAGAAGGCGCCCGGAAGCAGGACCGCGACCATCCCTGCTCGCGCCATCGCCGCGACGCCCGCTTCGTTGGCATGCTCGAGATGGTCGGCGGAGAGCGCGCCGAACTCGGCCGCTAGCGCGGCGCCCGAACGATTGCTGAGCTGCTCGGCGTGGAGCTTGACGCGAAGGCCGTGCTCCTCGGCGGCCTCGAACAGGCTGCGCACCTCGTCCGGCGTGAAGCCGATGCCCTCGCAGAAAGCGTCGACCGCCGTGGCCAGGCCCTGTTCGGCCACGGCGGGGATCATTTCGTCCACCACCATCCGCACGAAGGCGTCGCGGCTGTCGCGATGTTCGGGCGGTAAAGCGTGGAGGGCGAGCAGGGTCGGCACGACGCGCACCGCCTCGCTCGCGCCAAGGGCGCTGGCCACGCCGAGCATCTTGATTTCGCTCTCGAGGTCGAGCCCGTAGCCCGACTTGATCTCAGCCGTCGTCACGCCGCCGTGCATCAGGGCCCACAGGCGAGGCCGGGCCTGCTCGACAAGCTCGTCGAGGCTGGCGAGACGGGTCGCCTTGACGGTCGAGAGGATGCCTCCGCCGCCCCGAGCGATCTCCTCGTAGCTCGCGCCGTTCAGGCGCTGCTCGAACTCGCCGGCCCTGTTGCTCCCGAAGACGAGGTGCGTGTGGCAGTCGATCAGGCCCGGCGTGACCCACGCTCCGCCGAGCGGCTCGACGCGCTCGGCGCGGTAGCCGGCGAGGTCGATCCGGCGCCCCACGCGGACGATGCGCCCCTCGTGGATGCCGATCGCCGCGTCCTCGATCGCTCCGAACGGGGCGCCCGCAGCGGCGTCGAACGTCGCGACATGGCAGTCGGTGAGGAGCCGGTCCCACATGGCTCGCTTCTAGGCGGGCCGCCGCTATAGAGCAAAGCCATGAGCTGGAAGTCGGTCGCCGATCTCGTCGCGGAAGAAGGGGAGGTCGCGATCCTCGGGGCGCCGATGGAGGCGGGCTCGGTGACGCCGAGTCGCTGCGACCTCGCGCCCGAGGCGGTGCGGCGGGCGATGAAGCGCTTCAGCAGCTACGACGTCGAGACTGGCGAGGAGATCAAGGTCGCGCTTGCGGATCTCGGCGACCTGCCCGTCCAGGGCGTCATGCCGGCGGAGGGGTTCGAGCCGATCCGGGCGGCCGCCGCCGCCGCGGCGAAGTCGCACGGCCTGACCCTGCTCCTGGGTGGCAACAACGCCGTCACGCGGCCCGCGGTCCACGCCCTCGGCCTGCCGCTGCAAAAGGTCGGGCTGATCACCCTCGACGCCCATTTCGACCTGCGCGACACCGATGAGGGGCCCCGCAACGGCAATCCGATCCGCTGCCTGCTCGAGGACGGAATGCCGGGCTGGAACATCTGCCAAATCGGGCTCGCGCCCTTCGCCAATACCGCGTGGATGCACGCCGACGCCCGCGCGGCCGGGATCGGGACCTACACGATGGCGGATTGTCGTTCGCGCGGCATCCTGGCGGTCCTCAACGACGTCCTCTCCCGCTTCATCCGGGCCGAGGCGATCGTCGTGGATTTCGATATCGACGTCATCGACCGCTCCCAATGTCCCGGTGCCCCAGGCGCGCGGCCGGGGGGAATGCCGGTGAACATGTTCTTCGCCGCGGCCCGCCGGTTGGCGGCCGAACCCAAGGTGCGCCTCGTCGACCTGACCGAGTTCGACCCGAGCCTCGACGTCGGCGAAATCACGGCGCTGACCGCCGCCCGCTGGGTGTGCGAGATCCTCGCCGGCTATTCAGCCCGCTAATTCCTTCAGCGGCACCGCCGTATCGGCGAGCATCGAGAGGTCCGGACGCCTCCCTTCGAGCACGAGCCGGCGCCCCTGTGCATAGTCTCTCGTCGCGTTGACGCAGTCGAGCGCGATGACTCGGCCGCCGAGCAGGTAGACGACCGAGAAGCTGCCCTCCTCCGGCCGGCCGCGGACGATCGTGGCGTCGTGGCCGACCGACAGCCCCACGGTCTGAAGGCGCAGGTCGTATTGATTCGACCAGAACCAGGGCGGCGTCGGTTCGGCTGCCGGGAGGCCCATGACCGATCGGGCGGCGGCGGCGGCGGTGTCGTGGGCGTTCTGGACCGATTCAAGTCGAAGGCGGAGCCCACCGGCAAAGCGATTCTCCTGCGCCGCGCAATCGCCGAGCGCGTAGACGTCGGGGAGGCCGGTGCGGCAGCCGGCATCGACGTCGACTCCGTTTGCACCCTCCGCGCCGGCCGCGAGCAGCGGCCCTACCGCCGCGTCTATGCCGATGCCGACGATCACCATGTCGGCCTCGATCATGCTGCCGTCCGCCAGGCGGAGCCCCGATGCGCGACCGACCCGCTCCAGGACGGCGGTCACGCTCGCGCCGAGCCGCACCTCCACTCCGCGGCGGCGATGCTCCCGGGCATAGAAATTCGATATTTCGGGCCCGGCGACGCGCGCGAGCAGGCGGCCGAGCGCTTCGATCAGGACGACCTCCTTGCCGAGTCCGCGCATGACGGCGGCGGCCTCCAGTCCCACATAGCCTCCACCCACGACCGCAATCCGGCGGGCCGCGCCCAACTCGGCACGGATAGCGTCGACATCGGCCCGAGTCCGGATCGCGTGAACGCCGGGGAGGTCGCAGCCCTCGCAGGCCAGCCGGCGCGGGGTGCCGCCGGCGGCCCAGATGAGCGATCCGTAGCCGAAGCGCCTGCCCGCGTCGGTCTCGATGCGCTTGGCGCCGGCTTCGACGCTCGCGACGCGGCTCCCTGGGACCAGCGAGACGCCGCGCTCGGCCCAGAAAGTGTGTGGTCGGATCAGCATCCGCTCGAAGGCTTTTTGCCCGGCGAGATATTCCTTCGAGAGCGGCGGGCGCTCGTAAGGCAGCTCCGGCTCGGCTCCTATCAGGCCGATCGACCCCGCAAAGCCGAGCTGGCCGAGCTGGATCGCCGCCTGCGCCCCGGCGTGGCCCGCCCCTACGATCGCGACGTCGAACGTCTCCATGGCGCGGCTCTAGCCGCGCGGGGTGCCGTGCGAAACCGCGGTTGCCACGGCGGCGCGCCGCGCGCATCTGGCGGGGCGATGAGCACCGATCTTGTCACCGACTCGTTCCGCCAGGCGATGCGCCGCGTCGCCTCCACCGTGAACGTCATCACCGTTTGCGTGCGGGGCGAGCCGATGGGCGTCACGGCTACCGCAATGTCTTCCATCTCGCTCGACCCCCCGAGCCTGCTCATCTGCATCAACCGCGCCGCCGCGCTGCACAGCCCCCTCGAGGACGTCACCCATTTCTGCGTCAACGTCCTCCATCGCAGCCAGGAGCCGATCGCGCAGATGTTCGCCGACCGCCAGCAGCAGGCGCTTCGCTTCGCCGCCGGCTGGCATGTCGATTGCCAGCGGCCGCCGCGGCTGGTCGACGCCCAGGCGGCGATCCTGTGCCGCCGCATCCACCATCACCCGTTCGGCACCCACTCCATCTTCATCGGGCAGGTGGAGGACGTCGTCGTCCGCGACGATGTCGAGCCTCTCGTCTATCTCGACGGCCGCTACGGCGGCGCCGGCTGAGCTCCTTCGATACGCCGTTTCGGCAGCCTCAACGGCTACTCAGGATGAGCGGCATCGCAAACCCGACCCGCTCATCCTGAGTAGCGACTGAGCTTGGCGAAGGCCCGTATCGAAGGACCTCAGCCGCGGATGAAGGCCTCGAGCGCCTCATAGGCTTCGTCGTCCGTCGTCTGAACCGGCGGGTGCTTGCAGAAATAGGCCGCCGCGGGGTGGATCGGGCCGGCAAGGCCGCGGTCGCTGGCGATCTTGGCGCAACGGATCATGTCGATCGCGACTCCGGCGCTGTTCGGGCTGTCCTCCACCGAGAGGCGGAGCTCGAGGTTCATGGGAACGCCTCCGAACATCGAGCCTTCCATCCGGAGGAAGCAGACCTTGTTGTCGTTCTGCCACGCCACATAGTCGGACGGGCCGACATGGATGTTCTCATCCTCCAGCCGGTGCTGGGCGACCGACTGCACCGCCTCGGTCTTCGATATCTTCTTCGAAGCGAGGCGCTTGCGGTTCGACATGTTGAGGAAGTCGGTATTGCCGCCGGTATTGAGCTGGTAGGTCCGCTCGAGCTTCACGCCGCGCTTCTTGAACAGGTCGGTGAGGACGCGGTGGACGATCGTCGCGCCGAGCTGCGCCTTGATGTCGTCGCCGATGATCGGGACGCCCGCCGCCCGGAAGCGCTCGGCCCAGGCGGCGTCGGAGGCGATGAAAACCGGAATGTTGTTGACGAAGGCGACGCCCGCTTCGAGCGCGCATTCGGCGTAGAATTCGGTCGCTTCCTGGCTGCCGACGGGGAGGTAGTTCAGGAGGACGTCCGTCTCCGTCTCGCGCAGGCGGTGCACGACATCGGCTTTCCCGGGCTGGGGCAGGTCGGCGGGAAGGAAGGTGCGCTCGTCCGGCCACTCGGCCATATGTTCGGAATAGCCGTCGAGAATGCGCCCCATCTCCACGGTGACGCCGCTCTCCGGCACATGGTCGCAGAAGATCGCCGTGCAATTGGGCTTCTCGAAGATCGCCTTGCCGACATCGCTGCCGACCTTGCGGCGGTCGATATCCCACGCCGCGACGATGCGTATGTCCTTCGGGCGATAGCCGGCCATGTCCCAGTGCATCAGGCCGATCTGGTCGTTCGCCCCGCCATTCTGGTAGTAAGCTAGGCCCTGGACGAGCGAGCTGGCGCAATTGCCGACGCCGACGACGGCGACGTTGATCGCCTTGGGATCATGAAGGCTCATCAGTCGAATGCCGCCTGTTTGAGGGTGGAGGCGCGGGGGTTGAGACGCATCGCGGGCATGTGCCCCGCCGCGCGGCTTTGCGCAAGCTTCGGCATGGCGATCCTGCGAATTAACCCCATGGTTCAAGGACGATAATGGCTGGATACTCCGGCTTGGACGGTTGCATGACCGCGCAGGACCTTATGCGAAGCCGGCGATAATCCCGGCCCTTCCCGCATCGGCCGCTGCGGCCGGGCCTTCTGATACGGCTATTTTCGTCCCGCCGCAAATAAGGCGGGGCCCGAGCCCCGCCGCGAGGGAACAAAGGCGGCGATGCCGTGTTCAGAAAATCAGCGGGCAGGGCGCCGGATCGGCCTCCTGGACTGTGTCAGGATGGGGGCCAGGCTGTCGATATCCCGCATACGGAACGCGGCATGAGGCGCAACCTGCGCATTCTCATGGACGCTGAGGCGGGGGGCCGGTTCTGGCCTTACACGCTCGATCTCGCCCTTGGCCTGTCCCGCCTCGGCCATGAAACCTTCCTCGCCGTGATGGGGTCTGCGCCGACCCCCCTGCAGCGGGCAGACGCCGCGCGCGTGCCCGGGCTCACGCTGGTCGAGACAGGGCTCGCCGCCGGAACGGGGGCCTCGGCCGCGGCGTCGCTCGCCCCTCTCGCCGAAGCGCTCGCGGGTCTGGCCGACGAGGTCGAAGCCGATATCCTTCACCTGAACAGCCCGGCGCTGGCGGCGCTCGCCGATTTCGGCCTCCCGGTCGTCGCCGCTCAGCACGGCTGCGTGGCGACCTGGTGGGAGGCGGTTCACGGCGGCGAGCTTCCGGCCGACCTCGCCTGGCGGGCCGACCAGGTCCGCGCGGGCCTGCACTCGGCCGACATCGTCGTGGCGCCGACGACGGCGTTCGCCGCGTCGGTGCAGCGGCGCTACGCCCTCTCCGCGACGCCGCGCGCGGTCCATTACG
Source organism: Allosphingosinicella sp. (assembly GCA_036262495.1). Lineage (GTDB taxonomy): Bacteria > Pseudomonadota > Alphaproteobacteria > Sphingomonadales > Sphingomonadaceae > Allosphingosinicella. The sequence continues at coordinate 16,097 of DATAIU010000060.1, forward strand.
GCCGCAGGCCTGTCGCGCCGGCGCGCGAATTTCCCCGCGACTTCGTCTTCACGGCGGGCCGCCTCTGGGATCCCGGCAAGAACCTGCAGATGCTCGACGCCGCCGCCGCGGAGCTCGGCGTTCCGGTCAAGGCGGCCGGTCCGGTCGCGCGCCCGGGCGGCCGCGAGGTGCTCTTCGACAATATCGAATGCCTGGGCTCGCTTGCCGAAGAGGAGCTGCGCGGCTGGCTCGCCGCGCGCCCGGTCTTCGTGTCGACCGCCCTCTACGAGCCGTTCGGTCTGTCCGTCCTCGAAGCGGCCGCGGCGGGCTGCCCGCTCATTCTTTCCGACATCCCGGCCTTTCGCGAGTTGTGGGACGACGTCGCCATCTTCGTCGAACCCGACGACGAGCCGGGCTTCACGCGCGCCATCGCCAATCTCGTCGCCGACGATTTCGAGCGCGCCGTGCTCGGGCGCGCGGCGCGCGAGCGGGCGCTGCGCTACGCCCCGGACGCCGCGGCGGCGCAGATGGCCGCCATCTACCGGAGCCTGCTGCCGGCGGTCATGGGCCCGGTCCTCGCCGCGGCGCGAGAGGCGGCCTAGCCTCCGTCGCCCGCGCCAAAAAGCTGTGGGCAACGTGGCGAATTGCGCTTCGCATCCCGCAACGCACGATTTAGGTTCCGTGGATGGACGCTGAAGAACCGTTCGACGATTTCGACGTTGGGCCGCCGCCGCGGGAGGCGGACCGGCTGACGCTCGACCTCGATGGTTGGGAAGGGCCGCTCGACCTCCTTCTCACTCTCGCGCGCTCGCAGAGGGTCGATCTTGCGACGATCTCGATCCTCGCCCTGGTCGAGCAATATCTCGCCTTCATCGCCGACGCGAAGAAGCTGAAGCTCGAGATAGCAGCGGACTATCTCGTCATGGCCGCCTGGCTCGCCTACCTCAAATCCTGCCTGCTCCTGCCCAAGGAAGCGGGCCAGGATCCGAGCCCCGAAGAGCTCGCGATGCGCTTGCAGCTTCGCCTCCAGCGGCTCTCGGCGATGCGGGAAGCCGGCGCACGGCTCCTCGCCCGCGACCGGCTCGGCCGCGACGTTTTCCTCCGCGGATGCCCGGAGGGCCTGCGAGTGGTCCGCAAATCGCTCTGGCAGGCCGATCTCTACGACCTGATCAGCGCCTACGGCTCGGTGCGCGCCCGCACCGAGCCCGTCATCCACATCGTCGGGCGGCGGCCGGTGATGACGCTCGAGGAGGCGCTGCTCCGGGTCGAGCGGATGATCGGCACGCGCCTCGAATGGACACGGCTCGAGGATTTCCTGCCCGACACGGAGGACGGCGAGTTCCGCAGGTCCGCGCTGGCTTCGAGCTTCGTCGCAGCGCTCGAGCTCGCCCGCACCGGCCGCGTCCATATCGATCAGAAGGGGCCTTTCGAGCCCCTCTACGTGCGCGCGGCGTGACGCCGCCATGATCGGCATGGACGAAGGCCTGCGCGCGGTGGAAGCGGTGCTCTTCGCCGCCGAGGAGCCGCTCAGCGCGGAGGACATCGCCGCCCATGTCGGCGACGTGGACGTAAAGGCGGCCCTCCTGGAGCTCGCTCGCCATTATGACGGACGCGGCATCGAGCTGGTCGAGCGCGGCAAGCTCTGGCATTTCCAGACCGCCCCGGACCTCGCCTACCTGCTCCGCCGCGAGCGGGACGAGACGCGCCGGCTCAGCCGCGCCGCGGTCGAGACCCTCGCGATCATCGCCTATCACGAGCCGGTCAGTCGCGCCGAGATCGAGGCGATACGCGGCGTCCAGATCTCGAAGGGCACGCTCGACGTGCTCATGGAGGCGGGCTGGGTGCGACCGGCCGGCCGCCGCGAAGCGCCCGGCCGGCCGCTCATCTACGCGACGACGACGGCCTTCCTCGCCCATTTCGGCCTCGACAGCCGCCGCGACCTGCCCGGCATAGACGACCTCAAGGCGGCGGGGCTTCTCGATCCGATCGACGCCGCGCTGGAACAGCTAGTGCTGGAAAGTGAGCCTGAGGGCGACTAGGTATCCCCGACAGGTTCATCGGAGACGCGTCATGGGTGGGTTGAGCATCTGGCACTGGCTGATCGTCGGCATCGTCATCCTTTTGCTCTTCGGCAAGGGCCGCTTCTCCGACATGATGGGCGACGTCGCCAAGGGCCTGAAGAGCTTCAAGAAGGGCATGGCCGAGGACGACGCGCCGCCCGCCCCGCCGGCGCCGCCGCGCCGCATCACCGACGATCGCACGGTCGAGGCGCCGCCGCCCGCCGCCTCGCCGTCCCCCGTCGCCGACGACCGCCGCGAGGTCTGAGCCCGCCGCCCGCGGGGAGAGGCAGCCGCCATGTTCGGAGTCGATTCGTCGGAGCTCCTCGTCGTCGCCCTGATCGCGCTCCTGGTGATCGGCCCGAAGGACCTCCCCAAGGCGATGCGCGTCGTCGGCCACTGGGTCGGCCGCGCGCGCGGCATGGCGCGCCACTTCCGCTCGGGCTTCGAGACGATGATGCGCGAGGCCGAGCTCGAGGAGATGGAGAAGAAATGGCGCGAGGAGAATGAGCGGATCCTGCGCGAGCATCCGTTCGCCGAGCCGCTCGCCGATCCCTCCGCCCTCGATGTCCCCGGCGAGCCTCCGCCGCCCGGGAATCCGGAAGCCGAGGCTCCGCCCGCGCCGTCGCCGGAAGCCGGGGAGCGCGGCGCGTGAGCGACATCGACGAGACCAAGGCGCCTTTGCTCGATCACCTGATCGAGCTTCGCCGCCGCTTGCTTTGGTGCGTCGCCGCGATCGGCCTCGCTTTCGCAATCTGCCTCTATTTCGCGCGGCCGATCTTCGCTTTCCTCGCCCAGCCGCTGCTCCAGTCGAAGCAGGGGCTCGTCTACACCAACATCTTCGAGGCCTTCTTCGTCGATGTGAAAGTCGCCTTCTTCGCGGCGCTGATGATCGCCTTTCCCGTCATCGGGAACCAGATCTGGCGCTTCGTCGCGCCCGGCCTCTATGCCCGGGAGAAGAAGGCCTTTTTCCCCTTCCTGCTGCTGACGCCGGTCCTGTTCCTCGGCGGCGGGGCCATGGCTTATTACGTTGCCGTGCCGCTCGCGCTGCGTTTCCTGCTCAGCTATCAGGGCGATGTCGGCGGGGTGACTCTGACCGCCCTTCCCGGCATCGGCAATTATCTCGATTTCGTGACGCGCTTCATCTTCGGCTTCGGAGTCGCCTTCCTGCTGCCGGTGCTGCTCATGCTGCTCGAGCGCGCCGGCCTCGTCACCCGCGATCAGCTCAAGCGCGGCCGCCGCTACGCGATCGTCGGGGCCTTCGCCGTCGCGGCGGTGCTTACCCCCCCCGACGTCGTCTCGCAGCTGCTTCTCGCCGTGCCCCTCTGGGCCCTCTACGAGCTCTCGCTGGTCGCCATCTGGTTCACCGAAAGGCAGCGTGCCCGCGAGGCACCCCCGGAAGCGCCGGCCTGACCGGCAGGCCAAAAAAAGGGGACCTATATACCTAGCTAGCCATAAAACGCTTGACTAGCCAAGAATGGCTGGCTAGTTAGGTCTTATGAGCATCCAGCCCGAAACCGTCAGCCTCTACCAGTTCTTCGAGCGCTTCCCGAATGAGGAAGCGGCTCGGATCTACTTCGAGCGCAATCGCTGGGATGGTGAAGTCGCCTGCCCGCACTGTGGCAGCCTTTCCGTGGCAGAGGTCAAGAACCACAAGCCGATGCCTTACCGCTGCCGGGATTGCCGCCAGCATTTCAGCGTCCGCACTGGCACCGTCCTCGCGGAAAGCCGCCTCCCGCTGCAGAAATGGCTCATGGCGATCTACATGATGACGACCGCGCGGAAGGGCATCCCCTCGACGCAAATGGCCCGCGAGCTAGGTATTACGCAGAAGTCGGCTTGGTTTCTCGCCCAACGCATCCGTGAAACTTGGCTAGGCGGTCCCGGAGCCGGCATGGGCGAGCACGTCCAGGTGGATGAAACCTATTTCGGTGGCAAAGAGACCAACAAGCACGCTCGCAAGAAACTGCACGCCGGCCGCGGGACCATTGGCAAGGTCGCGGTAATCGGCATCCGTGGCGAGACTCGGACCGTCAAGGCTATCCCCATCGCCAACACGAAGGCCGGGACCCTGCAATCGTTCGTGCGGAACAACGCACCTCTCGGCGCTACTGTAGTTACTGATCAGCACGCTAGCTACGTTGGGCTAGAGGCCGCTGGCTATCATCATATCCGCGTCAATCACTCGGTCGGCGAGTACGTCCGGGACAAGGCGCATACCAACGGCATCGAAAGCTTTTGGGCGCTGCTAAAGCGCGGACACTATGGCATTTACCACTACATGAGCCCAAAGCACTTGCACCGCTACGTCAACGAGTTTGCGTTCCGCCACAACACGGCCCAGTCCGGCACCATGCGGTTTATCGAAATGACCGCCACGCGGATGCTCGGCAAGCGCCTCACCTACAAGGCCCTGACCAATGGCTGACGACAAGAAGATCATTGATCCGATAGCGGCCGGCTTCGATGAGGTCGCGAAGGCGATGGTAACTCCGGCACCCCCTTTTGGCAGCAATAACAACAAGTTACCGGCCGTTTCCCCCCAAACTCCGGCATCCCTCCAGTTGCCTCTCGACCTCGGGATCGAGGTGGAAAGGACCATCGGCGGCGTCGAGATGGGGGTGCTGCAGAACGGCATTCCGTACCTGACGCAAACGGGTCTCGCAGAGGTTGCCGGAGTTGCGCGCTCCACGGTTTTTGAGGTTACCCAGGAATGGGAAGCAGCGATGGCGAGCGGGACGTTTTCGCCCCGAAGCCGGATCGCATTCTTCCACGACTACCTCAGTAAGAACGGCTATTCCGAGCCGCACCTTTACATAGAGATCATTCGTAACGGTTCGCCGTACTATTCATACCCGGATATAGTCTGCATGGCGTTCCTCGAATATTTTGCATTTGAGGCGCAAAGAACCAACCCGAAGGCTATAGAGAACTATCGAAATTTTGCGAGATTTGGCTTTCAGGAGTTCGTTTACAAGGCGCTTGGTTACACGCCGCCCGATAGGTGGAAATACCATCATGACCGCATTTCACTCCTTCAAGGCGGAGCGCCGGAAGGCTATTTCATCATATTCAACGAAGTGAGCGGTATGATCGTTGACTTGATCAACGCAGACCTTGCGGTGAATGATAAGACTATCCCTGACATTAGCGTCGGAAAGTGTTGGGGCGACCACTGGACCAAGAATGGCTTTGATCAGACTTACGGCGTACGAATAAAGTACAAGCACAATTACCCGTCATACTATCCACAAGCGGCGAGCAACCCTCAGGAGCCTTGGGCATATCCGGACGAGGCGTTAGCCGAGTTTCGGCGCTGGTTCCGACACGAATACCTCGTTACGCGGTTCCCCCGCTATATTCTCACAAAAGCTCACCTTTTGGGTGGCCCCGAGAAAGCGAAGCAAATCGGGAGTCTGTATCAACCCAAAGCCATCGAGGGTCAGTGATTATGCGGCAAGCCTGCGGGCTGCTCGGGCCTGTGTGCGCTCCGCTATCCGGACAGCCCGTTTCATTCCGGCGTCAAGCAAATCCAGCAAGCGCAGCGCCGCTTCGAACGAAGTTACCTTCGCAAGAACCTCGATCCCCTCAGTGCTGCACTCGTACAGGAAAAACCCGCTCTCCCCCATGTGGTCAGCAGCGCTGTCGTTGAGGGCGCTTTTGGAGAGCGTTGA
>DATAIU010000061.1:0-21990 GCA_036262495.1 Allosphingosinicella sp.
GCTGCGCTCTCCCCTCACCCTACCCTCTCCCCGGAGGGCGAGGGGATCTCTGAATCGGCGGAGGCTCGCTCGACGGCTGGACCAGCGACCCCGCCTCCGCCTCGCGTCGGTGACAGGTACGTGACAGGCACGTACCTGTCACTGTCTCCGACTGTCACTGGCTCGTTGCAGGCGCGCGGCGGGGCCCGGCGAGGGTGGCGCCCGCCGGGCCCGGCTTCGGGGGCAGTCTGGAGCCGGGGCGCTAGACCGCGCGACGGCCGGTGACGAGGTTCCAGATGATGACGATGACGGCGATCACCAGCAAGGCGTGGATCAGGCCGCCGCCGACGTGGAAGGCGAAGAATCCGAGCGCCCAGAGGATGAACAGGATGACGGCGAGGGTCCAAAGCATCTGCAACTCTCCTTCACGCGGCGGCGGGATGTCGCGCGCCTGACCCTGAACGGCGCCGGCGTAGAAATCGTTCCGCCTCCGACATCGATTCCTTCGCGCCTCCCCCGAGCGGGCGTGCCCGCCTGCGGGCTCGCGAGGCCCGCTCACGGGGCAATACGGGAATGACGGACGCCGCCGCCGCGGCTAGCCGGGAAACGGGCCAGCGGAACTCATTTGCCGGTAACCCCCGCAAGAATGGGCATTGTTCCCCCCCGGATCCCGCTGGCCCAACCCTTCGTCGGCGGTCCGGCCGCCGCGAAGGGCCGGCCTCAGCCGCGGATGCGCTCGCGCGGGTGGCCGGTGGCGACTCCGCCGCTGAGCCGCGCGACGTGGGGATATTTCTCGGCCACCTCGGGCGTGTAGCCGAGGTTGAAGACGGTCGCGCTCTTTTCGGGCCGCTCGGGGCGGTCGTAATAGGTCCTGAACAGTCGGTCCCAGAAGAAGCTGGTGATGCCGTAATTGCCGTTCTCGTCGTGGAAATGGTGCGCCATGTGGCGGCGCTTCATGTCTGCGAGCTTCCGGTTCTTGGGCTTGTAGGCGAGGTGCTGGATGCAGTGGACGAACTCGTAGAAGCAGGTGGTGACGAGACCCGTCGCGAAGGCCGCCATCGCGCCGCCAAGGGCGAATTCCGGGCCCCAGAAGCGGCCGATGCCCCAGCCGATCGGAAGAGTCGCGATCGCAATGGTCGGAAGCGTCGTGTGGAGCGCGCCGAACAGCACCTCGAGATGGTTGGGATCCTGGTGATGGTCGTAGTGGATCCGCTTCCAGGTCGAGGCGAGGAACGGCACCTTGAACATCCAGCGGCTGTGCAGGACCCAGCGGTGGAGCAAATACCAGACGAGCGGATAGATGAAGCTGGCGACGCCGATGGCAATCAGGGTCGGCGCGAGCGGCGCCGGGCGCCGGGCGAAGACGAGGATCGCCGCGACCGACAGCGCGAGGTAAGCGAGGATGGCCGGATATTGGAAATAGGCGACCACCAGCTCGCGAAAGCTCATCTTGTCGAGATGGTGCTCGCGGCGCCAGAAGCTCGGGCGAAGGGCCTGGGCGCGTTTCATGTCCTGATCCGTCCTCGAATTTCCTGCTCGCGAAGCGCGGCCGCGGCGCCGCGTTCCATTTCCCATATCGGGTCCCGGGCCTGCATTGGCAATGCGGCGCTTTTGAGGCCCGCCGCCGTCGTGACAGGCCGGGCGCCTCTCGCTAGGCTCTCCGCATGAGCACAGCCCCCGCCCCTGCCGCCTCGGGAATCGAAATCCGCGCCGTCGAGGAGGCGGCCGACCGCAAGGCGTTCGTCGACCTCGCTTACGCGCTCAACCGCGAGGATCCCAATTGGGTGCCACCGCTCAAGACCGAGGTGCACGGCCTCATCGATCCGCGCACCAATCCCTGGTTCGAGCATGCCGAGGCGCGGCTCTTCCTCGCCGAGCGCGACGGGCGGCCGGTGGGACGCATATCGGCGCAGGTCGACCGGCTCGTCCAGGAGCATATGGGCCAGGGTATCGGCCAGTGGGGCATGTTCGAGGCCGCCGACGCCGAGGTTGCCGCCGAGCTCATCCACCGCGCCGAGAGCTGGCTGCGCGGGCGCGACATGACCCGCTCGATGGGCCCGTTCAGCCTCTCCATCTGGGACGAGCCGGGCCTGCTGGTGCGCGGCCACGACCATCCGCCGATGGTGATGATGGGGCACAACAAGGCCGAATATGAATCGTGGGTGGAAGCGGCGGGCTACCGGGGCGTCAAGGACCTCTTCACCTACGACCTCGACGTCCGCACCCCCTTTCCGCCGCTCATCCGCCGAATCGTCGAGATGGGCGAGCGCAACCCCAAGATCCGCATCCGAAGCGTCGACAAGAGGAAGTTCGACGAGGAGGCGGCCCTGCTGCTCGGCATCCTCAACGACGCCTGGTCGCAAAATTGGGGCTATGTTCCGCTGACCGAGAGCGAGATCGCCTATGCCGGCAAGAAGCTGAAGCCGATCGTCCTCGAGGACCTTATCCTCGTCGCCGAGCTCGAGGGCGAGCCGGTCGCCTTCATGATGGCGCTGCCCGACGTCAACGAGTTCATCCGCGACCTCGATGGCAGCCTCTTCCCTTTCGGCTGGGCGAAGCTGCTGCTGCGCCTGCGCCGGATGCGGCCGCAGGGCGGGCGCGTGCCGCTCATGGGCGTGGTGAAGCGCCTCCACGGCAGCCGCCTCGCCAGCCAGCTCGCCTTCATGATGATCGACCGGATCCGCAATTCGGGCACGACCCATTACGGCATCGGCCGCGCCGAGGTCGGCTGGGTGCTCGACGATAACGGCCCGATGATCTCGATCGCCGAGGCGATAGAGAGCCGCTGCAACCGCACCTACCGCATCTACGAAAAGGCCCTCTGATACCTCGGACGCGAAAAGGCCCGCGGGGTGAGCCGCGGGCCTTCCGTATCTTTCGCTGGGTGGGAGCGCTTTAGCGCACCGCGCCCCGGCGGAAGAGGTTGACGATGGCGAGCAGGATGAGCGCGCCGACGAACGCGGCGAGAAGCGTCCCGCCGTCGAGCGCGTTGTTCATGATGTTGCCGTCCGCGCCGAAGAAGCGGCCGAGCAGGAAGCTGCCGAGCAGCGACCCGACGATGCCGACGACGATGTTGAGCAGAATGCCCTGCTGCGCGTTGGTCCGCATGACGATGCTGGCGAGCCAGCCGATGATGCCGCCGATGACGAGGGCGATGATGATACCCATGGCTTTGCTCCTTAAACCTTCCGCCGCGTCTCGGGCGGTCGACACCATAGACGCACGCCCGGCGCGGATGTTCCGCAGCCGGACCGAATCCGGACGGGTCAGGAGCGGCTGTAGGCGAGCTGCCGGCGGCCGCGCGGGGGCGGCGTGTCGCAGGCTTTGAAATAGAGGTGGCAGACGAGGAGGATGAGCGAAACCGAATAGCAGAAATTGGCCAGCCCCTTCACCGCGGCGAAGCTCAGCGGCAGCGACAGGAGCAGGATCAGCCGGAAATGCCATTCGCCGAGCCGGGCGCTCTGCCCGCCGATCGACGAGGCGGCCTGGCGCTGCGCGTGGCGGCGGACGAAGTCCATGATCAGCAGCCAGCCGAGCGAGGTCAGGAGGTGCGCGAAGATGCCGTCCTCGGCGCCCTTGCCGCCGACCGTCAAGGCAAGGCCGCCGAGATAGAAAGCGACGTGGCCGTTCAGGCATTCGAAGGCGAGGCGCCACTGGCCGATCCCCAGCCGATGCTCCGCCCATCCCGCCACCGGCGAGAAGATTTTGTCGAGGGCAAGCGCGTCGACGCGGGTCATCCCTCCGCTTATCCCTTGAAGAGGTTGATAAAGTGCGAAAAATTAACCTTGTTTCGGATTTTTCGCGCCTGTGGCGGCAGCACCATATCGGGAAGGCGCCGCGCCCCTCACTTGCCGGTCGGGCGCCGTTTCTGTAGCATTCGCGGCAAGTCACCGTCGGCACTCGCCGGCGGAACGAGAAAAACGAGTGAATTTCGCGATGGCGCAGCAGGCTGCAACGGCCCCGCTACCGCCGGCAACCGGACCGGCACCGCTCGCCGCCGTGGCGCCGGGCGAACGGCCGCACCGGACGGCCCGCCACACCTACGGCGCGCTCGACCTCGGCACCAACAATTGCCGGCTGCTGATCGCGCGCCCGGCGCCCGACGGATTCGTCGTCATCGACGCCTTCTCACGCGTCGTCCGCCTCGGCGAGGGCTTGGCCACGAGCGGGCGGATCAACGACGCGGCGATGGACCGCGCCGTCGCTGCCCTCGCCATCTGCTCCGAAAAGCTGAAGCGCCGCCACGTCTCGCTCGCCCGCTCGGTCGCCACTGAGGCCTGCCGCCGCGCCGTTAACGGACGCCACTTCGTCGAGCGGGTCCGCCGCGAGACCGGCATCTGCCTCGAGATCATCGCGCCGGAAGAAGAGGCGCGCCTCGCCATGCTCGGCTGCCACCGGCTGCTCGAGCCGGGCGACGGCCCCGCCCTCATCTTCGACATAGGCGGCGGCTCGACGGAGCTCGTCCTCATCGATACGGACGGGGAGGGCACGCCCAAGATCAAATGCTGGTGGAGCGCGCCCTGGGGCGTGGTCTCGCTGACCGAGAGCGAGGGCCGCCACTTCGCCGAGCCGCAGGAGCGGCTCGCCGCGTACGGCCGAATGAAGGAGCGCGTCCGCCACGCCTTCCGGCGCTTCTCCGAGCTGCTGCCGCCCGCCGAGGGCCATATCCGCCTGCTCGGCACGAGCGGGACGGTGACGACGCTGGCCAGCGTCCACCTCGCTCTGCCGAGCTACGACCGCCGCGCGGTCGACGGGCTGAAGATGCCGGCCGAGGACATGCGCCGGGTCAATTCGATGCTGTCGCAGATGAGCCTGGAGGAGCGCTCCCAGCTGCCCTGCATCGGGGCGGAGCGGGCCGACCTCGTCGTCGCCGGCTGCGCGATCCTCGAGGCGATCATGGACATCTGGCCGGCGAAGACGCTGGGCGTCGCCGACCGCGGCATTCGCGAGGGCATATTGCGCTCGCTCATGGCCCGCGACGGCCACGCTTTGTGACCCGCGGCAGCCTCCATACTCGGGTCCGCACCGCGAAGGGCCGCAAGGTCGGCTCGACCAAATGGCTCGAGCGGCAGCTCAACGACCCCTATGTCAAGCGCGCCCGCGCCGAAGGCTATCGCAGCCGCGCCGCCTACAAACTGATCGAGCTCGACGAGCGCTTCGGTTTCCTCAAGGGGATCCACCGCGTCGTCGACCTCGGCATCGCGCCGGGCGGCTGGACGCAGGTCGTCCGCCAGAAGGCGCCGTCGGCAAGGATCGTCGGCATCGATCTGCTCCCGACCGACCCGATCGAGGGCGCGGAGATCCTGCATATGGACTTCCTCGCCGACGAGGCCCCGGAGCGGCTCCGCGAAGCGCTCGGCGGGCCGGCCGATCTCGTCCTTTCCGACATGGCCGCCAACACGGTCGGCCACCCGCAGACCGACCATCTGCGCACCATGGCGCTGGTCGAGGCCGGGCTCGAATTTGCGGGCGAAGTGCTGCGGCCGGGCGGCGCCTATGTCGCCAAGGTGCTGGCCGGGGGCGCGGACCACAATCTGGTCGCGGAGCTCAAACGCCGGTTCGCCACGGTGAAGCACGCCAAGCCGCCGGCGAGCCGCAAGGGCTCGTCGGAATGGTATGTCGTCGCCCAGGGGTTCAAGAGCTAGGCGCGGCTCCGCGCCCGCGCCTCGCCGACCGCGTCCTTCAGCGCCTGATAGCCGACGGCGCCGCGCAGCACCTTGTCGCCGACGACGAAGAGCGGCGTGCCGTTCGAGCGGAGCGCGCGGGCGAGCTCGAAATTGCGGCCGATCTCGGCCTCGACCTCGGCCGGCGGCACATCGCCGCCGACCTGCGCTTCCGAGCGCGCCGCCGCCACCGCGTCGGGACTCGGCCGTCCGGCGGCGAACAGGCGGTCGTGGAAGGGCTTGAACCGCCCCGCCTTCGCCGCCGCCAGGCTGGCCGCGGCCGCTTTCTCGCTGTCCGGCCCGAGCACGGGCCAGTCGCGCCAGACCACCTTCAGTCTCGCATCCTCCTTGAGCAGGCGGTCGACGTCGGGATTGCTCTTGCGGCAGAAGCCACAGGCATAATCGAAGAACTCGACCAGCACGACGTCGCCGTCCTTGGCGCCGGCCCAGGCGCCGGCGAAGGGAGTCTCGATGACGGCGCGGTTGGCGCGGATCACCGCCGCGGTCTCGCGATCCTCCAGCCTCTGCATCGCCTCGGGCAGGATCTCGGGATTTTCGAGGAGATAGTCGCGGACCGACTGGCGCGCGGTGAAGGCGACGGTCCCGCCTCCGATCAATGCGCCGACGAGGCCAGCGAGCAGCGGCAGCTTCCAGCTCCCCGCGGCGCGCGCGCCGTCAGGGCCGGCGCTCATTGCGCCCCTTTTTCCTGTTCCTGTCGACCTCCGTCCGCGACACCATCTCGATGTCCTTGGCGCGCAGCCAGTCCGAGCTGCCGTTGGGGATCGAGCGCAGCGCCTGCTCCGCATGGGCGAGAGCGAGCTTGGGCTGGCCCTCGAGGTTGTAGCGCTCCGCCGTCGCCAGAGCGGCGCGGCCGGGATCGCCTTCGCGGTCGTAGACGATGCCGAGCTGGTACCAGGCGAAGGGATTGGAATTGTCGCGGCCGATCGCCGCGCGCAGCACTCGCTTCGCTTCCTCGAAATTCTCCTTCTTCTCGGTCGCGATCAGGGCGTGGCCCAGCAGGGAGGCGATGAGCGGCTGATCCGGCGCGTAGCGGACCGCCTGGCGGAGGGATTCCAGCGCCTCCATCGGCCGGCCGGATTCGAGCAGAATCTGGCCCTTCAGTTCGAGGAAATAGGGATCGTTGGGCTCGGCCGCGAGCAAGGCGTCGGTCTCGGCGAGGGCGCGGTCCGGATAGGCGCTCTTGTGCCACGCATAAGCGCGGGCGTAGCGCGCCGGGACGGTCTTGTTGCTTTCGGGGAAACTGGCCAGAGTCCGCTTCGGATTCTCGACATAGCCGGAAAGCTTCGCCTTGACGCGCTGGAAGCGCGCCTCCAGCCGCGGGTCGGTCTTCGCGTCCCAGCCCGGGGCGGCCTTCAGCGTCTGCTCCAGCGCCGATATGCGCTCCCCGGTCAGCGGGTGGGTGCGCGCATAAGCGTCGTCCTGCGGGATGGCGTAGCGGAATTCCTGGTTCTGGAGCTTCTTGAAGAAGCCGATCATGCCGCGGCCGCTTATGCCCGCCTTGGCGAGGAAGCTGGCGCCGGCCTGGTCGGCCGAGGATTCCTGGGTGCGGCTGAAGGCGAGGAACTTCCCCATCGCGGCCTGCTGGCCGGCGGCCATGATGCCGGCGCCCGCCTCGCCCGCGCCGGCCGCCATCGCCGCGGCGCCGAGCACGAGCGAGAGCAGCATGATGCCGGTCGCCACCTTGACGCCCTCCTGGATGCGGATCGAATGGCCGCCGGTGATGTGGCCGAGCTCGTGCGCGACGACGCCCTGGACCTGGTTGGCATTGTCCGCCGCGGCGATCAGCCCCGAATGGATGTAGACCGCCTGGCCGGTCGCGACGAAAGCGTTGATCGAGCGGTCCTGGATGAGGACGATCTCGACATTCTGGGGCCGCAGGCCCGCCGCCTCGACGAGCGGTCGCGCCATGTCGCGGAACAGGGCCTCGGTCTCCGCGTCGCGCAGGATCGATTGGGCCATGGCCGGCCGCGCCGAGATGGCGAAGCTCAAGGCGACGACCAGGAAGAGGCGGGCGATGAAGCCGACCCAGCGTTTCACACGAGCTTCGGCCATGGCTCTCCTCTGCGGTGCGGGGGCTGAACGCCAGATGAGCGCGGGGCGGGCGCGGCGCGTCAGGCGCCGAACGTCCGCTGCCACCAGCCGCGGCGCGGCGGACCGCCCTCGTCCTCCTCGCCTGTCTCGGCCGAGCCGCGCTCGCCCTCGTCATTGGCGGCAGCGGGGGTCGGCGCGGCGGCCGGTGCCGCTCCGACCGCCGCTTCGCTCGAGGCGTCCGCCTTCTTGCGGCGGCTGCGTTTCGGCTTGGCGGGCGCCTCCTCCGGCGCTTCGGTGGCGGCGGCCGGTTCCGGCGCAACCGGCTCGACGACGGGAGCCGGGGCTTCCGCCGCGGTCTCTTCCTTGCGGCGGGCGCGGGGCCTGCGGCGGCCCTTGGCCCTGTCCTCCGCTGCCGGCACGCTTTCAGGAGCGGCATCGGCCTCCGCGTCGTCGGGTTGGGCGTCGAGCGGTTGCGCATCGGCCGGAGCTTCCGTCACTTCCTCGGTCATCGGTTCGCGCGTTTCCTCGCCGCCCTCCTCGGGCCGGCGCCGGCCGCCCCGGCGGCCGCGACGACGGCGGCGCTTGCGCTCGCGATCCTCGCCCTCGTCGCGCGGGCGTTCCCGCTCCCGCTCGCGGCCGCGCGGGCGCTCGTCCCGTGCCTCCTCGCGATCCTCTTCCTCGTCCTCCGCGGCCTCCTCCGCGAAGTCGGAAGGCTCCTCGTCCTCGACCGGCTCGGCGTCGACGATCGGCGCCGGCCGGGCCCGGACGGCGGGCGGCGGGCCGAAAGATTCGACAACCATCCGGGCGCCTTCGAAGCCCTCGTCGATCGCGACCTCGATCTGGACGCCGTAACGGCTCTCGATCTCGCCGAGCTCGGGACGCTTCTTGTTGAGGACGTAGACCGCCGCCTCGCGGCCGGCGCGAAGGACGATGCGGCTGCCGCGACCGCGGCCCGCTTCCTCCTCGAGCATGCGCAAAGCGGAGAGGCCGGACGAGGCGGCGGTGCGCATCAGCCCGGTGCCGTCGCAATGGGCGCAGGGCCGGGTGGAGGCCTCGAGCACGCCGGTACGCAGGCGCTGGCGGCTCATCTCCATCAGCCCGAACGAGGAGATGCGGCCCACCTGGATGCGGGCGCGGTCGTTCTTGAGCGCGTCCTTCATCGCCCGCTCGACCTTCCGGATGTGGCCGTTCGACTCCATGTCGATGAAGTCGATGACGACGAGGCCGGCCATGTCGCGCAGACGCAGCTGGCGCGCGATCTCGTGCGCCGCCTCGATGTTGGTCGCGAAGGCCGTCTGCTCGATATTGTGCTCGCGGGTCGAGCGGCCGGAATTGATGTCGATCGAGACCAGGGCCTCGGTCGGGTTGATGACGAGATACCCGCCCGACTTCAGCTGGACGACCGGCTGATACATGGCCGAGAGCTGGTCCTCGACGCCGTAGCGCTGGAACAGCGGCACGGTGTCGGCGTAATGCGTGACGCGCTTGACGTGGCTCGGCATCAGCAGCTTCATGAAGTTGCGCGCGGCGCGATAGCCTTCCTCGCCCTCGACGATCACTTCGTCGATGTCGCGGTTGTAGATGTCGCGGATGGCGCGCTTGATGAGGTCGCTGTCGCCGTAGATCAGCGCCGGCGCCGAGCTCTTCAGCGTCTTCTCGCGGATTTCGTCCCAGAGGCGGGCGAGATAATCGAAGTCGCGCTTGATCTCAGTTTTGGTGCGCGAGAGTCCCGCGGTGCGGACGATGCAGCTCATCGAATTGGGCAGGCTGAGATCGGCCATGATCTGCTTCAGACGCTTCCGGTCGGCGCCGTTCGAGATCTTGCGGCTGATGCCGCCGCCGTGCGTGGTATTCGGCATCAGCACGCAGTAGCGGCCGGCGAGGCTCAGATAGGTGGTGAGAGCGGCGCCTTTATTGCCGCGTTCCTCCTTCACGACCTGGACGAGCAGCACCTGCCGGCGGCGGACGACGTCCTGGATCTTGTAGCGGCGGCGCAGATTCTGGCGCTTGCGGCGCAGCTCGTCGGCGGCATTCTCCTCGGGCGCGCTCTCGGCGGATTCGGGCGGGGCCGGCGCGTCGTCGTCGGACGGCTCGCCCTCCTCGCCGCGATCCTCGTCCTCGTCGCCGTAGCGATCGTCCGGCTCGTCGTCGTGAGCCTCGTCCTCCTCGTCGCGCCGCTCTTTGCGGGCGGCGCGGCTCTCGTAACGCGCGTCCTCGGCGGCGCGCAGGCGCTCCTCCTCGGCGGCATGCTCCGCTTCCTCGCGGAGCAGCGCCTCGCGGTCCTCGCGCGGGATCTGGTAGTAATCCGGGTGGATTTCCGAGAAAGCGAGGAAGCCGTGGCGGTTGCCGCCGTAATCGACAAACGCCGCCTGCAGCGACGGTTCGACGCGGATCACCTTGGCGAGATAGATATTCCCCTTGAGCTGCTTGTGCTCGGCGGATTCGAAGTCAAGCTCCTCGATCCGGCTTCCCTTGACCACGGCCACCCGAGTTTCCTCCTGGTGGCGCGCGTCGATCAACATGCGCATCGTCATCAATGTCACTCCACGCGCGCTCCGCCTGCCTTGCGGCGGTGGCCCTCGCGCGCTCGAATATGGACGGTGGCGCGGCCTTGGCGGCGCGCGCTTCCAGTGTCCGGGTTGAAAGGAAAATCGTTGCCCCTGCTGCGCGCGGCGGCCCGGATCGGAGACCCGGCTCAAAAGCCCCGGCCGCGACGCCCGAACCCTTAAGGGGGCGAAGCGGTGTGGGGGAGGAATGCCTCATGCAGCGTCAACCTTGGTGGCCGGCAGGAAAATCGCCGGCACATGCGATCGGCGGAAGATCGAAACCAGGCTCGCGCCTTCGATCCCGTTGCCGAGGCTCGGTGCTAGCATCCGGCGCCCGGACCGGCAACCGCTAACGGCGGCGAAACAATGCTTTTGTGTGGACCGCGGACGCCGGGTCGCGGCAGAGTGGAACGCGATGGAACTGCTTCTCGTCCTCCTTCTCTCGCTGCTCGGACAGACGATTCCCGCGCTCGACGCGGCTGCGTCCGACGAGGGCGTCGAGATTGCGGCCGCGGACGGGCGGAGCGCGGCGGCGCGGGGAGACCTGCCGCGCATCCTCGGCTCGCGGGATCCGCGCCGGCCGCTGGTCGTGCTCGACCCCGGCCATGGCGGCCGCGACCCGGGAGCAAGCTCGCCCTTCGCCGCGCGCAAGGAGAAGGACGTGACTCTGGCGGTCGCGACCGCGATCCGCGACGCGCTCGCCCAGTCGGGGCGGGTGCGCATCGCCCTTACCCGAGAAGACGACCGCTATCTCGTCCTGCGCGACCGCTATGAGATCGCACGGGCGATGGGGGCCGAGCTGTTCATCTCGATCCACGCCGACGCCGCCCCCGCCAACGACGGCGCCCGCGGCGCGACCATCTACACCCTCTCCGAAGTCGCTTCCGACCGCCAGGCGGCTCTCCTCGCCGAGCAGCAGAACGCGTCGGACCGGGTCGCCGGCGCGCAGCTCAGCCCCGATGCGGGGGTGAACCGCATCCTCATCGACCTGGCGCAGCGGGCGAGCATGAACGTCTCGGCGGACTTCGCGGCGTTGCTGAAGCGCGAGGCTTCGCCCTTTTTCCCGTTCCGGCCCGATTTCCACCGCTTCGCGTCGCTCGCCGTCCTCAAGGCGCCGGACGTCCCCTCGATCCTCTTCGAGACCGGCTATCTGACCAACGCCGCCGACACGGCCTATATCGAATCGCCGGAAGGCCGACGCCAGATAGCGCTCGGCATGAAGGGCGCGATCGAGAGCCATTTCGCGCGGCGTTTCGTCCGGCTCGCCGGCCGCTGAGGCGCTTCACCGGTCCGGAATGATCGGCTAGAGCCGGCGCGAATGAGCGAAGCCGCCCCGAACCGCCTGACCCTCTATCGCGACGCCGGCAGCCGTTACTGGGCGGCGGCCCGGCGCGCGTGGCAACGCAAATGGGTGCGCATCCTCGCCTATCTGGCGGCGATCCCGTTCGTCCTTTACTTCCTGCTCTGGCTGCTGTTCGCGCGCGGACTGCCCTCGGCGGAGACCTTGCTCACCTACCAGCCGCCGCTCCCGACCAACGTCCGCGACGTCAACGGCGACCCGGTCCAGTCGTTCGCCCGGGAGCGCCGCGTCGAGCTCAGCTACGACGAATATCCGCAGGTGCTGATCGACGCTTTCACCTCCGCCGAGGACAAGACCTTCTTCACCCACGGCGGGCTCGATTATCCCGGCTTCGTCAAGGCGGTGGTCAACTACACGCTGAGTTTCGGCAGCGGCGAGCGCGTTGCGGGCGGTTCGACCATCACCCAGCAGGTCGCCAAGAACCTCCTTGTCGGAAACGAATATTCGGTGACTCGCAAGATCAGGGAAGCCTTCCTCGCCCGCCGGATCGAGAACGTCCTGACCAAGCAGCAGATATTGGAGCTCTACCTCAACCAGATTTTCCTCGGCCGGAACGCCTATGGCGTGCAAGCGGCCTCGCGCGCCTATTTCGACAAGGACGTCGACCAGCTGACTCTGCCCGAGGCCGCCTATCTCGCCATCCTTCCCAAGGGGCCCAGCAATTACGATCCGAAAGAGCATCCCGACCGGGCCCGGGCGCGCCGCAACTGGGTGCTCGCCGAGATGGAGCGCAACGGCAAGATCGACGCGGCTCAGCGCGCCGCCGCCCAGGCCGCGCCGATCGAGAGCGTCAGCGGGCCAAGCACCGTCGTTCGCAACGTCGGCGGCTATTTCATGGAAGAGGTCCGCCGCCAGCTGATGGAGCGCTACGGGGAGCAGGCGGAGAAAGGGCCGAACGGCGTCTATACCGGCGGCCTCTGGGTGCGTACCTCGCTCGACGCCGAGAAGCAGAAGGCCGCGGAGACCGCGCTTCGCGACGGCCTGATGCGCTACGACCGTGGCCGGGGGTGGACCGATCCCGGGCTCAGCGTCAACGTCTCCGGCGACTGGCGTGGCGAGCTGGCGCGGACACCTTTCGGGCTCGGCTATGCGGACTGGCGGGCCGCCGCCGTCCTCTCCCGCTCCGGCAATACCGCGCGGATCGGCTTCGCCAACGGATCGGAAGGGGTGCTTCCCTCCTACGCCGCGTCGATGCCGAAGCGCGGCACGGGAACCGCCGCCTTCAACTTCCTCCGCCCCGGCAAGGTCATCGCGGTCAAGCAGGAGGGCGGAATCTGGTCGCTGCGCTCCGCGCCGACGATCCGCGGCGCTATGCTGGTCGAGGAGGTCGCGAGCGGCCGAATCCTCGCCATGCAGGGCGGCTGGGACCTTCGCGGCGACGATTTCAACCGCGCGACCCAGGCCCAGCGGCAGCCGGGCTCGACCTTCAAGCCGGTCGTCTATTCGGCCGCGCTCGATAACGGCCTGACTCCGGCCAGCATCATCGTCGACGGGCCTTTCTGCGTCTGGCAGGGCGCCGGGCTCGGCAACAAATGCTTCCGCAACTTCTCCGGCGGCAATGCGGGACCGCAGACAATGCGCTGGGGCGTCGAGCAGTCGCGCAACCTGATGACGGTGCGGACTGCCAACCAGATCGGCATGGACAAGGTGACTCGCCGCGCCCGCGACCTCGGCGTCGGCGAATATCCCAATTACCTCGCCATCGCCCTCGGCGCCGGCGACACGACGGTGCTGAAGATCACCAACGCCTTCGCGATCCTCGCCAATTCGGGCCGGGCGCTGAAGCCGACGCTTATCGATTATGTCGAGGATCGCGACGGCAAGCTCATCTACCGCGCGGACACCCGCCCGTGCGACGGCTGCAACGCGCCGGACTGGGACGGCAAGCCGATGCCCCGGCCGCCGCTCCGCACCAAGCAGGTCGTCGATCCGATGACGGCCTATCAGATGGTCCATATCCTCGAGGGCGTCGTCCAGCGCGGCACCGCCCAGGTGCTTCGCGACCTCAACCGGCCCCTGTTCGGCAAGACCGGAACGACGAGCGGCCCGACCAACGTCTGGTTCATCGGCGGCAGCGCCGAGATCGTCGCCGGCATCTACATGGGCTACGACCATCCCCGCCCGATGGGCGGCTATGCTCAGGGCGGGACGCTTGCGGCGCCGATCTTCAAGCAATTCGCGCAAGTCGCCTTCAAGGACATGCCCGCCATCCCGTTCCGCGCGCCCGCCGGCATAAGGATGGTCCGAATTGACCGGCGCTCCGGCAAGAAGGTGTTCGGCGCCTGGCCGACCGACGACCCCAAGGCGGCGGTGATCTGGGAGGCGTTCAAGCCGGAGAGCGAGCCGAGGCGCTCGATCGGGCGGGAGCAGGCCGCGGCGCCGGCGCCGCTCAAGAAGGCGGCGCGCAAGGCCGTCCGCGCCGCTCCGACGCAATCGCGGGACGAGGATTTCCTGCAGAACCAGGGCGGAATCTACTGATGCGCGCCGAGGCGGAGGCCCATGTCGAGCGCATTCGCTCGGCGCTCGACCTGCTTCGCCGGTTCCTCGACTGGGACCGGGCGCTCGCCCGGCTCGACGAGCTCAACGCCCGGGTCGAGGACCAGGCGCTGTGGAACGACCCCAAGGCGGCGCAGGACGTGATGCGCGAGCGCCGCCGGCTCGACGAGGCGATCGGCGCAACCCGCGCCATCGAGCGCGACCTCGCCGACACCAGCGAATTGATCGAGATGGCCGAGGCCGAGGGCGACGACGCGCTGGTCGAGGATGGCATCGCCGCGCTCGCCGCGCTCGCCGAGCGGGCCGAGCAGGACAAGGTCAAGGCGCTGCTCGCCGGCGAAGCCGACGCCAACGACACCTATGTCGAGATCAATTCCGGCGCCGGCGGTACCGAAAGCAACGACTGGGCGGGCATGCTGCAGCGCATGTACACGCGCTGGGCCGAGCGCCACGGGATGAGGGTGGAGCTCATAGACCTCCACGCCGGCGAGCAGGCGGGCATCAAGTCGGCGACCCTGCTGATCAAGGGCGAGAATGCCTACGGCTACGCGAAGACGGAGAGCGGCGTGCACCGCCTCGTGCGGATCAGCCCCTATGACAGCTCGGCGCGCCGCCATACCAGCTTCGCATCCGTCTGGGTCTACCCCGTGGTCGACGAGAATATCGACATCGAGATCGTCGAGAGCGAGCTGAGGATCGACACGTACCGCGCCTCCGGCGCCGGCGGCCAGCACATCAACACGACCGATTCCGCGGTGCGGATCACGCACCTTCCGACGGGCATCGTCGTCCAGTGTCAGAACCAGCGCTCCCAGCACAAGAACAAGGCCGAGGCCTACAACCAGCTCCGCGCCAAGCTTTACGAGGCGGAGCTGCAGCGCCGCGAGGCCGAGGCGAACGCCACGGCCGCCGCCAAGACGGATATCGGTTGGGGCCACCAGATCCGCTCGTACGTGCTCCAGCCCTATCAGCTCGTGAAGGACCTACGGACCGGGGTCACGTCAACCGCTCCGTCCGACGTGCTCGACGGCGATCTCGACCGTTTCATGGCGGCCGCTTTGTCGCAGCGCGTGACCGGCGAGAAGGTCGAGGTCGAAGATGTCGAGTAGGGCCGCCCTGCTCACCCTCGTTTTCCTGGCCGCGTGCGGCAAGAAGGCAGACGAATCCCCCTTCCCCAAGCCCAATCGGCCGGTCTCGCCGATCGTCTCGGCCAGCTATTCGAACGAGGACGCCCGCGACGGCGTCCGCGAGGCCGAGACGGTGATGAAGCTTGCCGACGTGCGTCCCGGCATGTTCGTCGCCGACATCGGCGCCGGCCAGGGTTACTATACGGTCCGCCTCTCGCCGTTGGTCGGCCGCCGCGGGCGTGTGCTCGCGGAGGACATCGTGCCCGAGACCCGCGACGACCTCGCCGCCCGGGTGACCCGCGAGGACCTCCACAATGTCGCGGTGAAGCTCGGCCGGCCCAACGATCCGATGCTGCCCGATCTCTCGTTCGACCGGATCTTCATGATCCACATGTATCACGAGATCGAGCGGCCGAGCGAATTCCTCTGGCACCTGCGCGAGGACCTGAAGCCGCACGGTCGCGTCGTCGTGGTCGACGCCGACCGGCCGACCGACCGGCACGGCACGCCGCCGCGCCTCCTCATCTGCGAATTCTCCGCGCTCGGCTATCAGCTCTCGCGCTTCGAGCGGCTCGCCGATTCCGAATCCTATTTCGCCCAGTTCGAGCCCAACAGCCCCCGCCCCGAACCGAGGGACATCCCGGCCTGCCCGGCCTGAGGGTCAGAGCAGTCCCAGCTTGCGGAGGCTGCGGCATTCCCCGCCCGCAAAGATGAGATGGTCGACGAGACGGATGCCGGCCGCGCCCGCCGCCTCGAACAGCCGCCGCGTCGCGCTCAGATCCTGTTCGCTCGGCTCCGGATCGCCGCTCGGATGATTGTGCGCGACGATGATGGCGGCGGCGCCGACCCGCAAAGCCGCGCCCAATATCTCGCGGAGCGGCAGGTCGGCTTGCTCGGCGACGCCTTCGCTGAACGTCGTGCCTAGCAGCCGGCGCTCCTGGTCGAGGTGCAGGACCGCTACCGCCTCCACATCGATCTGCGAGGCAAAGAATGGCGCGAGCAGGTGGGTCGCGTCGGCGGCGGTTCGGATCAGCATCACCACCGCTGTGGCAGTCCAAGGGCCCGGCCGGTGGTCCAATCCTGTCCGTTTCGGGGTCCATTTTCGATCTATCGCCGCCGCCTTGGAAAAGGAGCCCGGCCCGGCCATAGTCCGGCCATGCAGGAATATCACGCGCTCCTCCGGCGAATCCTCGACGAAGGGGTCCCCCAGGACGACCGCACCGGCGTCGGCACCTTGTCCGTCTTCGGCCACCAGATGCGCTTCGACCTCGCGAAGGGCTTCCCGCTGGTTACGACGAAGAAGCTGCACCTGCGCTCGATCGTCGTCGAATTGCTCTGGTTCCTGCGCGGCGACACCAACATCGCCTGGCTGAAGGAGAACAAAGTCAGCATTTGGGACGAATGGGCCGACGAGGCCGGCGAGCTCGGACCCGTTTACGGCAAGCAATGGCGCGACTGGGAGGGCCCGGACGGGCGCCATGTCGACCAGATCGCGAACCTGATCGAGCTGATCAGGCGCGACCCCGCCTCGCGCCGGCAGATCGTGTCCGCCTGGAACCCGGCGGAGCTCGACCGAATGGCGCTGGCGCCCTGCCACTGCCTGTTCCAGACCCAGGTCGCCAACCGGCGCCTCAACCTCCAGCTCTATCAGCGCAGCGCAGACGCCTTCCTCGGCGTGCCGTTCAACATCGCCAGCTACGCTTTGCTCACCCACATGCTCGCCCAGCAATGCGGCCTCGAGCCGGGCGTGTTCGTCTGGACCGGCGGCGACTGCCACCTTTATTCCAACCATCTCGACCAGGCGCGATTGCAGCTGACGCGGCAGCCCAGGCCGCTTCCGAAGCTGACGATCCTGCGCCGGCCCGAAGCGATCGACCGCTACGAGTACGAAGACTTCGAGATCAGCGGCTACGACGCTCATCCGCACATCAAGGCGGAGGTGGCGGTTTGAGTGCTTCCGTCATGCCAGCAAAGGCTGGCATCCCAGCGGGTGAAGAACGCCGTCGCCTCTCGCCCCCCGGGGCCCCAGCCTTCGCTGGGGCGACGCTGCATGGCTGACCCGCGCGTCACCATCGTCGTCGCCCGCGCCCGCAACGGTGCCATCGGGCGGGACGGCCAACTGCCGTGGCGCCTGCCGGCGGACCTCAAGCATTTCAAGTCGGTGACGATGGGGACGGCGATGGTGATGGGCCGGCGGACATTCGAGAGCCTGCCGGGGCTGCTTCCCGGACGGCGACACATCGTGCTCACGCGCGATCCGAGCTGGCGCGGCGATGGCGCCGAGGTCGCCCGGTCCGCGGATGAGGCCATCGCGCTTGCGGCCGGCGAGCCGATCTCCGTGATCGGCGGCGCCGAGATAATCGGCCTTTTCCTGCCGCAAGCGGACGCCGTCGAGCTCACGGAAGTGCATTCGGAACCGGCGGCAGACACGTTCCTGCCCCCGTTCGACAAGGCCGAGTGGCGCGAAACGTCTCGTGAGGACCATTCCGAATACAGCTTCGTCCGGCTGGAGCGGCGCCCATGAGACGTCTGATCTACGGCTTCCTCGCTTTGCTGGTCCTCGCCGTCGGCGCCTTCCTCCTGTTCGGCCCCGGCCTGGTCGAGGGCGGGATGAACAAGGTCGCGCCGACGCCGCTGCCGGCCATTTCGGAGCGCGCCAGGGCGTTGCACGCGCGGCTCGCCATCGCCGACATGCACGCGGACACTTTGCTCTGGCAGCGCAGCCTGCTCGACCGGGCGTCCCGGGGGCAGGTCGATCTGCCGCGGCTCGAGGCGGGCCACGTCGCGGTGCAGGTCTTCTCCTCGGTCACGAAGACCCCGATAGGCCAGAATTACAAAGCCAACGGCGCCGACAGCGACAACATCACCTTGCTCGCGGTCGTTCAGATGCAGCCGCCGCGGACGTGGCGCTCCCTGCTCCAGCGCTCGCTCTGGCACGCCGAGAAGCTGCGCCGCGCCGAGGCCGCCTCGAAGGGGCGGCTGCGCGTCGTCAGGAGCGGCGCGGACGTCCGACGCCTGCTCGCCGACCGCGCCGCAGGACGCAAGGTCACCGGCGCACTCCAGTCGATCGAGGGGCTGCAGAATCTGGAAGGACGGCTCGAAAATCTCGACCGGCTCCACGCCGCCGGCTTCCGGATGGCCGGCCTCGCCCATTTCTTCGACAACGAGGTGGCGGGCTCGATGCATGGGCTTCGGAAAGGCGGGCTGACCCCGCTCGGGCGGCGGGTGGTCCGGGCGATGGAAGCCAAAGGGATGATCGTCGACCTCGCCCATTCCAGCCACCGGACCGTCGCCGAAGTGCTCGCCATGGCGACGCGGCCCGTCGTCTCGAGCCATGGCGGGGTGCAGGCGACCTGCAAGGTCAACCGCAACCTCACCGACGAGGAAGTGCGCGGCATCGCCCGGACCGGCGGCCTCGTCGGGATCGGCTATTGGGATGCCGCGGTCTGCGACCTTCGCCCCGCCGCGATCGCCGCCGCCATCGCCCATGTCCGCGACCTGGTCGGCATTGACCATGTCGCTCTGGGCTCGGATTTCGACGGCGCCGTGACGACCGGCTTCGATACCGCCGGTCTCGTCAACGTGACCCAGGCCCTGGTCGATCGCGGCTTCACCGACGAGGAGATCGCCAAGGTTATGGGCGGCAATTTGCTGCGGCTGCTGGCGGGGCTTCCCTAAGCTCCTCCCCCTCTCTTATACGGCCGCCATGGAGCGGCTGGACGGCGGCTCGGCGGTTCCCGAGGCGCTTCGCGGGGGCATCGTCGCGCTCGGCAATTTCGACGGATTTCACCTCGGCCACCAGGCCGTGGTCGGGCGCGCCGTGGAGCGTGGACGGGCCGAAAAGCGGCCGGTGCTCGTCGCCACCTTCGACCCGCATCCGGTGCGCTTCTTCAAGCCCGACGTGCCGCCGTTCCGACTGACCAGCCTCGACCAGCGCCAGCGGCTGTTCGGGGCGGCGGGCGCGGACGCGATGATCGTGTTCAGGTTCGACGCGGAGCTAGCGGCGACTCCGGCCAGCGAGTTCATCGTCGAGCGGCTCGTCGGCCTGATCGGCGCGGCCGGCGTCGTCACGGGCGAGGATTTCACGTTCGGGCGCGGCCGCGGCGGCAATATCGCCGTCCTCAAGGGCGCCGGCGACGAGCTAGGCTTCTGGGTGGAAGCGGTGGCGCCCGTCTGCGACGCGGCAGGGCCGATCTCGTCGAGCCGCGCCCGCGAGGCGCTGCAGGCCGGCGACTGCGCGGAGGCCGCGCGCCTGCTGACCCGGCCCTTCGCGGTCGAGGGCGTGGTCGAGCATGGCGACAAGAGGGGCCGGACGATCGGCTACCCGACCGCCAACCTCTCGCTCGGCCCCTACCTCAGGCCCCGGTTCGGCATCTATGCGGTCCGGGGGCGGCTGCCGGACGCCAGGATCGTCGATGGCGCGGCCAATCTCGGCGTCCGCCCGACCTTCGCGCCGCCGCGCGAGCTGCTCGAGCCCTATTTCTTCGGTTTCGACGGCGATCTCTATGGGGAGAAGATCGAGGTCGAGCTTATCTCCTGGCTGAGGCCCGAGGCGAAGTTCGAGACGGTCGACGCGCTGATCGCCCAGATGGAGAAGGATTGCCGCGAGGCGAAGAGGAGGCTGGCGGCGTGAGGGTCTGGAAATGGGTCGGCGCCGGGGTCGCGGCCTTCGCGGTGACGGTGTCGGTGATCAACGCGTCCTGGATAGCGCCGCGCTCGCCCAAGCCACTCGTCCTGGTCGCTCATCGCGGGCTTGCGCAGCCGATCAGACATGGGGGGATTACCGAGGAGACGTGCACGGCGGCGCGCATGCTCCCTCCCGAGCACGACTTCATCGACAATACGCTGCGCTCCTTCTCGAACGCGCGCCACTACGGGGCCGACGCGATCGCACTCGAAGTCCACCCGACCCGGGACCGCCAGGTCGTCGCCTTCCACGACTGGACGGTGGACTGCCGCACGGAGGGCCATGGCGCGGTGCGCGATCTGACCCTCGCGGAGCTCAAGAAGCTGGACGTCGGCTACGGCTACACGCCCGACGGCGGCAAGACCTACCCGCTGCGCGGGAAGGGGGTCGGCGCCATGCCGACGGTCGAGGAGGTGCTGCGCGAGGTGGCACGGATGCGGCTGATCTTCCATTTCAAGAGCAAGGACCCCGCCGACGTCGATGCGCTGCTCGCCGCGCTGCGCCGCGGCGGCGCGACGATCGACGACCGGCTGGGCTTTTACGGGGACCCGGCCGTGATCGCGCGCGTCAAGCAGCTGGCGCCGCGCGCCTGGGCCTTCACGGTCAAGGATACGAAGGCGTGCCTCACCGATTATGTGAAGTTCGGCTGGACGAGCTTTGTCCCGCGCTCGTGCCGCAACACGACGGTGATGGTGCCGCTCAATTATCAGTGGGCCATCTGGGGATGGCCCAAGCGCTTCCTCGCGCGGATGGAGGGGGTGGGGACGCACGTCATCCTGACCGGCGACTATCGGGGCGGCGGCGCCATGGGCCTGACCCGCGTCGAGCAGCTCGACAAGGTGCCGCGCGACTTCCGCGGCTATCTGTGGATCGAGGATTTCTACACGGTCGGGCGGGCGCTGGAGAGCTAAGCGGTGGTTCCCATTCCCCTCCTTCCCGGCTAAGCCGCCGCCGGATGTCCGAAAAACCCGAAGCCCCCAGACAGGATTGGCGCGACACCGTCTTCCTGCCCAAGACCGACTTCCCGATGAAAGCCGGCCTTTCGCAAAAGGAGCCGGCTATCCTCGCGCGCTGGGCGGAGATGGGCCTCTACCAGCGCATCCGCGAGGCTCGGGCCGGGCGCGAGCGCTTCATCCTCCACGACGGGCCGCCTTACGCCAACGGCGACATCCATATCGGCCACGCGATGATGAAGACGATCAAGGACTTCATCCTCCGCTCCCAGACCCTGCTCGGCAAGGACGCGCCGTTCGTGCCGGGCTGGGACTGCCACGGGCTTCCGATCGAGTGGAAGATCGAGGAGCAATATCGCAAGAAGAAGCTGGACAAGGACCAGGTGCCGGCCCGCGAGTTCCGGGCCGAGTGCCGCGCCTATGCCGAGCATTGGATCCAGGTCCAGCGCGAGCAGTTCATCCGCTTGGGCATCACCGGCGACTGGGACGATCCCTACCGGACGATGGACTTCACCTCCGAGGCCAAGATCGCGGAGGAACTGCTGAAGCTCGCCGAAGCCGGCAAGCTCTACCGCGGCGCCAAGCCGGTGATGTGGAGCCCCGTCGAGAAGACGGCGCTGGCCGAGGCCGAGGTGGAGTACGAGGACATCGTCTCGACGCAGATCGACGTCGCGTTCGAGATCGTCGAGAGCCCGATCCCGGAGCTCGTCGGCGCCCACGCGGTGGTGTGGACGACGACGCCTTGGACGATCCCGGTCAACCAGGCGATCGCCTATGGGCCGGATGTCAACTACGTCCTATTGAACATCGTGTGGGGCGAGTGGCTACCAATGTTCTTGGTCGCCGAAGACTTGATCGAGACGTTCCTCAAGAGAATCGGCCTTCCTGCTCCCTATGCAGGCGAAGTTGACGGGAAGTCCGTTGTTCTCGAGCCCTATGTCATCAAGGGCTCGGAACTCGCCGGCACGGTCGCTCGCCATCCCATGCACCATCTCGGCGGCTTCTTCGCCAAGCCCCGCCCCTTCCTGCCCGGCGACTTCGTCACGACCGACCAGGGCACGGGCCTCGTCCACATGTCGCCGGACCATGGCGAGGACGATTTCCTGCTCTGCAAGGCGCACGGCATC
>DATAIU010000062.1:0-16182 GCA_036262495.1 Allosphingosinicella sp.
CAAGGCTATCCGATCGTTACGACGACGACGCTTGAGGAGCCCTTCGCTACCGCCAATGCGGCGAGGGCCCATGCCCGCGAGCATTTCGGCGCCGAAGCGGGCCAATTCGCTACCAAATAAGGCAGGAAACATGGCCGATTATCTCTACACGAGCGACGGCAGCCCGCAGGGCTTCCGCCTTGGCGCCTTCATCTACGCGATGGACGGGACGCCGGTCGGCCGGGTCTTTGCGGAGAAGGCCTACCGGCTCGACGGATCCTATGCCGGCGCGGTGATCAACAACATGATCGTCGACCGGCCCGGCGTGTCGCGGCGCAGCCTGCCGGCATATTCGGCGCCGGAGCCGGCTGTCCCTCCGGCGAACCGCGAGACGCGCCGGCCGGTGGGCGAGAGCTTCCCGGACTGCTTCGACCGGCTCATCGTGGGCGAGGCGGCCGAGGCCGCCTAGGATTTCGCGGCGCTGCGCTATAGAAGCGAGGCTCGACCAAGCCCAAAGGAGCGCGCCATGGCCAAGGGCCAGAAGAAGAGCAACAAGGAAGCGAGGAAGCCCAAGACCCCGGTCAAGAAGTCGATCGCGGCCAATCCCTCGACCAAAGGCACGGTGTCGAAGGACTGATGGCCGAGCCCTATGCCCGCCACCGCCAGCCCTGGACGAGCGACGAGATCGCCAAGCTGCACAGGCTCGCCGGCAAGGGCATGGGGCTCAAAGCGATCGCCAAGGCGCTGACGCGCACCGAGGAATCGACCCAGGACCGTGCCAAGGCCGACGGGCTCAAGATCGCGAAGCTTCGCTAGACCCCCTCTCGCGCTCGCCGAAAAGGCTCGCTAAGGAGCCGATTCTACCGAGTGAGAGGCGTGATGGCGCGGCGAAGTGAAGAAGGCTCCGGCGCGCGTGACGCCGCGTTCGGCATCCAGGGTCTCGACGACATCGTCCGCGGCGGCCTGTCGCGCGGGCGGGTGTTCCTGCTCGAGGGCAGCCCGGGGACGGGCAAGACCACGATCGGCACGCAATTCCTCCTCGACGGCGTCGCCAGGGGCGAGACCTGCCTCTACGTCACTTTGTCCGAATCGGCGGACGAGCTCAGCGAAGGCGCGGCCTCGCACGGCTGGAAGCTCGGCGGGATCGAGGTCTTCGAGCTGACGCCGCCGGAGAATCTGCTCGACGCCGACCAGCAGCAGAGCCTGCTCTACTCCTCCGACCTCGAGCTCGGCGAGACGACCAAGCGCATCTTCGACGCGATGGAGCGGGTCAAGCCGGACCGGGTCGTCATCGACAGCCTGTCCGAGATTCGGCTGCTTGCGCAAAGCTCGCTCCGCTACCGGCGCCAGATCCTATCGCTGAAGCATTATTTCACGCGCCACGGCGCCACGGTGCTGATGCTCGACGACCTCACCACCGAGACGCTCGACAAGACGGTGCACAGCGTCGCCCACGGCGTCATCCGGCTCGAGGAGCTGTCGCCGGACTATGGCGCCGAGCGGCGGCGGCTGCGCGTCGTCAAATATCGCGGCCGGGCCTTTCGCGGCGGCTATCACGATTTCGCGATCCGCGACGGCGGGGTCGTCGTCTTCCCGCGCCTCGTCTCGGCCGAGCATCGCAAGGCCTTCACCCGCGAGGTGACGAAGAGCGGCTCGGCGGAGCTCGATGCGTTGCTCGGCGGCGGCGTCGAACGCGGCTCGAGCGTGCTGATCCTCGGGCCGGCGGGCACCGGCAAGTCGCTCCTCGCGCTGAACTTCATCGTCGCGGCGGCCGCCCGCGGCGAGAAGTCCGCAATGTTCGTCTTCGACGAGGAGCTCGGGCTGCTGTTCGAGCGCGCCCGCGGCCTCGGCATCGACATTCAGGCGATGGTCGACGCCGGAAGCCTGTTCGTCGAGCAGGTCGACGCGGCCGAGTTGTCGCCGGGGGAGTTCACCAGCCTGGTGCGCCGCTGCGTCGAGACGCACGGCGTCTCGACGGTGATCGTCGACAGCCTCAACGGCTACCAGGCGGCGATGCCGGAGGAGAAGGCGCTGATCCTCCACATGCACGAGCTGCTCCAATATCTGAACCGGCAGGGCGCCACGACCTTCCTCACCGTCGCCCAGCACGGGCTGGTCGGGGACATGAAGGCGCCGGTCGACGTCACCTATCTCGCCGACACGGTGGTCCTGCTGCGCTATTTCGAGGCGCTCGGACGGGTGCGGCGCGCCATCTCCGTAATCAAGAAAAGGACGAGCGCGCACGAGGACACGATCCGCGAATATACCATTTCCTCCGAGGGCGTGACGCTCGGCGAGCCCTTGACCAACTTCCAGGGCGTGCTGCGCGGCGTGCCGGAGTTGCTGAGCGAAGGACAGATGGCCGGGGCCCCGCCCCGCGGATGATTCCCGAGATCTCCGAACGCGCTCTGGTCCTGGCGCCGCTCGGCCGCGACGCCGCGGTCGCCTCGGCGATGCTCGGCGAAGCGGGAATCCGCGCGATCGCCTGCGCGACGCTTGCCGACCTGGTGCCCGAGCTCGAGGCCGGCGCCGGCTTCGCCGTCGTCACCGAGGAGGCGCTCGCGACCGCCGACCTGCGGCCGCTTTCGCAGTGGATCGAGAGCCAGCCCGAGTGGAGCGACATCCCCTTCGTGCTCCTCACCAGCCGCGGCGGCGGGCTCGAGCGCAATCCGGGCGCCGGCCGCTATCTCGACGTCCTCGGCAACGTCACCTTCCTCGAGCGGCCCTTCCACCCGACCACGCTGGTCAGCGTCGCCCGATCGGCGCTGCGCGGCCGGCGCCGCCAATATGAGGCGCGGAGCAGACTCATGGCGCTTCGCGAGCGCGAGGCGGCGCTCGAGGAAAGCGAGATGCGCTTCCGCGCCATCACCGACTCGATCGACCAGATGATCTGGTCCACCCAGCCCGACGGCTTCCACGATTATTTCAACCAGCGCTGGTACGATTATACCGGCGTGCCGCCCGGATCGACCGACGGCGAGGCGTGGAACGGCATGTTCCACCCCGACGACCAGGAGCGCGCCTGGCATACCTGGCGGCGCAGCCTCGAGACCGGCGAGCCTTACCATATCGAATATCGCCTCCGGCACCGGAGCGGCGAATATCGCTGGACCCTGGGCCGCGCCCACCCGGTCCGCGACGCGTCGGGCCGGATCGTCCGCTGGTACGGCACCTGCACCGAGATCGACGCCGAGGTGAGAGCGCGGGAGACCCTCGCCCGCTCGCGCGAGATGCTGCAGACCGAGGTAGAGGAAGCGGTCCGCGCGAGGGAGGAGGCGCTGGCGCGGCTCCACGAGGCGCAGAAGCTGGAGACGATCGGCCAGCTCACCGGCGGCGTCGCCCACGACTTCAACAACCTCCTGACCCCGATCATGGGCAGCCTCGACCTGCTCCGCCGGCGCCTCGGCGACGACGAGCGGGCGCTTCGGCTGATCGACGGCGGAATGCAGGCGGCAGGCCGCGCCGCCACGCTCGTCCAGCGCCTGCTCGCCTTCGCGCGGCGCCAGGACCTGCAGCCGCGCTCGGTCGACATCGCGCGCTTGCTCGACGGCATGCGCGACCTCATCGCCCGCTCGATCGGCCCGACGATCGAGGTCTCGATCGAGACCGAGGCCGACCTGCCGCCCGCGCGGATCGACCCCAACCAGTTCGAGCTCGCCGTCCTGAACCTCGCCGTCAACGGCCGCGATGCGATGCCGTCCGGCGGCAAGCTCCGGATCGTCGCCGACACGGCCGAGGTGGAGGAGGGTGAGGCGCTGGCGCCGGGCCGCTACGTCCGGGTCGCCGTCGTCGACACCGGCGTCGGCATGGACGCCGAGACGCTCGCCCGGGCGGTCGAGCCTTTCTACTCGACCAAGGGGGTCGGCAAGGGCACCGGGCTCGGCCTCTCAATGGTGCACGGCCTCGCGGCGCAATCGGGCGGGACGCTCGAGCTGACCAGCCGGCCCGGCAAGGGCACGCGCGCCGAGATGTGGCTGCCGATCGGCAGCCGGGCCCCGAGCGCGGAGGCCGAGCCGGCGCGCGAGGCGACGCCGGCGGCGCGGCCCTCGACGATCCTCCTCGTCGACGACGAGGATCTGGTCCGGCTCGGCACCGCGGATTTGCTCCGTGACCTCGGCTACCGGGTTCTGCTCGCCTCGTCGGGGCCGGACGCGCTCAGGATGCTGCGGGAGCGCGACGTCGACCTGATCATCTCCGATTTTCTGATGCCGGGCATGAACGGGGTCGAACTGGTCTACGAGGCGCGGCGGGTGGCGCCCGGCCTGCCGGCCCTCCTCGTCACCGGCTATTCCGACATCGCGGAAGGGCCGGGGCTCGAGCTGCCGCGCCTGACCAAGCCGTTCCGCCAGACCGATTTGGCCCGCCGCGTCGCCGAGCTGCTGCGAAGCGAGCGCGGCGCGACGGTGGTCGACATCAAGAGCAAGGCGGAGCGACGCGAGAGCGAGGGCTGAGCGTCAGTCGACCCGGCGGATGGTCGAGGCCAAAGTCGCCGCCTTGAAGCCGAACTTCCTGAACACCATGCGGTTCGACGCGGTGCGGCCGTTCGGGTGGAGGGCGATCCACTGCTCGACCTGGGCGGAGGCCTCCTTCGCCTGATATTTGAGGTGGAGGACGTTGCCGCGAATGTCGCCCGTGACCGGTCCGATCGCGTCGGAGATGGTGCCGGTGATGCGGTTGCCGCCGGCGCGCGCCAGCCGCCAGGAGCGGCGGCGGGCGGGCTTGCCTTCCTCATAGACCATCTGGTCGAGGATCAGCGCCCCCGATTTGTCGAGCCGCCCCGCGGTGACGTCGCGGACCTTGTGCGAGCCGGTCAGCGTCATCGAGACGGTCCCCGACCCCTCGGTGCGCCCGACGAAGAATTTCTCGGGCGCTGAAGGCGGAGCAGCGGCGAGCAGGAGCAGGAATGCGAAAGACGCTGAAAGACGCAAGACATTGCTCCCGATGGATTTTTCCGCGAAGCGCGGTTGCCGGAGCGTAGGGGAAGCGCGAGGCGAAGGCCAGCGCGGGCGGTGCGGAAGTTGATGATGTTGGTGAAGTTGAGGCCTGACATGAACGAAAGCGAGGGGCGTGCGCGGGCGACGAATGGTCCCAAAGGTCGCAGTCGCACACGCGCGGGCGCACGCGAGGGCGCGTGCGAGGCGGAGCGGCCGGCGGCGTGAAAACGGGAGCTGCGAGTCGTGCCCATCCGCCAGGATGGATCATATCCGAGGGGCAATAGGAAAGTTGTTTTTTCGTTCCGACTTGCGGCGCTGACTGCGAGCGCACCGCGGTTCGCGCAGCCGGACAGGCAGGGCTAAGAGCCGAGACCCTCATAGGCCTGCGCGACCGCCTCATACTTCGCGGCGAGCTCCAGACACTGGCTTGCCTGGCGCGGGTCGATCGCCTTGGCCGCTTTCGCCCGCTCCTCCTCGGCCCGCCGCCTGAAGCGGCTTATGTTCTGCGTCCCCACGCTGTCCCCCGTACGACTCGGAGACGCAAACATAGGGGGCCGGCGAGACACGCGCTCTTAAATAGGTTGGGGTTTTACGACGCCAGACGATGCCAGGCGTGCCCGCCAGGCGGCGCGCTTGAGGCCCCTTTCTAGGCCGGCCGGAGAATGATCGCCTCGAAGCTCATCAGCGCCTTCAGCACCGGCCCGAACTCATCCCGCACCTCAACGGCAAGATTGCGCTTGACGCTCCCCGGGATGACGTCACGAGCCAGTTCGGCCAACGCCCTCGCGGCCTCGACCTTGACGGCTTCGATGTCCGGATAGTGCAGCCCCACGTCGTCCTCGACGAAATCATCGTTATCGCGCGTGTCGAAGAAATATAGGGGCATTGAGACCTCCGACTCGGCAGCGCGTCTTTGAGGGCTTGTAGCATGCGTTGCCCCGGAAAAATCCAGCGCTGACGCAGCCTGCTAAATAAAAGCGGGCGACGGTCCTCCAAACATATGTTACGCTCACGGCATTACTGGTCCTCTCGGGCATGCCAGCGACTGAGAGCCCCGGTGCTCCCGCCCTTAGCGGAGCTCTCATGACTGCCTCCCCCCTCGACGCCCTTCTTCGCAAGCTCTCGTATTGCAGAGCGTTCGATCCTGACGACCGGGAAGCGCTCCTCGGGTTGCCGCACGAGGTAAGAAAGATCGAGGCCGCCAGCTACCTTGTCAGAGAGGGCGACCAGCCCACGCGCTGCGCCGTCATGATCTCCGGCTTCGTCTATCGCCACAAGATCGTCGCATCCGGGGGCCGGCAAATTCTGTCGTTCAACATGCGCGGCGACATGGTGGACATTCAAAACTCGTTTCTGGGGGTTGCGGACCACAATGTGCAGGCCCTCACCGCCTGCGAGGTCGCCTATATCCCCTGCAACGCACTCAAGGAGCTGGCTTTCGAACGGCCCGCGATCGGGGAGGCGATGTGGTTCGATTCGCTGGTCGAGGCGTCCATTTTTCGGGAGTGGATCGCCAACGTCGGACGTCGGGACGCGCGCACGCGAATTGCCCATGTCCTCTGCGAGTTCGCCCTTCGGCTGGAAGCGGCCGGACTCGGAACCCATGCGAATTGGGAGCTCCCGATGACACAAGAGCAGATTGCCGACGTCGTCGGCCTCACCTCTGTTCACGTCAACCGCACGCTCAGGGTTCTGGAGCAAGAGGGCTTGATCAAGCGCGACAGGCGAGCCGTCTGGGTCTCGGACTGGAAGGCGCTGGCGGAGGCGGGCGACTTTCAGAGCCGCTACCTTCACCTGCCCGACCACAAGCTCGGCCTTGTTCAGTCGGCGTAATCGGGAGGCTAGGCCGGCCCGATCGTTCTAGGTTCTCACCCTCGCTGGCCGTCCTCGGCGGCCTCGCCGTCTTCACACTCCTTGCGATGTCGCCGAAGCATCGCTTCTGACTCGCCGACCAGGCGCTCCGTTTCGGCAATGCTCTTTCGCATCTGCCTCTGGCTTTCTTCGACTTCGAGGGTCTGGCGAGCGCGGCGTGCAGAACGATCTTCAGCCGTAGGCATGGACGCCAGAACTACCTAATTTAAGTTAGGTTCCTGCGGTCCTGGACTGCCTTCGGCAAGCGAGATTCGACCGGCGTCTTTCAGATCGGCAAGCGTGCCGACGCTCGCGCCACACCCGCCGCATTGTAAAAGCGGTGGCTCTATCGGCTTGTGAGGCAGGCGGCCTTGCCCCCTAAGCGCTAGCGCCCGCGCTCCACCATCGCGGACGTGCCGACCGCCAGGGCGTGGTCCGAATTTCGGCAGCCCAGCCGCTCCACCACCCTCCGGGAGGTACCCTCCCGGTTCCGGGGAGGAGCTAGACGAGCCGCGACTGCTTCACCGCCGCGTCTATGAACGATGCGAACAGCGGATTCCTTCGTCTGCACCACTCCCTATGGTCGGGTTGCGCTCAGGATGAGCGGGGTGTCGGCTCTCTGCTTCGCTCGATCCGACATCAGCGGAAAACCTTTCGATCTACGCGCCGACGCTAGACCAGACGACTTTGTTTCACGGCGGCCTCTATGAACGAGGCGAACAAGGGGTGGGGATCGAAGGGTTTGCTCTTCAGCTCCGGGTGGAACTGGACGCCGACGAACCAGGGATGATCCGGCCGCTCCACGATCTCCGGCAATGCCCCGTCGGGGCTCATGCCGGTGAACATGAGGCCGCCCGCCTCCAGCGCGCCGCGATAGTGGATGTTCACCTCATAGCGGTGGCGGTGGCGTTCGGAGATGGCGGTGCCGCCGTAGATGCTGGCGACGTGGCTGTTGCCGGTCAGGACGGCGTCGTAGGCGCCCAGGCGCATCGTGCCGCCCATGTCGCCGCTCGCTTCGCGGCGCTGTTTGAGGCCTTCGGGGGTCATCCATTCGGTGATCAGGCCGACGACGGGCTCGTCGGATTCGCCGAATTCGCTCGACGAGGCGCCGGCGAGGCCGGCCGTGTTCCTGGCCCCTTCGATGCAGGCCATCTGCATGCCCAGGCAAATGCCGAAGAAGGGGATGTTGCGCTCGCGGGCGAACTGGACGCTGGCGATCTTGCCTTCGCTGCCGCGCTCGCCGAAGCCGCCGGGGACGAGGATGGCGTGGCAGGGCTCGAGCATCGGGGCGACGTCGGCGACGCCCTCGGCGCCCGGGCAGAAGAGCTCGGCGTCGAGCCAGTTGATGCGGACCTTGACGCGGTTGGCGAGGCCGCCGTGGACCAGCGCCTCGGTCAGGCTCTTGTAGGCGTCCTGCAGGCCGACATATTTGCCGACGACGCCGATCGTCACCTCGCCCTCCGGGTTGAGCAGGCGGTCGAGCACGTCCTCCCAGCGGCTCATGTCGGGAGCGGGCGCGCCGTCCAGCATGTCGAAGGCGCGCAGCACCTCGGCGTCGAGCCCGGCCTCGTGATATTGGGCGGGGACGGAATAGATGCTCTTCGCGTCGAGGGCGGGGATGACCGCTTCCTTGCGGACGTTGCAGAAGAGCGCGATCTTGGCGCGGTCGCTCTCGGGCAGCTCGCGGTCGACGCGGCAGAGCAGGATCTCGGGCTGGATGCCGAGGCTGGTGAGCTCGCGGACGCTGTGCTGGGTGGGCTTGGTCTTCAGCTCGCCGGCCGCCGCGATGTAGGGGACGAGGGTGGTGTGGATCGAGAGGGTCGAGCCGCCCCGTCCGCCGCCATCGGCCTCCTCGTTCCTGAACTGGCGGATCGCCTCGATGAAGGGCAGGCTCTCGATGTCGCCCACGGTGCCGCCGATCTCGATGATCAGGAAATCGAGATCGGGCTCGAGATCGGCCCGGATGAACTCCTTGATCGCGTTGGTGACGTGGGGGACGACCTGGACGGTGGCGCCGAGATAGTCGCCCTTGCGCTCCCTCGCGATGATGCCCTGGTAGATGCGGCCCGAGGTGACGTTGTCGCTCTGGCGGGCGGGGACGCCGGTGAAGCGCTCGTAATGGCCGAGATCGAGGTCGGTCTCGGCGCCGTCGTCGGTGACGTAGACCTCGCCGTGCTGATAGGGCGACATCGTGCCGGGATCGACGTTGAGATAGGGGTCGAGCTTCCTGATCCGCACCTTGTAGCCGCGCGCCTGGAGCAAAGCCGCGAGGCTCGCCGCCATCAGACCCTTGCCAAGGCTGGAGACCACGCCGCCGGTGATGAAGATGAACCGCGCCATGGGAGTCGAGGGATAGAGGCGCCGGGCGCGGTCCGGCAAGGGCGAGAATCGGAAAAATATCGTCGTCCCAGCCTAGGCTGGGACCTCGGAGGGTGAAAGGTGCCGTCGTCTTCACCCCCTGGGACCCCGGCCTTCGCCGGGGTGACGGCCTCCAGCCTCTCGGCTAGGAGGCCCTCATGCGGGTGGCGATCGTCGGGGCGGGATATTCGGGGACGATCGCGGCCGTCGAGCTGGCCCGTGCAGCGCCCGGGGCGGAGATCATCCTCGTCGAGAAGAGCGGGCGCTTCGGGGCGGGTGCCGCCTACGGGACCGACGAGCCGGGGCATCGGCTCAACGTCAGGGCGCGCAACATGAGCGCTCTCGCCGGCGAGCCGGACCATTTCGCGGACTGGGCGGGGGCGCGCGGCTTCGGGCCGGACGATTATGTCCCGCGGCGGCTCTATCGGGATTATCTCGGCGGGGTGCTGGGCGAGGGCGAGGCGGAGCGCGTCGCGGACGCGGTCGTCGCGGTCGAGGCGCACGGGTTGCGGCTGGCGTCGGGCGAACGGGTCCGCTGCGACGCGATAGTCCTCGCGGGCGGCAATTACCCGTCGCGCCTTCCGAGGGCGTTCAAGGGCGGGATCGACGACCCCTGGAGCGAGCACGGCCGGGAAGCGCTCGCCAAAGCGGCGGCGCGGGGCGGCGAGGTCCTCCTTGTCGGCACCGGCCTCACCATGGTCGACATGGCGGTGAGCCTGGAGGAAGCGGGGTTTGCCGGGCGGATCACAGCCTGCTCGCGGCGCGGGCTGGTGCCGCGCGCCCATGTCTCGCCGCCGGTGGAGCCGGAAGCCTGGAACCCGCCGGAGCGGCTCGGCGAGCTGGTCCAGGCGCTGAAGAGGCGCGAGCCGTGGCGTGCGGCGGTCGACGCGCTGAGGCCGCATACGCAGAAATTGTGGCAGGGCTTCAGCACGGCGGAGAAGAAAAGCTTTCTGCGCCATTTGCGACCCTGGTGGGACGTCCACCGCCACCGGATCGCTCCCGCCGTCGCGGCGCGGATCGAGGGCATGCGCGCGAGCGGGAGGCTGGAGGTGGTGGCGGGGCGGATCCGGGCCATCGCGGGCGAGAGGGTGACGATCGAGCGGCGCGGCGGCTGCGGCCGCTTCGAGCGAGGCTTTGCGGCCGTCATCAACTGCACGGGGCCCGAAGGAGATATACGCCGCGTCCGCGACCCCCTTATCGAGCAGCTGCTCGCCGACGGCCTGGCGCGGCCCGACCCGCTCGGCCTCGGGCTCGACGTCGACGAAAGCTCGCGCGTCCTCGGGGCGGGGCCCTCCCCTGCCCTCTACGCGCTCGGGCCGCTCACCAGGGGGCGCTTCTGGGAGATCGTCGCCGTGCCCGACATACGCGGCCAGGCGCAGGGCGTCGCTCGGGCGATCGCCGCTCGCTGATTATTGCGCGAGCGGGACCGAGCCGTTGCCGGCCGGCGCTGCCGGCGGCGGCACGGCGAGCGGGTCCGCGACCGGCGGCGCCTTCGGGGCCAGCGGGTTGCCGCGCGACGCCGGCTTGGCCACCGAGGGATCGATCTTGGTCGGCGCGCGCTCGATCGTCGCGAGGCCCGCGAGAAGGATCGACAGGGCGACGAACAAGGTGGCGAGAATCGCCGTCGCACGGGTCAGGAAGTCCGCCGCGCCGCGCGCCGACATCAGGCCCGACGGGCTACCGCCGACGCCCAGGCCGCCCCCTTCCGAGCGCTGCATCAGGATCACCGCGACCATCGAGGCGGCGACGAGCGACTGAAGAATCAGGAGGAAGGTGAACATCGGCGACTTTCGGGAAATGTGGCTGGCCAGCGATCTAGTGCATGCGGGGCGAGGGTTCAATGCGCGCTTCAGCTGCGCGCCGCCGCCTCGACGATGGGCACGAACTGCGCCGCGGTGAGGCTGGCGCCGCCGACGAGCGCGCCGTCGACGTCGACGACCGCAAAGATCTCGGCCGCGTTGGCGGCGTTGACCGAGCCGCCGTAGAGGATGCGGATGCGCCCGCCGGCGTCGCCGAACCGTCCGACAAGCGCGCCGCGGATCGCCCCGTGCATCTCTTCTATGTCCGCGGCGCCGGCGACCTTGCCGGTGCCGATCGCCCAGATCGGCTCGTAGGCGACGACGAGGGCGGCATCGCCAGCGGGGTCGGGGAGGGAGCCGGCGAGCTGCGCGGTGACCCGCTCGACGGCCTGCCCGGCCATGCGCTCCGCCTCGCTCTCGCCGACGCAGACGATCGCCTGCAGCCCCGCGCCGAGCGCCGCTTCCGCCTTCGCCCGGACGATCTCGTCGGTCTCCCCCGCCTCGGCGCGGCGCTCGCTGTGGCCGAGGATGACGAGCTTAGCGCCCGCTTCCTTCAGCATCGCCGCGGAGACGGCGCCGGTATGGGCGCCCGCGGCTTCCCAGTGGCAGTCCTGGCCGCCGACCGCGAGGCCGCCGGCACGGGCGACGGCGGCGGCGATCAGGGTGAAAGGCGGGCAGAGCGCAACGTCGACGCCGGCGGCGGCGCGCGCGGCCTCGGCGATCGCGCCGAGCTCGGCGAGCGCGGCGAGGCTCCCGTTCATCTTCCAGTTGCCGGCGACCAGCTTGCGGCGGACGTGCATCTCTATCCCTTCGTTGCGGCCGCCGCGCCTAGCAAGGCGGGCCGGGAGTGCCAAGCTTGCCCGCGCCGGGCGCCTTACCTATGAGCGCGAGGGACAGATCCTCCTGCTTTCGGGACACCGCCCAACGATGCTCAGCTTCTTCCGCCGCGGAATCATGGCCAAGGTCATGCTCGCCGTGCTCTTCCTCAGCCTCGTCGCGATCGTCATCACCGGTTTCGGCACCGGCGGCGCGGGGGGCCTCGGCGAGCTCGGCGGGCTGCGTGCGGGCTCGATCGCCAGCGTCGGCGGCGAACGCCTCACCAGCGACGAGGTCAAGCAGGCGACGCAGCGCCAGCTCGACCGGCTGCGCCAGGAAAATCCCGAGCTCGACATGACCTCGTTCATCCGCCGCGGCGCGCTTCAGGAAGTCGTCGACCAGCTGATCGACGTCGCCGCGACCGTCCTCTTCGCCCGACAGCACGGCCTCGGCGTGTCCAAGGCGATGGTCGATCGCGAGATTGCCGGCATTCCCGGCTTCCAGGACGTCACCGGCAAGTTCGACGCCGCCGCCTTCCGCGCTGCGCTCGAGCGCGAGCGGATGACCGAAGCGGACCTGCGCAAGGACATCGAGCAGACCCTGCTGCAGCGCCAGCTCGTCCTCCCCGCGGCCGGATCGGCGCACGTGCCCGGCGGCCTCGCTTTCCAATATGCCTCGCTGCTGCTCGAGAGCCGGACCGCGATCGTCGGCTCGGTGCCGTCGGCGGCGCTCGGCGCGGGCGGGGAGCCGAACGAGGCGGAGATCGCCTCCTTCTACCAGCAGAGCCGGCCACGCTACACGATCCCCGAGCGCCGCGTCATCCGCTACGCCGTCTTCGGCACCGCCAACGTCGCGGCGCAGAGCCAGGCGAGCGAGGCCGAGATCGCCGCCGCCTACAAGCAGAACCCGGCTTATGCGGCCCGCGAGACGCGGACGCTGTCGCAGGTCGTTCTTCAGGACCAGAAGGCGGCGCAGGCGCTGGCCCAGAAGGTGGCCGCCGGAACCCCGTTCGCGGCGGCGGCGGCGCAGGCCGGCTATTCCGCCGCCGACATCGCGCTCGGCGCGCAGACCCGCGAGCAATTCACCGCCAAGAGCTCGGCG
This sequence comes from Allosphingosinicella sp., assembly GCA_036262495.1. GTDB lineage: Bacteria > Pseudomonadota > Alphaproteobacteria > Sphingomonadales > Sphingomonadaceae > Allosphingosinicella. The sequence goes on from DATAIU010000062.1 coordinate 12,839, forward strand.
GCGGTGGCGGCGGCGGCATTCGGCGCCGCCAACGGCGGCACGATCGGCCCGGTGCGCTCGCCATTCGGCTGGCACGTCGTCCACGTCGACAATATCGCGGTCTCGGCGGCGAAGCCGCTCGCCGCGGTGCGCGGCGAGATCGCGGCGCAGATCCAGCAGCGCAAGGCGCAGGAGGCGGTCAACGACCTCGCCAGCAGGATCGAGAATGCGATCCAGGACGGCGCCAGCTTCGATGAGATCGCCCGCTCCGAAAAGCTGGCGGTCGTCGAGACCGCTCCGGTGACTCAGACCGGCGCGTCGCCGGATACGCCCGGCTGGCAGCCGTCCGCCGACCTCCGCCCGCTGCTCGAAGGCGCCTTCGCGCTCGAGCCCGGCCAGGATCCCGGCGTCGAAACGATCCAGGAGAATCAGCGCTACGCGCTCGTCGCGGTCAGCCGGGCGATTCCGGCCGCTCCGCCGCCCCTCGCCCAGATCCGCGAGCGGGTGCGGGCCGACCTGCTGCTGAAGCGCGCCTCCGAGCGGGCGCGCGCCGTCGCCACCGCGATCGTCGCCAAGATCAACGCCGGCACGCCGCCGGCCCAGGCCTTCGCCCAGGCGCAGGTCAAGCTGCCGCCCGTGCAGACGGTGACGGCGACGCGGCGCGACATCGCGCGCGAGGGGGCCCAGGTCACCCCCGCCGCGGCGATGATGTTCAACCTGCCGCGCGGCAAGGCGCGGCTCGTCCCCCAGCCGCAGGGCCAGGGCTGGACGATCGTCTATCTCGACAAGGTCGTCCGCGGCGACGCGAGCAAGGAGCCGCCGCTCCTCCAGGCGGTGCGCGGCCAGTTCGCCCAGATCATTGGCGACGAATATGCCCAGCAATTCATGACCGCCATCCGATCCGGCCTGAAGGTCAAGCGCAACGACGAGGCGCTGAGGAAGCTCAGGAACGAGCTGCTCGGCACAAGCGGCGACCAGGCGGGGCAGTGACCCCGAGAGCGTGATCTTCGTCCTCGACAATTACGACAGCTTCACCTGGACCCTCGTCGATTACCTGCGGACGCTCGGCGCCGACGTGCGGGTCGAGCGCAACGACGCCGTCACCGCCCGGGAGGTGATTGCGAGCGGCGCGCAGGGCGTCCTCATATCGCCCGGTCCGGGGAGGCCCGAGAGCGCGGGAATCTCGCTCGACCTGGTCGCCGCCTGCGCCGAGAACAGGACGCCCCTGCTGGGCGTCTGCCTCGGCCATCAGGCGATCGGCCTGCATTTCGGCGGCCGCGTCGAGCGCACGGCCGAGGTCGTGCACGGCAAGACCGGGTCCGTGTCGCATGACGGCAGCGGCCTCTTCGCCGGCCTTCCCTCGCCGCTGACGGCGACCCGCTACCATTCGCTTGCCCTGGCGGAGGACAGCGTGCCCGATTGTCTCGCCGTGAACGCGACCGGCGCCGACGCCACCGTCCAGGGCTTACGCCACCGCGACCTGCCCATTCACGGCGTCCAGTTCCATCCCGAGAGCGTCGCCAGCGAGCACGGCCACGCTCTGCTTGCCAACTTCCTTCGTGCGGCGAAGGACGGGGGTCTTGACAACGGCCCGTAACGTTTCCTACACGTTCCGCATACGTTCCACGGGAGTTGAAACGACATGCTGACTCGCAAGCAAAGTGAGCTCCTCACCTATATCAGCCAGCGGCTCGGCGAGAGCGGCGTCTCGCCCTCGTTCGAGGAGATGAAGGACGCGCTCGAGCTCAAGTCGAAGTCGGGCGTTCACCGCCTGATCTCGGCGCTCGAGGAGCGCGGCTTCATCCGCCGCCTGCCGAACCGTGCCCGGGCTCTCGAGATCCTGCGCATGCCCGACGCCAAGGCCGGCGCCACGCCGGCGCGGAGCAATTTGCGGCCGCCGGAAGCGGCGAACGACGTCATCGACCTGCCGCTCCACGGCCGAATCGCCGCCGGCATGCCGATCGAGGCGCTGGAGGGGCAGACCTCGCTCCCCGTCCCCGCCGCCTTGCTCGGCCCGGGGGAGCATTATGCGCTCGAGGTCGCCGGCGATTCGATGGTCGAGGAAGGCATACTCGACGGCGATTATGCGCTCATTCGCAAGACCGAGACCGCGCGCGACGGCGAGATCGTCGTGGCGCTGATCGACGACAGCGAGGCGACGCTCAAGACCTTCCGCCGCGAAGGCCAGATGATCCGCCTCGATCCCGCCAACCGCCGCTACGACCCGCAACGCTACCGCCCCGACCAGGTTCGTATCCAGGGACGTCTGGCGGGGCTGCTGCGGCGGTATTGATTCAGTAGGTTGTCCGCTCTTCCCCTTCCCCCCTTGACGGGGGAGGGTGGGGAGGGGGCTTTGCAGAAAGCATCGCCATGCCGCGCCTGAATTATGTCGAGCTGCCCGTCTCCGACATCGCTTCCGCCAAGGCTTTCTACGAGGCGGCGTTCGGCTGGTCGCTGACCGGCTTCGGCCCGACCTACGCGGCGACTCTGACAGGCGACACCGATATCGGCCTCCAAGGCGATTCGGCCGAGGCGACCGAGGGGCCGCTGCCGGTGATCGACGTGCCCGTCCTCGAGGATGCGCTGGCCGCGGTCGAAGCGGCGGGCGGGCGGATCGTGAAGCCGGTCTTCGCCTTTCCAGGCGGACGGCGCTTCCACGTCCTCGATCCGTCGGGCAACGAGCTCGCCGTCGTCGAGGCGGACCACTGACGCCGTCTTCCCGGTCCCCGCCGCGGTTGCAATCCGCGCCCCCCGCCCCTAGATGCGCGCTTCGCCGGCAGGCACGGACGCATAGCTCAGTTGGTAGAGCAGCTGACTCTTAATCAGCGGGTCCCAGGTTCGAGCCCTGGTGCGTCCACCAGCCTCGGATCGGGTTCCCGCCTCGCCAGCCCCTGCGGCTTTCGTTATGGCGGCGCAATGAGCCTTCCCGCCGTCTTCGACCGCCTTCGCCTTCCGGCGATCGGCGCGCCCCTTTTCATCGTGTCGAACCCCGAGCTGGTGATCGCCCAGTGCAAGGCCGGGATCGTCGGCTCGTTCCCCGCGCTCAACGCGCGGCCGCAGAGCCTGCTCGACGAGTGGCTGCACCGGATCACGGAAGAGCTGGCGGCGTGGGACCGGCAGCATCCGGAGAGTCCGGCGGCGCCCTACGCGGTCAACCAGATCGTCCACCGCTCGAACGACCGGCTGCAGCAGGACATGGCGACCTGCGCCAAATGGAGAGTGCCGATCGTCATCACCTCGCTCGGCGCGATCGTCGAGGTCAACCAGGCCGTGCATGGATGGGGCGGGATCACGCTCCACGACATCATCAACGACCGCTTCGCGCGCAAGGCGGTGGAGAAGGGCGCGGACGGCGTCATCGCGGT
>DATAIU010000063.1:0-5923 GCA_036262495.1 Allosphingosinicella sp.
GCATTTCGCGGAGCAGAAGCATGGCTGGAAAGGCTGGACGATCGACATCGTCGGCACCGACGTGTCCGCGAGCGCGATCGACCAGGCCCGCGAGGGTCTCTATTCCTCGTTCGAGGTGCAGCGCGGGCTCTCGGTCATGCAAATGATGCGCTGGTTCGAGGAGCAGCCCGGCAAGGGCTGGGCCGTCTCGGCCGATCTCAAGCGCCAGGTTCGCTTCGAGACTGGCAACCTTCTCGCCGACGCTCCGTCGGGCGGCCCCGTCGACATCATCCTCTGCCGCAACGTACTGCTCTACTTCGGCGCCGACCAGCGCCGCGCCGCCTTCCGCCGGCTACGCTCCGCTCTCGCGCCTGACGGCGTTCTGATGCTCGGCGCCGGCGAGACGGTGATCGGGCAGACCGACGATTTCGTCTCGGACCCCGACTGCCGGGGCCTCTATCTGCCGGCCGATTATGGCTCTGACGTCTCCAAGAAAGTCAGCGCGCGGTGATGCGCTCGTAACAGCGCGAGCTTTCGACTTCCTGGGCCAGGAGCGCGGCCAGCTTCTTCGCTTCGGGCTCGCTTCGAGGTCCGTGCCCGAGGCTCGCGATCAATCGGACCCGAAGCGTCGGAATCCGGCTCTCGAGCCGATCGATCCCGTCCAGCCCCACCCGGTCGTCCTCGCTCCCGATCAGAACCGAAAGACATTCGCCCATTGGCGGGCCTGAGGCGATCAGCGACGCGGCCAGATCCCGGGAGTAGGATTGACCGAAGAAATCTGCCGTTCGAGTCTCTTCAGTGATCCCGCCGCGCACGGTTCGGCTGTAATAGGCGAGGCCCTCCCGCTTCTGCTTCATGCGCTGGACAAGGCTTTCCGGTGACTGGACCGCCGGGCTCAATAGGATAATCGGAACTGTCGGCGCGCTCCGAGTGCCGAGGGCGACATGCGCTCCTGCGCTCACTCCCAGAACCGCCCTGACCTTCGCACCGGCACCGCGCAGGTATTTCAGATAGTCTTCGGTCTGCCGGGAGGCCCGGTCGAGGTCGGTACCCGATCCGCCGACGCTGCTGTAGACAGAGCCCGAATAGCCCAGCCCGACGACCGTAAAACCCTGTTCCGCCAGGTTCGTCAGCATCGTCGTGGTGGGGCTTTGCTCGGCCTGCGGCAGCAGCCCGCCTCCGGGTCCTCCCGGGAGATAGACGATGATGCCGCGATCGGGGGCTCCAGCCGACCGTATCAGAAGCAGCGGGATGGTGCCGTGCGGACTCTCGTATCTCGCCGAGGCGTAGACGACCGGACCCAAGGTATAGACTGAACATTTGGCGCCATTCGCGCCGATTACGATCGAAAAGGTCAGGAGGCTGTCGGCCTCCAGAGGCGTGCAGGGCTGCCCCGCGGCCCGGGCAATTAGATCGGCCGGCGGGGCAGGCGAGCCGACCGGGGTAGCCGATGTGAAAAGGCCCCAGGCGATGATCGCGGAGATTGCTTTGACGGGGGTCATCTCAGAACGGAAATGGCTCGAAAGTATAGGTGACGCCGTCATTTGCGCCGTACGAGAATCCTCCTGACGCACGGCCGAGCTCGACTCCTCCCTCGGGCGAGCCATCCGTGACGGAGAAGCTCGCCAAGTAATACGAACCGACCTTGATGTCGTTGAGGTAAAGGTTCCAAATTGGTCTGTTAGTGGCGATGTCGATACCATCAAAAGTGTAGAAGCTATTTGCGGAGAGACGAACGGTCTCGGAGTCGTTGAAACCCGGAAATTGGTCGAGACCGTCTGCTACGCCGTCTCCATCGCTATCGGCGTCGTTGTCGTAGCCCAATACCTGTCGAAGCCAGGAGGTGAGAGCGCGGCCCCATTCCTCGATTTGATCAGGCGTCGCAAATTCCGGCGGTGGTGCAACAGGCATCTCACCTTCCCCCAAGCATGAGTGGTTCGGATGTTACAGTCTCGCGAACTTTGGATTTCTGTCGGGGGAGCAGAGGGGCATCGGAAGCCGGTGCCGCCGGACACCGGCGTAGCGCGTGGGCGCCACGGGCAGCTCGGTTGCTCTTGACGCGCGCCGCGTTTTGGCGCGGTTAGGGTCGATGGACGCGATCATCGAGGCTCCGTCGCCCAATTTCGACGAGCGCCGGCTGCCGGTGACCATGCTCGTCCTCCATTATACCGGCATGGAAGACGCGGCCTCGGCGATCGACTGGCTTCGCAATCCCGCCTCGAAGGTCTCTTCCCATTACGTCGTTTCCGAGGACGGCCAGATCCTCCGTCTCGTGCCGGAGGAGAAGCGCGCCTGGCACGCCGGGCGCTCCTATTGGCGCGGGATCACCGATGTAAACTCGGCGAGCGTGGGCATCGAGATCGTCAATCCGGGCCACGAATTCGGCTACCGGCCGTTCCCGGAACCGCAGATGGACGCGCTCGTCCCGCTCGTCGCCGATATCGTCCGCCGCCACCGCATTCTCCCCCCCTACGTCGTCGGCCATTCCGACATCGCGCCGATGCGCAAGGAAGATCCGGGTGAGCTGTTCGACTGGGCGCGGCTTGCCAAACTCGGCCTCGCCATGCCGCGGCCGCCCGGCGACAAGCTGATCGATCCGATGTGGACGGACGGCGGCTTTCTGCTTGCGCTGGAGCGCTACGGCTATGACGTGCACGAGCCCAAGGCCGCTGTCCGGGCCTTCCAGCGCCGCTTCCGCCCGGAGAACCTAGACGGCGTTATCGACGGGGAGACTCGGGCGATCCTGCTCGGTTTGCTCTTGGATCGCCGCAGCGCACCGCCTAGGTAGCCCCAGCCAGAGGATCGGGCGGCCGCGGCTTGCGCAAGCGAGGCGAGGAAAGTCCGGGCTCCACGGAACGACGGTGCCGGGTAATGCCCGGCGGGGGCGACCCCAGGGAAAGTGCCACAGAAAGCAGGTCGCAAAGGCTTCGGCCCTGCGACAGTGAAAGGGTGGGGTAAGAGCCCACCGCGGCCCCGGCAACGGCGGCCGGCACGGCAAACCCCACCGGGAGCAAGACCGAATAGGGATGGCGCGGCCGCGTTCCGGCCTATGTCGTCCGGGTTGGTTGCTTGAGGGGCGGAGCGATCCGCCTCCTAGAGGAATGGCCGCCCATCCGCTTTGCGCCGCGAGGCGAGGAGCGGTGGACAGAACCCGGCTTACAGATCCTCTGGCATTTTCGCTTTGCCCGTCGCAGCGGGTCCGGCAAGGGGAGGGGATGGCGCGGCAGCATCGATCGAACGACTGGGGCTTCCCCCGCTGGCGCGGCTACGGCACGCGGCGCGAGGCGGCGGCGGTGCGCCCGTGCGACCGACACGGCTGCGGCGAGCCTGGCGACCGGCCCGCGCCCAAATCACCGAACAGCCCGGAGCGCTGGTATTTCTGCGAGGCGCACGCGGCGGAATATAATCGCAACTGGAATTATTTCGAGGGCCTCTCCGCCGAAGACGCCGCCGCCCGCGAGGCGGAGGAGACGAGCGGCGCCTCGTCCTACCGCCAGGCGAGCCATTACGGCTGGGGCGGGCCGGGCGACGGGAGCCGGAGCCGGGAGGAAATGCGTGCACTCGGCATATTGGAGGTCGAGGTCGACGCGCCGTTCGCCGAGATCAAGAAAGCCTATCGCCGCCTCGCCAAGGCCAACCACCCCGACGCCGCGCCCGGGGACGAGGCCGCGGCGGCCCGCTTCCAGGGCGTCCAGGCCGCCTACGAGGTGCTGCGCAAGGCCGAGGAGCGGCGCGGCGGGTCCGCCTAGGGCGTTTCGGTCGAGATGAAGGTGCCGGTGACGTGGGCCACGGGGTCTAAGGGGTCGCCGTCATGCGCGACGCCGCGGACGAAGGCGACGTTGCGCGTCGTCGAATAGCATTCACCGCGGCCGAAGATCCGGCGGTGGGGCGTCGCGGGCCGCAGATAATCGACCCGCATGTCCAGCGTCGCCTGTGGGCGGAAGCGGCCGAGACGCACCCAGATCGCCATGCTCGTCGCCATGTCCATCAGGCTGACGATCGGGCCCGAGGCCAGCACCCCGGTATCCGGCACGCCGACGAGCTTTTCCTGCCAGTCGAGGCCGAGCTCGACCCAATCCTCGCCGTGGCCCACGTAGAGGATGCCGAGCGCTCCGCCATGGCCGACGGTGCGGGCGAATTCGGTGAAGCGCCGCGGGTCGAAGCCCCCTTCGGTGCCTGGACGGCTCACGCCGCGAGCCGCCGCGCCGTCTCGCGAACCAAGGCGATCATGTTCGGAATGCCCTGGGTCCGGTTGGAGCTAAGCTGCCTGGCGAGATCGAACGGCGCGAGCTTCGCTTCGATGTCGATGGCGAGGATGTCGGCCGGCGTCCGGTCCTGCACGGTCAGGAGCACGAGAGCGACGATACCCTTGGTAATGGCCGCATTGCTGTCCGCCAGGAAATGGAGCGAGCCGTCGTCGCGGGGGACGGGATAGACCCAGACCGAGGCGGAGCAGCCCCTGACCAGAGTCGCGTCGGTCTTCAGGGCCTCCGGCATCGGCTCGAGGTCGCGGCCGACGTCGATCAGCAGACGATAGCGGTCGTCGGCTTCGAGAAGCTCGTAATCGGCAAGAATGTCTTCGAGAGCGGCCATGTCAGGGCGCTAGCAGCCGGTCGCGGCCGCTGCAAAGTCAGAGGTCGGAGCCGGTCGCGATCGCCTCGAGACGGCGAACGCGTTCCTTAAGCGTGGCAAGCTCGATCCGCGCTGCGGCCGGTGTCGGCGGATGGCTCGACCGGCCGGCGGCGATCTCCGTGCGCTTGAGGTCGAGCCAGCCATTCCAGGCCTTGAGCCCGGCTGCGGCGGCGATCCCGACGGCCACGAGGCCGGAGGCCGATAGCGTGAGGAGGCTGGCGGGGTCGCTCATCGCTCGACTACCGGTCGCGCAGCTTCTCGATCTCGCGCTCGAGGCTGCTTTCCTTCTCGACGGTGATCCGCTCGAGCACCGCGATCCGGTCGCGCAACGCGGTCACTTCCTCCTTCAGCCGGCGGTTTTCCGCCGCTTCGACGACCGTTTGCTGGGTCGCTTCCTGGCCGCGGTGGCGCCGCAAATGGCCGTAGCGCGCCTTGAGCACGCTCGCGATCATGACGATCGCTACGATCGCGAGCACGAATTCGAACTGATTCACGTCAATCTCCTCAATTCTTCGGGAGCCGCAGCGCTTCGATCTCGCTGGTCAACCTGTGGCTGTCATCGGTGACGATCCGCTCCACCGTCGCCAGGCGGTCCTTGATCGCTCCGAGCTCGGCACGAAGCTGCGCATTCTCGCTGGAGAGCAGTTTCACGCGCTCGATCGTCTCCTCGTTGTGCTTGGGATAGACAGCCTGGCCCCACGCGCCGTCGAGCGGATAGCCGTGCTTGATCCGCATCCAAGTGGTCAGCACCCAGCCGCCGACCGCGATCGCCGTCACGATGCCGATCAAAGGCATGAGCTGCATCAGGAATGATATCTTCTCGCTGTTCACTTGTCGTCCTTCCCTTGTGGGCTGCGCTCAGCGCAGCTGCTCGATCTCCCGCGCGAGGCGGCTGTTCGAGCTTGTCACGTAGGTCTCCACCTCGGCGAGGCGCCGGTCGATGTCCCGAAAGCGTGAGCGCACGTCGCGCACGGTCCGGGCCGGCGAGGCGCGCACGCTCTGCCAGAACTTGGCGTCGGCGCTGCTCTCGTGGGCAAGCTCCCGCGGCTTGGATGGCGCCAGCCAGGCGGTCACGAAATAGGCGACGATCGGAAAGCCGCTGCCGAACAATGTGAGGAGCACGAAGCCGATCCGGACGACGGTCACGTCGATGCCCGTATAATCGGCTATTCCGGCGCAGACGCCCGCCCATTTCTTGTTATTCTTGTCGAGGTAGAATTTGGTGTGACGCGAGCTCACTTTGCGATCCTCCTGACGGGCTGGTTGGACACGCTGGCATCCTCGATGCCGGTCGCTGCGGGATCGCACGCGA
>DATAIU010000064.1:0-14952 GCA_036262495.1 Allosphingosinicella sp.
CGCTTCGGGCCGAACTCGGCCAGCAGGCCCTGCGTCACCTTGTAGGCGCCCTGATATTCGGCGACTTCCTCGCCCATCACGAAGACGCGCTCGTCAGCCCGCATCTCCTCCGCCATGGCGTCGCGCAGCGCCTCGCGCAGCGTCTGGCGGAAGGTCTCGCCGCCGTCGGCGAGATCAGGCCCCTCGGGATTGTGAGCGGCCGCTGCGACGAGCTCATGCGCGCCCGATTCCTGCGGCCGGTTCTCGGACGTCGCTTCGGTCTCCTGATCGCTCGGATGCTCGACCGCCTTCGCTTCTTCCTTGGCCTGAGCCGGGGCCGCGGCTGAGGCTTCCTCGCCCTCGCGCGCCATCAGCGCGATGACCGTGCCGACCTTCACTTCGTCCGTGCCCTCGGCGACGAGGATCTTGGCGATCGTCCCCTCGTCGACCGCCTCGAACTCCATGGTCGCCTTGTCGGTCTCGATCTCGGCGAGGATATCGCCCGACTTCACCTCGTCGCCCTCCTTGACCAGCCATTTGGCGAGCGTGCCCTCCTCCATTGTGGGGCTCAGCGCCGGCATCTTGAGCTCGATCGCCATCAGTAGCTCCCGACCAATATGTCGGTGTAGAGTTCGGAAGCATCGGGCTCGGGCGACTGCTCGGCGAAATCGGCGGCTTCGGTGACGATCTTCTTGATCTCGTTGTCGGTCTTCTTGAGATCCTCTTCCGGGACCCCCGCCGCGGCCAGCTCGCGCTTCACCGCCTCGATCGGGTCGGATTTCTCGCGAACCGCCTGAACTTCCTCGCGCGACCGGTATTTGGCGGGATCGGACATCGAGTGGCCGCGATAGCGATAGGTCTTCAGCTCGAGCAGAATGGGCCCCTTGCCGGCGCGGACCCATTCGAGCGCGGTCGTCGCGGCGCCGCGCACGGCGAGGACGTCCATGCCGTCGACCTGGACGCCGGGAATCCGGAAGCTCTCGCCGCGCCGGTAAAGCTGGTCCTCGGCGGACGAGCGGTTGACCGAGGTGCCCATCGCATATTGGTTGTTCTCGATCACGTAGATGATTGGCAGCTTCCACAGCTCCGCCATGTTGAAGCTCTCGTAGACCTGGCCCTGGTTCGCCGCACCGTCGCCGAAATAAGCGAGGCAGACGCCGCCGTCCTCGATGTATTTGTGCTTGAAGGCGAGGCCCGTGCCGAGCGCCACCTGGGCGCCGACGATCCCGTGCCCGCCGAAGAATTTATGCTCGACGCTGAACATGTGCATCGAGCCGCCCTTGCCCTTCGAGATGCCGGCGGCGCGGCCGGTAAGCTCGGCCATGATCAGGCGCGGGTCGATGCCGTAGGCGAGCATGTGGCCGTGGTCGCGATAGCCGGTGATGACGCTGTCGCGCTTGGGATCCATCGCCGACTGGAGGCCGACCGCGACCGCCTCCTGACCGATGTAGAGGTGGCAGAAGCCCCCGATCAGGCCGAGGCCGTAGAGCTGGCCGGCGCGCTCCTCGAAACGGCGGATGAGCAGCATCTGGCGGTAATATTCGAGCAGCTCCTCGCGCGTCGCGGGATGGCGCTGGGGCTGCGGCGGGCGTTCGCGGTTCGGAGTGGCAGGGGGAGCGGGCGAAAGGTCTTTGCTGGCGCGCTTTGACGGTGCTGCCTTGGCCACTTTGGCATCCTGCTGGCTGATCGAAGGGCGGGTCTATGGCGGCAAACGCCGTCCCGCGCAACTTGTGCCCGCCGTCGTTCGGGCGAGCTCAATCGAGCGGGATCACCACCTCGTCGGGGCGGACGACTCCGAGCTCCCTGCGGACCAGCTCCTCGGAGAGGTCGGGATCGGCGTGGCGCGGATCGAGCAGCTTGACGCGGTGGGCGAGCCGCGCCTTGTCGGCATTGAGCTCGGCGAGCTGGACGAGCTTCTCTTCCTTCTGACGGCGATAGTCGCCCCAGCTCAGAACCCCGTTCGCGCCCATGATCGCGTAGCCAAGGAAATTGGCGATAATGAGGATCGCCAGCGCCGGCAAAGCCGCGCGCCTGATCGTCTCGAAAGTGTTCCGCCCCATCGCCTGCATGACAGGGTTAACAGAATCAGGAAACGCGCGGCGAATCAAGCCCTTTACGCAGCGATTCGATCATGTCGCCTGCGCAAATGCACCCCTCCCCGCATAGCGGGCCATCGAGCCGAGCTCCTCCTCGATGCGGATCAGCTGATTATATTTGGCGAGCCGGTCGGAGCGAGCGAGGCTGCCGGTCTTGATCTGCCCGCAATTGGTGGCGACGGCGAGATCGGCGATCGTCGTGTCCTCGGTCTCGCCGGAGCGATGCGACATAACCGCCGTGTAGCGGGCGCGCTGCGCCATCGACACGGCCTCCAGAGTCTCGGAGAGCGTGCCGATCTGGTTGACCTTGATCAGGATCGAATTGGCGAGGCCGCGCGCGATGCCCATGGCGAGGCGCTTAGGGTTGGTGACGAAGAGGTCGTCGCCAACCAGCTGGACTTCGCCGCCGATCCCCTCGGTCAGCGCCTGCCAGCCATCGAGATCGTCCTCCGCCATGCCGTCCTCGATCGACCGGACCGGATAGTCTCGCGCCAGAGCGGCGAGATAGTCGGCCATTTCGGCCGGGGAGAGCGTGCGCCCCTCGCCTTGCATCGCATAGGCGCCGTCCTTGAAGAATTCTGTCGCAGCGCAGTCCAGGGCGAGGACGACGTCGTCGCCCGGCTTGTAGCCGGCCTCCTCGACCGATTTCATGATGAAATCGAGCGCGTCCCGGGCGGAAGCGAGGTTGGGCGCGAAGCCGCCCTCGTCCCCGACCGCGGTGGAGTGGCCGGCGTCGTGCAGATTCTTTTTCAGGGTGTGGAAAATTTCGGCCCCGCAACGGACCGCGTCGGCGAACGAGGCCGCGCCTACCGGTATGACCATGAATTCCTGGAAGTCGATCGGGTTGTCGGCATGCGCCCCACCGTTCAGGATGTTCATCATCGGGACCGGCAGCAGCTGGGCCGAAACGCCGCCGACATAGCGGTAGAGCGGCAGACCGCGCGCGTCCGCGGCCGCCTTCGCAACGGCGAGGCTGACGCCGAGTATGGCATTGGCGCCGAGCCGAGACTTGTTCTCGGTTCCGTCGAGGTCGATCAAAAGGGCGTCGATCTCTCCCTGATCCTCCGCATCCATGCCGGCCAGCGCCTCGGCGATCTCGCCGCGCACCGCATTGACCGCCTCGCAGACGCCCTTACCCCGATACTTGGTCTTGTCGCCGTCGCGCTTCTCGACGGCCTCGTGCGCGCCCGTCGACGCGCCGGAAGGCACCGCGGCCCGTCCCGTCGACCCGTCCTCCAGCAGCACGTCGACCTCGACCGTCGGATTTCCCCGGCTGTCCAGTATCTGACGGGCGTGGATGTCGAGGATGGCGGTCATTGTTACGGCCCCGTCAGAAACTATATGGGAGGATGAAGGCCGCTTATCGGCGCGGCGCGTGCGGCGCAACTTTCGTCGCCCGCTCCGGAACGAGCAGCGCCGCCCGCTGTTTTCGCTGCGAACGCACCTCATCCGGAGAACCCCCATGCCCCCACGCGACGATGAGCTTCCCGAAGGCACCGACCACATCATCAACGGCGCGATGGAGACGGGGACCGGCGAGGCCGCGGCCGCGGCCTCGGGCGGCGGATCGAGCTCGGGCTTCATCGGCGCCTCGGGCGCCAGCGACACGGGCGGCACCGCCGCCGGAGGAGACGACATGACGACATCGGGAACGGGCTCGACCCCGCCGCGGCCCTCGGGCGGCAGCACGGGAGCGGGCGGCGCGGCGGGCGGCGTGAGCGAGCAGCTGCGCAGCCAGGTCTCCTCGCTTCGCGACCAGGCCGGCGGCAAGGTCCGCGAGTTCGCCGACGGCGGCAAGACGCGCGCCAGCGACCTGCTCGACGAACTGTCGCGCGTCGTCGCGGACACGGCGGAGTCGCTCGATCAGCGGCTCGGCAACAATTACGGCGAATATGCCCGCAAGGCTTCGGACCGAGTCTCGGGACTGGCCGAGACGCTGCGTGGCCAGGACGTCGACCAGCTCTACGACAATGTCCGAAGCGCGGTCAGGAAGAGCCCGGGCGTCGCGATTGGCATCGCCGCGGTGGTCGGCTTCACCCTGGTGCGCCTGGTCAAGGCCGGTCTGCCTGAGGAAGGCGAACGCGGCGGCAACGGCGACGCGGGGGCCTGAGCTTGGCGGATCCGGCGGGGACTGAAGCCTCGATAGGCGAGCTGTTCGGCCAGCTCGCCGACGATGCGCGCGCTTATGCGCAGGCCGAGATCGGCCTGTACCAGGCCGTCGCCCGCCGGCGGATCGGGCGCGCCAGGAACGGCGCCATCGCCCTGGTCGTCGCCTTGCTCCTCGTCAACGCGGCGCTGATCACTTTGCTCGTCAGCCTCGCGCTCGAGCTCGCCCTCCACACGGGTCCGGCGCTGGCGGGGATCATCATGACCGTGGTCGTCGGCGGCATCGCCTTCGTGCTCGCCCGCTGGGGCGCCGGCAAATTGTCCGCGCTCGGCGGCGATCCCGAGGAGCGCGCCGCGCTCCGCAGCGCGGAGCCCCTGAAGTGAGCGCTCCCGAGCTCACCCGCGCCAAGGCGGAAGCGGAGGCCGCGCGCCGGCGCCTCGCCGCGAGCGCGGCCGCGCTTCACCAGCGGCTGAAGCCCGCGACGCTCGCCAGCAATGCCTGGGAAGGCGTCAAGGGCAAGGGGAGCGACCTCGCCGACGGGGCGGTCGAAGCGGTAAAGGGGCGCCCGGTGGCGGTTTCGGCGGCGCTCGGTGCGTTCACCCTCTTCCTCGCCCGCGAACCGATCAAGGCCGGCCTCGCAAGGCTCTTCCAGGACGATGCGGGCGGGGCCGAATCGGAAACCCCGAAAGCGCCGCGGACCCGCAAGGCCGGGGCGCGCGACAAAGGAGCCAGCTCATGACCAGCCAGACCGACGACCGTCCCGCCGCCCAGTCCGCCACCAACAAAGGCGCGGGCTCGCCCGGCAGCCGCACCGGAGCCGATCGCGGCCGTCTCGCCACCGTCGGCCAGGGCGCCGCCGAAGCCTATGAGAGCGCCCGCGAGCGGACCTCGGCCGCTTATGCCGCCGCCCGCGAACGGGCGAGCGCCGCCTATGGCACGGCCGGGCGCCGCGCGAGCGAAGGCATCGACGCCAATCCGGTCGCCGCGGTCGTGGGCGGAGTCGCGCTTGGCGCGATCCTCGCCGCTTTGCTTCCCCGCACCCGGCGCGAGGAAGAGGTGCTCGGCGGCGTCGGGCGAAGGATCAACGACACGGCCCGCGAGGCCGCCCGAGCCGCGCGCGAGGCGAGCCGCCAGCAACTCGATGAGCTCGGCCTCAGCCGCGACGGCATAAAGGGCCGGCTCGACGAGTTCACCGGCCGCGCCGTCGGGGCGGTGCGGACGTCGGCAGGCGCCGCGGCCGAGAGCGCGCGGGCCTCGGGTGGGGGCGGCGCCAAGGCCGGATGAGCAAGCTCCATCTCGTCTTCGGCGGTCGCGTTTCCGATCCGCAGGGCCTCGACTTCGACCTCGCCACGATCGACATGGTCGGCGTCTTCCCCAACTATGCCGAGGCGCTCGACGCCTGGCGCGGGGCGGCGCAGCGCACGGTCGACGACGCCGAGATGAAATATGTCGTCGTCCACCTCCACCGGCTGCTCGAACCGGCCATGGAATAGGCTGATTTATCGCGGATTTTCGCCGCGGCGTTAGAACGTGCTTAACGCGCTCCTGATAAGGCCCGGCCACCGACAGTGGCAGATGAGGCCAGGGTGGCGACCAGCGTAAGCATTTTCGACGATCTCGCCGCGGCCGAGCGGGACGCGGGCGACCGGCTGAGCCGGACCGCCCAGCCCTGTCTATTCGACCGGCTCGACTGGTTCCGCCTCGTCCAGGAGCATACGCCCGACGGCGAGCCTCTGGTCATCAAGGTCAAGAACGGCGTCGCCTCCTGCTGGCTCTTCCTCGCGACCAAGGGCGGTTACGCGGAGGGCCTCACCAACTGGTATTGCCTGCGCTACGGCCCGGTCCTCGACGGCCCGGCGGACAAGGCGCCCGTCGGCGACTTCGTGAAGGGCCTGCGCAAGGCCGGAATCAGCCATGTCTACCTCTCGCCCGTCGCGGAGGACGACCGCATCGCGGCCGAGTTCCGGCGCCGCGGCTGGGCGACGGCGCGCGGCCAGGTCAACGTCTCCTGGCGGATCGACACCAAAGGCATGAGCTTCGACCAATATTGGGAGGGCCGCCCGTCGCGGCTGCGCAACACGGTCAACCGGCGCGCCAAGAAGGCCAATCTCGAGACGCGCATCCTCGACCGCTTCGACGAGGCGGCCTGGGCCGATTACGAGATCGTCTACAACAACAGCTGGAAGCCGAACGAGGGATCGCCGGCCCTCATCCGCAGGCTGGCCGAGCAGGAAGGCTCGGCCGGAACGCTTCGCCTCGGCCTCGCCTATCATGAGGGCAAGCCGGTCGCCTCGCAGCTCTGGCTGGTCGAGCACAAAGTCGCCACGATCCACAAGCTCGCCTATCGCGAGGACGCGCGCGAGCTCTCGCCGGGCTCGATCCTGTCGCGCGACATGTTCCAATACGCGCTCGACGCCGATCATGTCGACATGATCGACTTCGGCATCGGCAACGACGCCTACAAGGCCGAATGGATGACCCACAAAGTGCCGCTCTACGGCGTCACCGCTTATGATCTCCTGCGCCCGGCCGGCCTGTTCGGGGTCGCCCGCGCGGCGTTCAGGAAGGCGGCGGCGCGCTTCACAGGGCGGCGCGAGGAAGTGGACCGCCGCTTCGGCGGACGGCCGCGTCCGGCGCCCGCGGGCGCCTGAGCGCGCCTTGAGCGAGCGCATCCTCCTCCTCGGCGACGACATCGGCGTCTTCCTCGCCGTCGCCCGCTCGCTGGGCCGGCGCGGCCTTGAAGTGCATGTCGTCCCCGCCGAGCTCGACAATCCCGCGCTGGCCTCGCGCTACATCGCCGGCGTGCACGCCCTGCCCTCCTACCACCTCGGACCCGCCCGATGGGTCGAGGAGTTGCGCGGTCTTGCCGACCAGCATGACTTTGCCCTCATCATCCCGTGCAGCGACGCGGGCCTGCAGCTTCTCCACGAGCATCGGCCGATCCTGGGCCCGGAGCGGTTGCTCCTGCCGAACGAGGAAGCGTTCGACGCCTTTACGGACAAGGCAAAGACGCGCGCCCTCGCGGCGCGGCTCTGCATAAGGGTGGCGCGGGGCCGCAAGGCGGGCACCGATGCGGACGCGCTGGCGGCAGAGCTCGGCCTGCCGCTCGTGCTCAAGCCCTGCAGCTCCTACCGGCCCGGCGACGCGGAGAGCAAGCAAAGGGCCGAGGTCGTCCGCTACCTTCCGCACCTGCGCGAGGCACTGGCCCGGGGGCGCGACCATTGGCTGGCCGAATCCTTCGTTCCCGGTGTCGGCGTCGGCGTGTCGGTCCTCGGCCGGCGTGGCGACGTCCTCCTCGCGGTACAACACCGGCGC
Organism: Allosphingosinicella sp.; assembly: GCA_036262495.1. Lineage (GTDB taxonomy): Bacteria > Pseudomonadota > Alphaproteobacteria > Sphingomonadales > Sphingomonadaceae > Allosphingosinicella. The sequence continues at coordinate 7,498 of DATAIU010000064.1, forward strand.
CTCAAGACGCTGAGCGAGACAGGGGGCGGCAGCGTGCGCGTCACCGAGGCGGTCGACCCCGTCCTGCTCGCCGACGTGCGCAAGCTCGCCGAGGCGGTGGCGCTGACCGGCGTCGCCATGTTCGAGTTCCGCCAGGACCGCGGCCGCGGCCGCCACGTCCTCCTCGAGGTCAATGCGCGCTTCTGGGGCTCGCTTCCGCTGGCCGTGGCCGCCCGCGCCGATTTCCCCGCCCTCGTCTGGGACGCACACTGCGGGCGGGGGGTCGCGCCCGGCGCGCCGCGCGCCGGCATCCGCAAGACCAACCTTCGAGGGGAGATGGACCGAGTCTCGACGACCCTCAAGGGCGGGGGCCCGGGCAAAGCGGGCGCGCTGGTCTCGCTGGCCGGCCTGCTTGCCACCCTTCCCTTTCCCGCGCGGTTCGACAGTTGGGCGGCGGACGACCCGGCGCCGTGGCGAGAGGAACGCAAAGCGGTGCTGGCCCGGCTGAGGCGCTCTGTCAGTTCCCGACGGGGCACCTCGCCTCAGCGGGCCGCGATCACGCGCCCCGCCACCTGAGCCAGAGCAAAGGCTTGGCCAGCAGCAGGCCGGCGAGGAAGCCGCCGATATGGGCGGCGACCGCGATGCTCATGCCCGAGGTCATGAAAGTCAGGCCTACCAGTACCTGGAGTCCGATCCAGGCCGCGCCGAGCCACAGAGCGTGGAGCCAGGCCGCGAGCCTCGCATTGGCCACCTTCACGCGGTTTCGCCCGAACAGCAACGCATAGGCCCCTACGACGGCTGAGATCGCCCCGCTCGCGCCCACCATGGGAATGAAGACCCCGGGGTCCGCGGCCCATTGCGCCGCCGCCGCCGCATAGGCACCGACCAGGTAAAGGATGAGGACGCCGCGCGCGCCGATGATCGGCTCGATCGAGCGGCCGCACACCACCAGCATCAGCAGGTTGAAAGCGAGGTGGAGGAAGCCGGCATGGACGAGGGTCGCCGTAAGCGGCGTCAGCAGCGCGAAAAGCGGCGCCGGGTCGTTCGCGAGCCCGCCGACGCGGCCCGGTATAAAACCGCCATAGACCGCCGCCGCCCGGTCCCAGCCGAGGGTCGAGACAAGCAGCCAGGCGAAAGCGGTGACGCCGGCGATCCAGAGCGTGGCGCGGGCGGCCCGCCAGTCCTGCGGCGGACGCATCCTCCCGCTCCTAGATGAACTCGACCTTCTCGATCGAATAATAGCGGTCCCCGGACGGCGTCGTGACCTCGACCTCGTCGCCGACCGAGCGGCCGATCAGCGCGCGGCCGAGCGGCGAATTGTACGAGATCCGGCCGACCCGCGCGTCCGCCTCGGTCTGGCCGACGATCTGGTAGGTGACCGGCTTGTCGTTCTCGTCGAGCAGATGGACGGTCGCGCCGAAGACAGCCTTGTCGCCGGACAGCGTCGTGGGATCGATCACCATCGCCCGGCTCAGCCGGTCCTCAAGGTCGGCGATCTGCGCCTCGACCTGGCCCTGGCGCTCCTTGGCGGCGTGATATTCGGCATTCTCGGAAAGGTCGCCATGGCCGCGCGCGACCTCGATCGCCTCGATCACCGAGGGACGCTCGACGGTCTTCAGGTGCCGCACGTCGTTCTGCAGCTTCTCATAGCCCTCGGCCAGCATCGGCATCTTGTCGACGGTCGCCATAGCCAAATACCTTTCGTCAAAACTCTCTTCGGGGCGCCTCCTCCCCTGGAAAAGACACCCGGCTGCGTGTTCGATTGTTCAGGATCACGCTCTGGAGCCTGAATAATAGTCCTGCAGCGACTTCACTTCAAGGCGTTGGTCCCTCAGCGCGGCTATCGCGCGGACGACGGCGGCGCTGGAGGCCGCGGTCGTGAAATAGGGGACCTTGGCCATCAGCGCCGAGGCCCGGATCGAGGCCGAATCCTTGTGGCTCTGCCAGCCCTCGGTCGTGTTGAAGATGATGTCGACGCCGCCGTCCTTGATCCGGTCGACGATGTGCGGACGGCCCTGGGCCACCTTGTTGACGCGCTCGACGTCGATCCCCTCCCCGGCGAGCCAGGCCGCGGTACCGCCGGTCGCGATGGCGTTGAAGCCCAAGCCGGTGAGGGCGCGTACCGGCCCCGTGATGGCCCCCTTGTCGCTGTCCTTCACCGAGACGAACAGGGTGCCCGCGAGCGGAAGGGTGAGGCCGCTGCCGATCTGCGACTTAAGGAACGCCTTGGCGAAATCTTCATCGATTCCCATGACTTCGCCGGTGGACTTCATTTCCGGCGACAGTACCGGATCGACGCCGGGGAAGCGCGCGAACGGGAAGACGGCTTCCTTGACCGCGATATGCGCGATCTCCGTCCTGAGCGGCAGGAAGCCCATCAGCGGCTCGCCCGCCATCACGCGCGCGGCGATCTTGGCGACCGGCGTTCCGATCGCCTTGGCGACGAAGGGCACGGTCCGGCTGGCGCGCGGATTGACCTCGATCAGATAGACGAGGCCTTCCTTGACCGCGAACTGGACGTTCATCAGCCCCCTGACGCCGAGCGCGAGGGCGAGCGCCCGCGTCTGCCGCTCGATCTCGGCGATTATCGGCGCCTCGAGGCTGTAGGGCGGCAGCGAACAGGCGCTGTCCCCGGAATGGACGCCGGCCTCCTCGATATGCTGCATGACCCCGGCGATCGCTACGTCGGTCCCGTCGCAGATCGCGTCGACGTCGACCTCGATAGCGTCGCGCAGATATTTGTCGATAAGGACGGGGCTGTCTCCCGACACCTGAACCGCGGCGGCGATATAGGCGTCGAGCTGGGCGGGGCCGTCGACGATCTCCATCGCCCGGCCACCGAGCACGTAGGAGGGACGCGTCAGAACCGGGTAGCCGATCCGCTCGGCAACCGCGATCGCCTCGTCGCGCGAGCGGGCGAGGCCGTTCTCGGGCTGTCTAAGGCCCAGCCTGTTGACGAGCGCCGCGAAGCGCTCGCGGTCCTCGGCCAGGTCGATGGCGTCGGGCGAGGTGCCGAGGATCGGTATGCCCTCTCTCTCGAGCGCGGCGGCGAGCTTCAGGGGCGTCTGGCCGCCGAACTGGACGATCACCCCGACGAGCTCGCCGCGCGATTGCTCGACTTGGAGAATCTCCAGGACGTCTTCCACCGTCAGCGGCTCGAAATAGAGGCGGTCCGAGGTGTCGTAATCGGTCGAGACCGTTTCAGGGTTGCAATTGACCATGATCGTCTCGAAGCCGGCGTCGGCCAGCGCGTAGGCGGCGTGGCAGCAGCAATAGTCGAACTCGATCCCCTGCCCGATCCGGTTCGGCCCGCCGCCGAGGATGAGGATCTTGCGCCGGTCGCTGGGCGCCGACTCGCATTCGGGCTCGCCGAAGCTCGGCGCCTCGTAGGTCGAATACATATAGGGCGTCTTCGCCTCGAACTCGGCGGCGCAGGTGTCGATGCGCTTGAACACCGGGCGGACGCCGAGCTTGTGGCGGAGAGCGCGCACCTCGTCCTCGGTCGTCGCGCCGATCATCATTTTCGTGACGTCGTGCAGGAGGCCGTGGCTCCGCGCCCGAGTCTTGACGCCGCCGCCGCGGATATGGGCGGAGCGGAGCGCCAGCTCGGCCAGCCGGCGGTCGGAAAAGCCCATGGCCTTGAGGCGCCGCATGCCGGCGCCGTCGACCGGTAGGCCGTCGCGGCAGAGCGCCTCCTCCTCGTCGATTATCTCCTTCAGCCGCTCGAGGAACCAGGGGTCGTATTTCGCGATCGCGTGGATCTCCGCGACCGAGAAGCCCTCGCGAAGCGCCTGGGCCGCGACGAGCAGCCTGTCGGGCGTCGGCCGCGCCAGCGCCGCCTCGATCTCCTCGCGCGGAGCGCCGTAGAGATCGCGGACGCCGTCAAGGCCGATGAGGCCAATCTCCAGGCTGCGCAGCGCCTTTTGCAGGCTCTCGTGGAACGAGCGGCCGATCGCCATCGCCTCGCCGACCGACTTCATCGCGGTCGAGAGAAGCGCTTCGGACCCCTTGAACTTCTCGAAGGCGAAGCGCGGAATCTTGGTCACGACATAATCGATCGTCGGCTCGAACGAGGCCGGAGTGACTCCGGTGATGTCGTTCTGGATCTCGTCCAGAGTGTAGCCCACGGCCAGCTTCGCGGCGACCTTCGCGATCGGAAAACCCGTCGCTTTGGAGGCGAGCGCCGAAGAACGGCTGACGCGCGGATTCATCTCGATGACGACGAGCCGGCCGTTTTCCGGATTGACGGCGAACTGGACGTTCGACCCGCCCGTCTCGACCCCGATCTCGCGCAGGCAGGCGATGCTCGCGTTGCGCATGATCTGATATTCCTTGTCGGTCAGCGTCAGCGCCGGCGCGACGGTGATCGAATCCCCCGTGTGGATGCCCATCGGATCGATATTCTCGATCGAGCAGACGATGATGGCATTGTCCGCGCGGTCGCGGACCACCTCCATCTCATATTCCTTCCAGCCGAGCACCGATTCCTCGATCAGCACCTCGGTCGTCGGCGAGGCTTCGAGCCCGCCGGTGACGATCTCGACGAACTCCTCGCGATTGTAGGCGATGCCGCCGCCCGTGCCGCCCAGCGTGAACGAGGGCCGGATGATCGCCGGCAGGCCGACCTCGTCGAGCGCCCGCACGGCATCGTCGAGGCTATGGGCGATCTGCGAGCGCGGACTTTCGAGCCCGATCTTCGACATCGCCTCGCGGAACTGGAGGCGGTCCTCCGCCTTCTCGATCGCCGCCGCGTCGGCGCCGATCATGCGAACCCCGTATTTCTCGAACGTCCCGTCCTTGAAGAGCGCCAGCGCCGTGTTCAGCGCGGTCTGCCCGCCCATCGTCGGCAGCACCGCGTCCGGCCGCTCCTTCTCGATGATCAGCCGCACGAACTCGGGCGTGATCGGCTCAACGTAGGTCGCGTCGGCCAGCTCCGGATCGGTCATGATCGTCGCCGGGTTCGAATTGACCAGGACGATCCGATAGCCCTCCGCCCGCAGCGTCTTCGCCGCCTGCGTCCCCGAATAATCGAACTCCGCCGCCTGCCCGATGACGATCGGACCGGCGCCGATGATGAGGATCGAGGAGATGTCGGTGCGGCGGGGCATCGGTTTCAGTTGACTCTTGCTTGAGAATTAATCGAAATCCGGCGCAGGTTTGTAGAGGGGGAGACGTGGCGGCGGCGCTGGGGAGCCCTCTCCCCGGCGGGGAGAGGGTTGGGTGAGGGGGTCCGGCCGTGGGAAGGAAACGACTGACTCCGATCGCGCGCCGGCTCCGCGCCAATCAGACCGAAGCCGAAGAGCGCCTCTGGCACCATCTCCGCGGCCGCCGCCTCGAAGGCGAGAAATTCGTCCGGCAGCTCCAGATCGACGGCTACGTGGCGGACTTCGCGTGCCGAACTGCTCGGCTGGGGATCGAGCTGGACGGGGGACAGCACAACGCCGAGCGGGATGCCGCCAGGACGGCCGTCATCGAGACCTACGGCTACCGCGTCCTGCGCTTCTGGAACAACGACGTCCTGGCGGACACCCATGGCGTCCTCGAGGCGATCCGCCACGAGCTCCTGATCGCGAGGAACCGCTCCGATTGATCCCTCTCCCCTGGGGGAGAGGGCAGGATGAGGAGGCTCGGCGTCATCGACCACTCTCGGACTCGGAACCCCCTCACCCCAACCCTCTCCCCGCCGGGGAGAGGGAGTTATGACAGCGGCCTGCATCACCGCCGGAGCTGCCCCACGAACTTCTCGAACAAATAGGCGCTATCCTGCGGCCCCGGGCTCGCCTCGGGGTGATATTGGACGCTGAACGCCGGCCGGTCCGTCAGCTCCAGCCCCGCCAAACTCCCGTCGAAGAGCGAGATGTGCGTCGCCTTCGCGTTCTCGGGCAGGCTCTCGGCCTCGACCGCGAAGCCGTGGTTCATGCTGGTGATCTCGACCCGGCCGTCGGCGAGGCGCTTGACCGGGTGGTTCGCGCCGCGGTGGCCCTGGTGCATCTTCACGGTCTTCGCGCCGACGGCGAGGCCGAGCAACTGGTGGCCGAGGCAGATGCCGAACAGCGGCTTGCCCGTGTCGAGCAGCTGCCGGATCACCGGCACCGCATATTCGCCGGTCGCCGCCGGGTCGCCGGGGCCGTTGGAGAGGAAGATGCCGTCCGGCTCGTGCGCCATAACCTCGTCCGAGGCGGCGGTCGCCGGCAGCACCGTGACCCGGGCGCCCGCCTCGGCGAGATTGCGGAAGATGTTGCGCTTCGAGCCGTAGTCGATGGCGACGACGTGGGGGACGAAGCCCTCTCCCCCTCGGGGAGAGGGGGATTCTTCATAGCCCGCCCCGAGACGCCAAAGGCCCCCCGACCACCGGTACATCTGGCGGCAGGAGACCTCCTTCGCCAGGTCCATGCCCTCCAGTCCCGGCCAGGCGCGTGCTCTCTCGATCAGCGCCGGCACGTCGAACTCGCCGGCCTCGCTGTACGCGATCACCCCGCTGGGGGCTCCTTTCTCCCGGATCCGACGCGTCAGCGCCCGCGTGTCCACGCCCGAAAGCCCTATCCGCCGGTTCGCGCGCATCCATTCGACGAAGGTCTGCACCGCGCGAAAGTTGCTCGGCTCCGTCACGTCCTGACGGACGATGCAGCCCAGGGCCCAGGGATTGTCGGCCTCGACGTCCTCGTAATTGGCGCCGACATTGCCGATATGGGGAAAGGTGAAGGTGACGATCTGACTCGCATAGGAGGGATCGGTCATCACTTCCTGATAGCCGGTCATCGCCGTGTTGAAGCAGACCTCGCCGACCGCTTCGCCTTCGGCCCCGAAGCCGCGGCCCCACACCGCCGTTCCGTCCGCCAGCACCAGAACGCCCGTCGCACCCTCCGGCGCAGGCGTGTGGCTGGCGTCGGCCATGGCGGCGGGCACTCCTCGGAAAATTGCGGCGATGTCGCTAAGGCTCGACGGGTAGGTTCGGCCCGACGGACCGTCAATCTATTAAAGTTCGCACGAGGCCGCTAACCTCCCGCCTTTCCTTTCGAGCGAGAGAAAGCCCGCATGATTCGCGACGAGATCAAGGCCGCTTTGACCGCGGCGATGAAGGCCGGCGACAAGCCGCGGGTCGCGGCGCTGCGCCTCGTCCAGTCGTCGATCAAGAATCGCGACATCGAAGCGCGGACCGGCGGCACGCCGGCGGACGACGACACGCTGGTGAGCGAGGTCCTCCAGAAGATGATCAAGCAGCGCCGCGAATCGATCCTCCTCTACGAGCAAGGCGGCCGCCAGGAGCTCGCCGACGCCGAGAAGGCCGAGGTGGCGGTGATCGAGGGCTTCCTGCCGAGCCAGATGGGGGAGGAGGAAACGAAGGCCGCGATCGACGCGATCGTCGCCGAAGCCGGGGCGACTTCGCTCAAGGACATGGGCCGGGTCATGGCCCTGGTGAAGGAGCGCCACGCGGGGGAGATGGACATGTCGAAGGCAAGCGCCATGGTGAAGGCG
>DATAIU010000065.1:0-4563 GCA_036262495.1 Allosphingosinicella sp.
GCGCTCCGGGTGCGCATCGAGGAACGACTGCTGCGCGACCACTTCGGGGCCGCGTACGACGATTATTCCTGCCGCGTGAAGAGGTTCGCGCCCGGACTGTTCTAGCTCGGCCCGCCCGGGGGCGGCGTCTTCGGCTCGTAGCGGCAGATGTCCGCGACCGAGCAGCGCCAGCATTCGGGCTTCCTCGCCTTGCAGACGTAGCGGCCGTGGAGGATCAGGAGATGGTGCGCGTCCCGCCGCCACGGCGCAGGCGTCGCCGCGTCGAGCCGCCGCTCCACCTCCAGCACATCTTTTCCCGGCGCGAGCCCGGTCCGGTTCGAGACCCGGAAGACATGGGTGTCGACCGCGAAGGTCTCCGCGCCGAACGCGCAGTTCATGACGACGTTGGCGGTCTTTCGTCCGACCCCGGGCAGCGCCTGAAGCGCCTCGAAATCCTCGGGCACCTCGCCGCCGTGGCGGTCGATCAGCGCCTCGCTGAGCGCGATCACGTTCTTCGCCTTCATGTTGAACAGCCCGATCGTCTTGATGTGCGCCTTCACGCCCTCCTCCCCGAGCGCGACCATCTCGGCCGGCGTCCTCGCCTTGGCGAATAGCTCCCGAGTGGCAAGGTTCACGCTCGCGTCGGTCGCCTGGGCCGAGAGCACGACTGCGACAAGCAGAGTGAAGTTGTTGCGATATTCCAGCTCCGTCTCCGGATTCGGCGTGCGGTCGTGGAGACGCCGGTAGAGTTCGGCGACTTCGTCCGGGCTCACAGCCCGAGCACGTCCGCCATGGCGTAGCGGCCGGGCGGCTTGCCGACGAGCCACAAGGCTGCCGCGATCGCGCCGCGAGCGAAAATGGCGCGGCTTTCGGAGCGGTGACCGAGCTCCAGCCGCTCCCCATCTCCGGCGAAAATGGCGACATGCTCGCCGGCGACCGATCCGCCGCGCAGCGACGCGAAGCCGATCGTCCCCTCCGGCCGCGCTCCGCTTCGATCGCCAAGAGGCTCGGGCGGCGCGATCCCGCGCCCCTCGGCCACCGCCCTCCCCAGCATCAGAGCCGTGCCCGAGGGCGCATCCTTCTTGTGGCGGTGATGCATCTCGAGGATCTCGACATCCCAATCCGGCCCCAGCCGAGCCGCTGCCTCGCGCACGAGATGGGCGAGCAGATTGACGCCGAGCGAGGTGTTCGCCGCTTCGAGCACGGCGATCTCCACCGCCGCCGCGTCGATCAGACGCCGATGCTCGTCAGAGAGGCCGGTCGTCCCGACCAGGATCGGCCGCCCCGCCGCTCGCGCCGCGTCCAGATTCGAGCCTAGAGCTTCGGGCGCCGTGAAATCCACGAACACGTCGGCGTCGCGCTCGACGATGCGGACGTCGTCGCGGGCCGCTGCGGCCTCGGCGATCGCCCGGCCCATGCGCCCTCCTGCCCCGAAGATCGAGATGCCAACCATCGCCCTTCCATGCGGGACGCGACCCGATATCGCAACCGTCCCGCCTTCCGCTACACAACCGGCCATGAAGGACATGCGAAACATCGTCATCCTGACTGGCGCCGGCATTTCGGCGGAGAGCGGCCTTGCCACTTTCCGCGGCGCCGACGGACTATGGGAGGGCCACCGGGTCGAGAACGTCGCCACTCCGGAAGCCTTCCGGCGCGATCCGGAACTCGTCCACGCTTTCTACGACGCCAGGCGGCGCAGGCTCGCTGAGGTGGAGCCCAATGTCGCCCACCGCGCGCTCGCTCGGCTCGACGCGGCATGGCCGGGGGACCTGCTGATCGTCACCCAGAATGTCGACGACCTCCACGAGCGTGCCGGCGCCAAGCGGCTTCTTCACATGCACGGAGAGCTCAAATCGGCATGGTGCCTCGCCTGCGACGCGCGAGTGCCCTGGGAGAGGGATCTCGCGCCCGAGCCGCCATGCCCCGGATGCGGCGCGAAGGGGCGCCTGCGTCCCGACATCGTCTGGTTCGGCGAAATGCCCTACGGCATGGACCGGATCGACCGCGCCCTGATGCGGGCGGATCTGTTCGTCTCGATCGGCACGTCGGGCAACGTCTATCCCGCCGCCGGCTTCGTGCAGACCGCCCGCTACGTCGGCGCGCGCACGCTCGAGATGAACCTCGAGCCCAGCCTGGCCAGCGTCTATTTCGACGAAAGCCGAACAGGACCTGCGGGCGAGCTCGTACCCGCCTGGGTCGACGAGCTGCTTGCCAGCTGCGCCTGATTCGCCTAGAGGCCCGACCGCTATGAACGCGACCTATCTCTGCCTACGACCGAGGAACGTCACCCCCAGAAGGTGACGGGTCGCTTCGCTGCGCCCGTCGTTCAGGGTGTAGCTCAGTGGGTAGAGTGCCCGCCTTGGAAGCGGGAGGTCGCCAGTTCGAACCTGGCCACCCTGACCAAATCAAATCGATCAGGAACAAGGCCATGAACAAATTCTCGCTCCATGAAAGCGGCGGTGCGCCGCTCAAGCTCTGGGACAGCCACCAGCCTTTCGAGGCCGGGGCGATGCAGCAGCTTCGCAACGTCGCCTCCCTCCCCTTCATCCACAGCCACGTCGCCGGAATGCCGGACGTGCACTGGGGCAAGGGGGCAACTGTTGGCTCGGTAATCGCGACGAAGCAGGCGATCGTCCCGGCAGCGGTCGGCGTCGACATCGGCTGCGGGATGATGGCGGTCCGCACGTCGCTGACGGCCGGCGACCTTCCCGACAGCCTGTCGGAAATTCGTGCCGACATCGAACGGGCGGTTCCGAAGGGCTTCGAATCGAGCCAGACGGCGAACCACTCCAAGGGCGGCTGGGCGGTGACGCCCAACGCCATCGCGCGCACCTGGTACGAGCGCTTCGAGGAGCGCTGGCGGCGGATCGTCGCCAGGCACCCCAAGGTGCAGGGCAAGACCAGCGACCAATTGGGCTCGATGGGCGGCGGCAACCATTTCATCGAGATATGCCTCGACGAGGAGCAGCGCGTCTGGGCGATGCTCCACTCGGGCTCGCGCGGCACCGGCAACCGCATCGGGACCTATTTCATCGAGGCGGCGAAGCAGGCGATCGCGAAGCAGACGCTCGATTTCCACCTCGCGGACCGCGACCTCGCTTTCCTCACCGAGGGCTCCGAGCTGTTCGACGATTATATCGAGGCGATGAGCTTCGCGCAGGACTACGCCATGGCCAATCGCGAGCTGATGATGGCCCGCGTGCTCGACGCGCTGCGCAAGCATCTCCCCCCGTTCAGGACCGAGAAGCAGGCGATCAACTGCCACCACAATTATGCGACCCGAGAGCAGCATTTCGGCGAGCAGGTCTGGGTGACGCGGAAAGGTGCGGTGCGCGCCGGCATCGGGGAGCTCGGCATCATTCCGGGCTCGATGGGCACCGGCAGCTTCATCGTCGAGGGGCTCGGCAATGCCGACAGCTTCCACAGCTGCTCGCACGGCGCCGGCCGCGTGATGTCGCGCGGCCAGGCCAAGAAGCTGATCAGCCTCGATCAGCACCGCGAGGCGATGCAGGGCATCGAATGCCGCGTCGACGAAGGCGTGCTCGACGAGAGCCCGGCCGCCTACAAGGACATCGGCGCGGTCATGGATGCGCAGACAGACCTCGTGGCGATCAAGCACCGGCTGCGGCAGGTGGTGAACGTCAAGGGCTAGGGTAAGGCCCGTCCTTGAGGGCGGGCCTCACTCCTCCCAGTCCGGGGCAGCCCTGAAGCGGGCGACTATGGTCTCGGCCGACGGTGCGTCGGCGACGTGGACGAGGAGCGTGTTCGTCAGTTCGACATCGTCGTATGAGAAGTATGCGCAGAACTGGGCGAACCAGAAGGTCTCATCGAGATTCTCGTGCCAGGTCGTCATGATGAAATGATCGTCGGGCACCTCCTCCCAGTCGAACTTCACGTGCACGGCGTCGTCGATCTCATCGTGCCAGGCTTCGTTGTCGATCCCCCACGTCATGGCGTAGCGGCATCCGGCCGCCACCAGCCAGGCAGCCACATTGGATCGCCAGTCCGCCGGCGTCTCCCGCTCGAGGATCAGCACTGCCTTGAAAGGACGATAGCCGGAGATGTCCGGCAGCGGCTGCTCCGGCGAGATGCAGAAATAGGCCGGTTCGTCCGTCACTCCACCCAGTCGAGCCCGATCTCGCGGTAGAGGCCGCGATCCTCCTCCCAGTCCGGCTTGACCTTGACGTGGAGGAAGAGATGGACCTTGCGTCCCATCGCCGTCTCGAGCTCCTTCCGCGCCGCCTCGCCGATCGCCTTGATCCGCGTGCCGCCCTTGCCGAGCACGATCGCCTTCTGGGTCGCTCGGCCGACGAGGATCTGCTGGTGGATCGCGACCGAGCCGTCCCTGCGCTCCTCATATTTCTCGGTTTCGACTGCGCTCGCATAGGGAAGCTCGGCGTGGAGCTGGAGGTAGAGCTGCTCGCGCGTGACCTCGGTCGCCGCCAGCCGCTCGCTCGCGTCCGAGACCTGGTCCTCCGGGAAATGCCACGGCCCTTCCGGCACCCGCGCGGCGAGCGCCGCCTTCAAGTCGTCGACGCCGTCGCCGCTCGTCGCCGAGACCATGAAGATGTCGTCGAAGAC
>DATAIU010000066.1:0-32662 GCA_036262495.1 Allosphingosinicella sp.
GCTAAAGCGGCCGTTGGGAAGCGTCCATCGGGCTTCGATGAAACGACAAACGGGTCGTCGGCCGACGCTCGATGCGTCGACGAAACGACGAATGGCGACCGCGCGGCCGTTGCCACTGCGACTAGGCAGAGCGCTTCCGGCGCGATAAGCCGCGTGGCGACGGAGAGGTGGCCGAGTGGTTTAAGGCAGCGGTCTTGAAAACCGCCGTGGGTTCACGCCCACCGTGGGTTCGAATCCCACCCTGTCCGGACGGTTCGAAAGGGAAGAGATGGCCGACGCGGCGAGAGGCACGTTCGACTGGGGGGATCCGTTCGCGCTGGACGCACAGCTTTCGGACGAGGAACGCATCGTTCGCGACACGGCCGAAGGCTATGCGCAGGAGAAACTGCAGCCGCGCGTCACCAAGGCTTTCCTGGAGGAGCGTTTCGACCGCGAGATCATGTCCGAAATGGGCGAACTCGGCCTGCTCGGGGCGACGATCCCGCCCGAATATGGCGGCGCGGGCCTGAACTACGTCAGCTACGGCCTCGTCGCCCGCGCCGTGGAGCGGGTCGACAGCGGCTACCGCTCGGCGATGAGCGTCCAGTCCTCGCTCGTCATGCATCCGATCCATGCCTACGGATCCGAGGCGCAGCGGAAGCGCTGGCTGCCCGGCCTCGCGCGCGGCGAGCTGATCGGCTGCTTCGGCCTCACCGAGCCCGACGCCGGCTCCGACCCCGGCAGCATGCGCACCCGCGCCGAGGCGATCGACGGCGGCTACCGCCTCTCCGGCACCAAGATGTGGATCACCAACTCGCCTATTGCCGACGTCTTCGTCGTCTGGGCCAAGTCCGACGCGCACGAGGGCAGGATCCGCGGCTTCCTGCTCGAAAAGGGCATGAAGGGCCTCAGCGCGCCGAAGATCGGGCAGAAGCTCTCGCTCCGCGCGTCGATCACCGGCGAGATCGTCATGGACGGCGTCGAGGTTCCCGAGGAGAGCCTCCTCCCCAACGTCAGCGGCCTCAAGGGGCCGTTCGGCTGCCTCAACCGCGCCCGTTACGGCATCGCCTGGGGCTCGATGGGCGCGGCCGAGGCCTGCTTCGAGGCGGCGCGGCGCTACACGCTCGAAAGGAAGCAGTTCGGCCGTCCCCTCGCCGCCACCCAGCTCGTCCAGATCAAGCTCGCCGACATGGCCACCGAGATCAGCCTCGGCCTCCAGGCCGCGCTCCGCGTCGGCCGGCGGATGGACGGAGGCGAGCTGATCGCCGAGACGATCAGCCTCATCAAGCGCAACAATGTCGGCAAGGCGCTCGCCATCGCCCGCACGGCGCGCGACATGCACGGCGGCAACGGCATCTCCGCCGAATTCCAGGTCATGCGCCACGCGATGAACCTCGAGACGGTCAACACTTACGAGGGCACGCACGACGTCCACGGCCTCATCCTCGGCCGCGCCATTACCGGGATCGCGGCGTTTTGACGAGGGCCGCGCAGGGAGCGGCACTCGTCACCCCAGCGAAGGCTGGGGTCCCCGCGGGTGAAGACCGTCTGCGCCCCTCATTCGCCGGGGCCCCAGCCTTCGCTGGGGCCACAGCCGGTGGATAAGCCGCTCGCCGGCCTGAAGGTGGTCGAGCTCGCCCGGATCCTCGCCGGGCCCTGGGCCGGGCAGCTTCTGGCCGACCTCGGCGCGGAGGTGGTGAAGGTCGAGCGGCCCGAGGTCGGCGACGACACCCGCCACTGGGGGCCGCCCTTCGCGGCGGACGGGGCCTCGGCCTATTTCCACAGCTGCAACCGCGGCAAGCGGTCGGTGGCGATCGACATCGAGACGGCCGAGGGGCAGGCTCAGGTGCGCGCCCTGGCGGCGGAAGCGGACGTCCTGATCGAGAATTTCAAGGTGGGCGGGCTGGCGAGATTCGGGCTCGACTATCCTGCCCTCTCGGCGCTGCACCCCGCCCTCGTCTATTGCTCGATCACGGGCTTCGGCCAGACGGGGCCCTATGCGGCCCGTGCCGGCTACGACTTCATCATCCAGGGCATGGGCGGTGCCATGTCGCTGACCGGGGCGCCCGACGGCGAGCCCCAGAAATCCGGCCTTGCCTATGCCGATCTCTTCACCGGCCTCTATGCGACGGTGGCGATCCTCGCCGCATTGCGGGAACGCGACCGGACCGCGCGCGGCGCTCATATCGACATGGCCCTGCTCGACACGCAGGTGGGCGTGCTCGCCAACCAGGCGCTGAACTGGATGGTCTCGGGCGAGGTCCCCCACCGCATGGGCAACGGCCACGCCAATCTCGTGCCCTACCAGGCCTTTCGCGTCGCGGACGGCGAGGTCATCGTCGCGGTCGGCAACGACGCCCAATACGCGCGGCTCTGCGCGATACTCGGACTGCCGGCCCTTGCGGAGGACGAGCGCTTCCGCACCAATCCCGCGCGGGTCGTCAACCGCGACGCGCTGCTCCCGCAGCTGCAGGCTGCGATCGCGCTTCGCCGGCGGCACGAATTTTCGGACGCGCTGGAAGCCGCGGGCATTCCGGCGGGGCCGATCAACGCGGTCGACGCGGTCTTCGCCGACCCGCAGGTGGCCTACCGCGGCATGCGTCTCGAGGGCGAAGTGCCCGGGCTCGCCTCGGCCATCGTCATCGACGGGCGCCGCCAGGTCGCGGAGCGCGGTGCACCGTTCCTCGACGCCGGCAGGGACTCGGTCCTGAAGCGATGATCGCCGAGTTCCTCGAAGCCCTTCCCGAACCGGCGCTCGTCGTCGCCGAGGGGCAGGTGCGCAGGAGCAATGCGGCGGCGCGCGCCATCCTCGGGCCGAATATCGACGGCGAGGACGTTGGCGCCGCCCTCGGCCACCCCGCCGCCGTCGAGCGTCTGCTCACCGCCAATCCGGAGACGCCCGAGGAAGCCGAGATCGTCGGCCTCGGCGAGGCGGAGCGGCGCTGGACGATGAGCGTCGCACCGCTCAGCGACGGCGCCCTCTTCGTGCGGCTGACCGACCGCAGCGAGCAGCATGCCGCCGAGCAGATGCGCGTCGATTTCGTCGCGAACGCGAGCCACGAGCTTAGGACCCCCCTCGCCACCCTCGTGGGCTATTCGGAAACCTTGCGCGAGCAGGCGGCCGATCTCGATCTGGGCACGCGCGAGCGCTTCACCGGCATCGTGTACGACGAGGCGCGGCGCATGCAGCGCCTGGTCGAGGACCTGATCTCCCTCTCCCGGATCGAGGCCGAGCGCTTCACCACGCCGCGCGACCCGCTCGACCTCGAGCCGCTCGCCCGCGAGGCCCGCGAGAGCTGGCACGCAATCGCCACCGAGCGGGAGTCGGATATCGTCATCCATTGCACGGCGGACCTTCCGGCCGTGGCGGGCGACCGGGGCCAGCTGCTGCAATTGCTCGACAACCTGATCGGCAACGCGCTTCGCTACGGACGGTGCGGCGCGCCCGTGACGCTGGTTATGAAGCGCGAGCGCGGCATGGTCCGCCTCACCGTCACCGACCAGGGCGACGGCATCCCCGCCGAGCACATTCCCCGCGTCACCGAGCGCTTCTATCGGGTCGATCCGAGCCGCAGCCGCTCGCTCGGCGGCACCGGGCTCGGCCTCTCCATCGTCAAGCACATCGTCGAGCGCCACCGCGGCCGCCTCAACATCGAGAGCGTGGTCGGCCAGGGGACGAGCTTCCACGTCCTTCTCCCCCTCGCGGCCCCCGCTTCGTCATGAGATTGTCATGAAAAGCCGGTTAGGGCGGCGAGGGCATGCAGGCGCACATCCAGGAGGTCCACAAGCGCGAGCACGACGCCGACGACGTCATCCGCGAGGTGCTGACCACGGTCCGCCGCACCTTCCTGACGCCGTTCGACCGCGGCGCGATCACCGGCCTGATCGGCGCGATGGACGATGCGGTGGACGAGATGCACGCCGCCGCCGCCGCCGTCGATCTCTACGAGCTCAAGGAGTTCGAGCCGGAAATGAAGGAGATGGTCGCGATCATCACCGACGCGGCCCGGCTCACCGCCGAGGCCATGCCGCTGCTGCGCAACGTCGCGCGCAACGCGCCGAAGCTGCACAAGCTCACCGAGCGCCTGGTCGAGCTCGAGGGCGAGGCCGACGAGGTCCACGCCCGCGGCCTCAAGAGCGCCTCACCCGCGACGCGCACGCCAACACGCTCGCCTTCATCGTCGCGCGCGAGATCTACAAGCATCTGGAGCGCATCACCGACTCGTTCGAGGACGTGGCGAACGAGATCGACGGCATCGTCATCGATCACGCCTGAGGAGCCGGACGGATGCACGAGCTCGCCTTGCCGCTCCTCGTCGGCCTCATCCTCATCGCATTGGCCTTCGACTTCCTCAACGGCCTCCACGACGCCGCCAACTCGATCGCCACCGTCGTCGCGACCCGGCTGCTCGGACCCGTCTAGGCCGTCGCGTTCGCGGCCTTCTTCAACTTCGCGGCCTATTTTCTCACGCTCGCTTTTCCCAACCTCCACGCCGTCGCCAACACGATCGGCAAGGGCCTGATCGACAAGGCCGACGTAACGCCGGGAGTCGTCTTCGCCGCCTTGGTCGGGGCGATGACCTGGAACGTCGTCACATGGCTGAAGGGCATCCCGTCCTCCTCGAGTCACGCTTTGGTCGGCGGGATCGTCGGCGCCGGGCTCGCCGCCGTGGGCGTCGGCACGATCCAGTGGAACGGCGTCACCAAGACGCTTCTTTTCATTCCGCTCGCTCCCGTCCTCGGAATGGCCATCGCCATGGCGGTGATCCTGCTGAGCAGCTGGCTGGCGATAAGAGCGACGGCACGCGGCGCGGACCGCACCTTCCGCCTGCTCCATCTGGCTTCCGCCGCGGCCTATTCGCTCGGCCACGGCCTGAACGACGCCCAGAAGACCATGGGGATCATCACCGTGCTGCTCTTCTCCACGGGCTATCTAAGCGGCGAATTCCACGTGCCGCACTGGGTTGCGATCAGCTGCTACATCGCGATCGGCCTCGGCACGCTGTCGGGCGGCTGGCGGATCATCGAGACGATGGGCAGCCGGATCACCAAATTGTCGCAGCACCAGGGCTTCGCCGCGTCGACAGGCGGTTCGGCTTTGCTGTTCGGAGCCAGCTATCTCGGCATCCCCGTCTCGACCACCCATACGATCACGGGCGCGATCATCGGCGCCGGAATCGCTCGGCGGGCCTCGGCGGTGCGCTGGGGCGTCGCCCAGAATGTCGTCCTCGCCTGGATCATCACCATCCCCGCCTCGGCGGCGGTGAGCGCGATCTTCTACCTCCTGATCGCGCTCTTCTAGAACTTCCCTCGCACCTGGAAGCTGAAGATCGGCCCGATCAGCCGGTCGCGGCGCTCGATGAAGGCGATCGGACCCGTCCGGCGTCCCTGGTAGACGACCCGGTCCCACATCGATCGCGCGCCGAAGACGTTGCCGACCGTCGCCCGCACGGTCAGGCCGAACACGTCCTTGTTCTCCACATAGACGTTGCCCCACACCGGCCCTTCCCACTGGCGGCCCACTTCGGTGAGCCGGTAGTTCTTCGCCGACAGAGCGTAGCTGTACCCGCTCCCCCAGGCCCAGTCGCTGTCGGGAATGTCGTGGCGAAGGCTGAATTCGGCGAGGTGAAGGAGGCTGTTGCTGATCGGCCGCCTCTCGCCGGTCAGCGGATCCTCGACCGAGCTTTTCTGGGCCTGAACCCGGAAATCGGCCTTGGCCCCCTTCCAGCCCATCGGGTCGAAGTTGAACGTCGTCTTCCATTCGAAGCCGTAGACGCTCGCATGGTCGAGGTTCCCGGGCGATTCCCCGGTCGGGCCGATCGGCACGATGTCGACGATGTCGTCGATCAGCCGGCCGTAGAGCCGCAGCGTCGTGCGCCCGTATTTCTTGAGGTTTCGGGTCGCCTCGAGGTCGAGCTCCCAGCTCTGCTGCGGCATCAGCTCGACATTGCCCGCGTTCTGGCGGTCGTCGGTAAGGTTCACCTTGGCGAGGAAGTCGCCGAAATTGAGCTGGCCGACGCGGCGCTGGAGCTTCAGGTTGACGTCGAGCAGCGGCGTCGGCTTCCACGCCGCCGAGAACAGGCCCTTGGGGCGCCAGAAGGTGCGGCTGAGGCCGCCGGGACCGGTCTGCCGCAGATTCGAATATTCGCCGCCGGCGGCGAGCTGGATGCTGAGCTTGGGCGTCAGCGGCCGCCCGAAGCTCGCCATTCCCTCGTAGCGATCCTCCTTCACCGTCGCCGTCCCACCCGGGAGCGGGATTTCCTCATAGTTTCCGGTCGAGCGGAGGATGAAGAAGTGTGAGACGTTGTCGAGGCTGTTGAACGCGCCTTCAGCCGAGAGCTGGAAATCGGACTTGCCCCATTTCCAGCGATATTCGGCGCGGCCGATCCGCTCGTGCGTGTCGGCGATCTCGTCGAAGCGGCTGCCCGTGTCCGCGCTGCCATCCGAGAAGCTCGTCCGGACGCCCTGCGCGAACGGAGTGTGGCCGCCCTGGTCGAGGCCGATCAGCTTCAGCTTGCCCCCGCCGAGGCCGAACTCATAGTCGCCGCCGATCTCATAGGCCCAGCTGTCCTCGTCGTTGGTGACCGAGCGAAGGCGATCGGGCAGGCCCGGCCCGAGCCGCTCGCCGAGCTCGCGATAATCGAAATAGAAGCCCGACAGGGACCCGTTCAAATTGGCCACCGAGCTGCCCGGCCCGTCCCAGGTGAGGCGGACGCTGGCGCGCGGATTCTCGCCGCCCGCGGTCCAGACGTCGTCGCGCGCCTCGATCCGCTCCCCGCTCTCGCGGAAGATGTTGGTCCGCCCGTTCGCGCCGGCTCGGAACGACTGGTTCTGGAGGCCGAGCGTATATTCGATCTTGCCTCGCTTTCCCGACACCGAGACCTCGCCGCGGGTCAGTAGCGGATCGGTGTTGCGCTGGCGGAATTCGGGGCGCCAGGCCCATTGGCCGCTGATGCCCCCGGCCTTGGAGACGATGTTGGCGACCTGTCCTGAGAGCCCCGGCAAGTTGAGCGTCGCGGCGTCGCGTATCTCGATGCGGACGACGTTGGTCGCCGGGATCCGGCTCAATTCGGTGATGACGTCGTTCGACTTGCCCGAGATGCGCTGGCCGTTGATGAGCACATTGCCGGTCGCGGCGCCGAGCCCGCGCTCCTGGCTCGCCTCGCGGATCGAGAAGCCGGGCACGTTGCGGAGCATGTCGAGGGCGCTCTTCGGCGCGAAGCGGGCGAAATCGGCGGGCGTGTAGGTGCGAGGCCCTTCGACCGTCTGCGCAGGAGTCTCCTGCGGCGGGGGCGCATCGCTGGTCTCGGGCGTTTCCTGAGCCAAAGCGGGCGCCGAGACCGAAGCGAGAGCGGAAGCGAGGATGGCCGGCCGAGCGAGCCGATTTCGTCTGGCGCCCGTAAATCTTGCGCTCACTGATCCCCCCTTTTTGCCGGCCTGCCACATCTGTAGCAGGAGCCGTGCCAACATTCTGAATCTCACGGCTTTCCGAACGATTACATCTGTTTTCGAACGCGGCAAGGCGCGCTAAGGGTCCGGACCCGAACATGCGGTGTCCGGTTGCGGACGTGCGGCGGGAGGAGCGGCTTAGCGCCGGCGGTGGAACAGCAGGATCGGCTCGCTTTTGTAGAGCGCCTCCTCGCGCGTCGCGAACCCACCCTTCTCGGCCACCCGGATCGAGGGCGCGTTGGTGTGGCTGATGATGGCGACGATCTCAGGGGCGTTCAGCGCGCCGTCGGCCCAGCCGAGGGCGGCCAGCACGGCCTCGGTCGCATAGCCCTGTCCCTGCGCGGCCGGCGCGAAGATCCAGCCCATTTCCGGCAGGCCCTCGATACTGGGCGCCATGTCGCGCTTGAAGTCGGCGAATCCGATCTGGCCGAGATAGGCGCCATCCTCCTTCCGCTCGGCGACCCAATAGCCGTAGCCGAGCACCGCCCACAGGCCGGGGCCGGCGAGCAGCTTGCGCCACGTCTCCTCGCGCGAGAAAGGCGTGCCGCCGAGATGCCGGACGACCGCGGGATCGGCCATTGCGGCCGCCTGAGGCTCGAGATCGCTTTCGCGGAAGGCCCGCAGCACGAGGCGCGGGGTTTCGACGAGCGGGGCTATGGTGGCGAGATTCGTCATGCCAGCGAAGGCTGGCATCTCAGCGAATAAGAGTCACGGCGCGGCCCGTCGGGATCCCGGCCTCCGCCGGGATGACGGCCTCGCGGCCGTCACTTCTTGCCGAGGGTGAGCCCGCCGAAGCGCTTGTTGAAGCGCGCGACCTGGCCACCGCTGTCGACCATGCGGCCGGTGCCGCCGGTCCAGGCGGGGTGCACCTTGGGATCGATGTCGAGCTGGAGGGTGTCGCCTTCCTTGCCCCAGGTGGAGCGAGTCTCGAACGTGGTGCCGTCGGTCATCTGCACCTTGATCATGTGATAGTCGGGGTGGGTGCCGCTCTTCATCGCGAATTTTCCTGATCTTGCAGCTGGTTCCGACCAGCCTGGAAACGAGCGGCGCGAATAGCGGCAGACGGCGGAATTGACAAGCCGTGCTGCGGTGCAATAGCGCTGGCGCCAGGCGTAGGTGCTTCGGGAAACCGGAGTGAAAAGGGAAGCCGGTGAAGATCCGGCGCTGTGCCCGCAACTGTAAGCGGCGAGCCGCTTCTTCCGCAACGGAAGGAACCGGCAGCGACCCGCGAAGCCAGGAGACCTGCCTCACGCCGTCGTCCGCACCCGGCCGGGACCAGCCGTACGTGCGTGGCGTCGAGGGCCAAGGCCCGCGATTCCTCCGGGACGACTTGTAAGTCGTTGTGAAGGAGGGCCGTCATGTCCTTGATATTGTTTGTTGCACTGGCCTCCGCGCCGCCGCCCGACGCCACCGTCGTGGTGACCGCGCCGCGGGAGCCGGAAGCGATGGTCGAATCCGTGTCGCCATCGGAGGGGCGGCAGGAAGAGGTGGAGAACCTCCTGTCCGGGCTGCCGACGGTCGTCGACCTGCTGCGGCTTACTCCGGCGGTGTCCGTCTCGACTTCCGGCCCGCGCGGCAGCCAGACCCAGGTCCGCATCCGCGGCGCCGAGGCGGGTCATACCTTGCTGTTCGTCGACGGCATCCGCTTCAACGACCCTGCGGCCGGCAACGAAGCACGGTTCGAGCTCCTTACCGTAGAGGCCGTGGATCGAATCGACGTCATCCGCGGACCGCAATCGGCTTTCTGGGGCTCGGAGGCCATCGGCGGCGTGGTTGCGGCCTATACGAACGGCCGCGAGAGCGACCGGGTCGACGCCGGGGCGGAATATGGCGGCCTGGACAGCGCCCGCGGCTGGGCGAGGGCCTCGGCTTCGGCTCGCGGCGTCACGCTCGGCGGGACCGCCGGGTGGCAGAGGAGCGAGGGCATCGATTCCTTCGGCGGCGGCGGCGAACGCGACGGTTTCGAGAACCGGTCGGCGAGCCTGCGCGCCCTGCTGCGTCCGGCTTCCGGCGTCGAGATCGGCGCGGTGGGCCACTGGATCGAGGGGAAGAGCGAATTCGACGGTTTCGACCCCGCGACCTTCCTCCGCGGCGACACGCTCGACGCCACACTCAATCGCATCGGGGCCGCCCGCTTATGGGGCGAGCTGGATCGGGGTCCATGGACGTTCACGGCGGATGCTACCCTGCTCGCCAGCGCCAACCGCAACAGGCTCGGCGAGGATGCGCTGAACCGGACATACGGACGCCGCTTCACGATGGGGGCCAGGGCCTCGCGGCGCCTTGGCGACCATCGCCTGACTATCGGAGCGGAACGCCACGAGGAGGATTTCCGGGCGCGCGACCAAGCCTTCTTCGGTGGAACCGACCAGGACCGCTCGCGAAGCCTGGTAGCGCTGGTCGGCGAGTGGCAGGGGGAATGGCTTGGCGACAAATTGACGACCAGAGTCGCGGCGCGGCACGACAGCCTCAGCGCGTTCGCGGACGCGACCACGCTCTATGCCGATCTGGAGGCGCGGCCTGCGCGGCGATGGCGCGTCATCGCCGGCTATGGCGAAGGCTTCGCCCAACCGACCTTCTACGACCTTTACGGCTTCTTCCCCGGCTCCTTCACCGGCAATCCGGCGCTTCGGCCCGAGCGCTCCCGGGGATGGCACGCCGGCCTGCGCTGGGAGGCGACGCCGCGCCGTTCGCTGGGGCTCAGCATCTTTAGCGCCGACCTTCGCGACGAGATCGTCGACGTTTTCGATCCCGCCACCTTCCGCTCGACCACCGCCAATGCCAGCGGCGCCAGCCGCCGCAAGGGGATCGAGGCCGAAGGCGCGTGGAGCTTGGGCAAATCGGTGAGGCTGAATTTCAATTACACCTGGCTCCACGCCGAGGAACGGCAAGTGGCGGGCGGCCTCGCTCTACGGGAAGCCCGGCGGCCGAAACACAGCTTCAACATCGCAGGCGAGGCGCGGCTCGGGGCCCTGCGCGGAAGCGCAAGCCTAGCTTACGTGGGCTCGCGGACGGATACCGACTTCGACAGGTTTCCAGCGCAACGCGTCACGCTGGGCGACTATATGCTCGCCTCCGCGATCGTCTCCTGGCGCGTCGCCCCGCCGATCGAAATCTACTTGCGCGTCGAGAACGCGTTCGACGCCGAGTATCAGGACGCCGTCGGCTACAACACTCCGGGAAGGACGGTCCATGCGGGCCTTCGTCTTCGCTTCGGCAATTAGCCTGGCGTTAGCCGGAGCGGCCGGGGCAGCGCCCCGGCGCGTCGCGTCCCTCAACCTGTGCACGGACGAGCTGCTGATCATGCTGGGGGATCCGCGACAGATCGTTTCCGTGACGCATCTCTCGCAACAGGAGGCGGAGACGCCCCTCTGGCGCGCGGCGCGGCGCCATGCGCGCAACGACGGCAGCCTGCTCTCCGTCGCGCCGCTGCGCCCCGAGCTCGTGCTGACCATGGGCGGGGGTGGGCGGGATTCGGCGCGGATCGCGGCACGGCTCGGCATACGCACGCTCGACCTTCCCTATCCGCAGAGCCTGGCTGACGTGCGGAGCTCGATCGCGCGGGTGTCCGGCGCGCTCGGCCGCCCTGCCGCGGGCCGCATTCTTCTCGCTCGTATCGCAGGCCTGCAGCGCAGCCGGCCGGCCGCGCAGGCCGACACCTTGTGGCTCGGCGGCGGGGGCCGCACCCTTCCGGCTTCCGGTCTGGCTGCCGAGTGGATGGCGCTTGCCGGCTTTCGCCAGCGGCCTGTGCGCGGCGACCGCATCGGGCTCGAGCAGCTGCTCGTGCGTCCGCCCGCAATCATCCTGCGCAGCGATTATCGCGCCGGCCAATATTCCGGCGAGCAGAAATGGCTCGCGCACCCGCTCGCGCGCAACGTCAAGGCGAGGACGCTTCGGACCGACGGCCGGCTCTGGACCTGCATGGGCCCCGCTCTCGCCGCCGAAATCGCGCGGCTGCGCGGGGTGGCGCGGTGAGGCCTGTCCTCCTCGTCGCGCTGGTCGCGGCGGCATTCGCGGCGTCACTCCTTTTGCCGTGGGCGCCCATCGGAGGGCTCGATCGTGATTTGGCGTTCGCCCTGCTGACGGAGTTGCGCCTGCCCCGCGCCGCGCTGGCGCTCGTCTACGGGGCCATGCTGGGCGCGTCGGGCGCGGCGGTGCAGGGCCTGTTCGCCAACCCCCTCGCCTCTCCGGATCTGACCGGGACGACGAGCGGAGCGGCGCTGGGCGCTGTCGTCACGGCCTATCTGTTAGGCCTCAGTGGGCCGCTGGCTGTGGCCTTGGGGGCCGTGGCGGGCGCGCTGATCGCCCTCGCTCTGCTGCTCGCGCTCGCCGGCCCCCGCGCCGAGACGGCCACTCTCCTCCTGGCCGGGCTCGCGATCAGCGCTCTCGCCGGCGCTCTGACGACCCTGGCTCTGGCCCTCGCGCCCTCCCCCTTCGCTTTCTACGACGCGTACGAGTGGCTGATGGGGTCGCTGGTCGACCGCAGCCTCGAGCAGGCCGCGTTCGCCGCCGTGCCGGCCTTGCTCGCCTTCGCCGCGCTCTGGCTCTCGCGAGCAGCGCTGGACAGCCTGACCCTCGGCGAGGAGGTCGCCCAGTCGTTCGGCCACGACGTCAGGCGCCTGCGCCTCGCGATCGTCGCGGCGACGGCGCTCGGCGTCGGCGCCTGCGTCGCCGTCTGCGGCGCCATCGGCTTCATCGGCCTGGTCGCGCCGATCTTCGCGCGCAGGCTGACCGGTGGGCACCCGGGGGGCGCTGTCGGTCCGGCGGCCCTGATCGGCGCCGCGCTGCTGCTCGCCGCGGACCTTGCCGTCCGCCTCGCCCCGCTGGGGCGCACCCTGCCGATCGGCGTGCTGACGGCTCTCCTCGGCGCGCCCTTCTTCCTGTGGCTCGTCGCCCATATGCGCTGGCGGCTGGCGCGATGAATCCCGTGCTGGAGGCCGAGCGCGCCGCGATGCGGGGGCGGCTCGAGCCGACCGACGTCCGTGTCGACGCGCCGCAACTGATCTGCCTGGTCGGCCCCAACGGCAGCGGCAAGACGAGCCTGTTGCGGGCGATTGCGGGGCTGGGCGAGGGACGGGTGCGCATAGACGGCGAGGATCCGCGCGGGCTCCCCCCCGACCGGCGCAAGCGGCTGCTCGCCTATCTGCCCGCGGGACGGGAAGCGGCCTGGCCGCTCGCGGCCCGCGACGTCGTGAGCCTCGGCCTTCCAGCGGGAACTCCCGCAGAGGAGGCGGACGCAGCTCTCGCAACGCTCGATCTTCAGGCTTTTGCCGAGCGCCGGATCGACAGGCTGTCGACTGGCGAGCGCAGCCGCGTGCTCATCGCCAGGGCGCTCGCCGCGAAGCCGCGGCTGCTGCTCCTCGACGAGCCGACCGCCAATCTCGACCCGCTCTGGCAGCTGCGCCTCGTGCGGCGCATTCGCGAGGCGGTGGACACCGGCCAGACCGCGCTCGTCGCGATTCACGATCTCGATCTCGCCGCTTCCTGGGCGGACCGGTTGCTGTTGATGGACGGCCGCAGGCTGGTTGCCGACGGCGACCCCGCGGCCATTCTCGATTCCGCGCAGCTGAAATCGGCCTTCGGGGTGGAGCGCGCCGGGGGGCGCTGGCGCGAACTCAGTCGGCTGGCGGATCGGCGATCATCGCCGTGAAGTTCGTCTCGGCGGCGACCTTGCCGTCGACCAGCACCTTGCCGGCGAACTTGCAGACGCTGCCCCGGTCCTGGAGCAGCTCGACCTCGATCCGGAGCAGGACTCCCGGCTCGACCGGGCGACGGAACTTGGCGCTGTCGATCGCCATGAAATAGACCAGCTTGCCGGAGCCGGCGAGGCCGAGCGATTCCACGGCGAGGACGCCCGACGCCTGGGCCATCGCTTCGACTAGAAGGACTCCCGGCATGATCGGCCGGCCCGGAAAATGGCCCTGGAAGAAAGGCTCGTTGATCGTCACCGCCTTGATCGCGACGATGCGCTGCTTGGGGACGAGCTCCTCGACCCGGTCGATGAGCAGGAAAGGATAGCGATGCGGCAGCGCCGCCATCACCCGCCGGATATCCAGCGGCGCGGCGGCGGCGCTGCCCGCCTCGGAGCTCACCGGCCCTGGGGTTGCTGCTGGGCGGGCTGCTGCGGCAGCGGCGTGACGCTCACGCTCGGCAGCTTCTGGTTGAGCGCGTTTAGCACTTCGGTCGTCACGTCGACGCCGCTCGAATGGGCGAGCGTCGCATCGACGTCGAGGGCGAGGTTGGCGCCGTGAGCGGTCATGACCTGGTTGATGATCGGGTTGAGCCGCTCGTTGATCTGGCGGGCGACGTTGGCGCGGGTCGACTGGATGTTCTGCTCGAGGCGCTGCAATTCCTGGTTGGCCGAATTCTGGCGCGTCTGAAGCGCGTTGATCCGGTTCTGAAGCGCCGTCTGGGCGGTCGTGCGGCCGGCGCCGGCGGGCTGGTTCTGGAGCGCGTTGGCGGCCTGCTCGATCGACTGGGCCTCGGTCTGGATCGGCTGACCGAGCGCCTGGGCGCGCTGCTGGGCCGAGGTCACCAGGCTCTGGAGCTGGGCGCTCGCGGCCCGGCAGGCGGTGCATTCGCCGTAGATTCGGCTGGAATCGACGACGACGATTACCGCCGGCGGGGTCTTCTGCGCCTGGGCGGCGCCGGGCAGCGCAACGGAGAGGGCGGCAAGGGCTGCGCCGAAAGCGATTTTGTTCATCAGAAAGCGGTTCCTACGTTGAAGGTGATAAGCTTGGTGTCGTCGCCGTCGGCCTTTAAGAGCGCCTTGGCTATATCGATCCTGAACGGCCCGAAAGGCGAGTTCCAATTGACTCCGACGCCCACCGACAGGCGCGGCTTCAAGGTGTCGCCGCGGAAGCGTTCGAGGAAGGGCGAGATGCCGGCCACTTCCGTCGTGCCGGGGGCGCAGGCGCCCCCGTCGGGTTTAGGCGTCGGCGTGCCGCCGCTGTCATAGCATTGCGACAGCGCGCGCGGGTCGTTGGGGAAGATGGTCGTGGTGATAGGATCCTTTAGCCCCCACAACGCCCCGACGTCGACGAACAGGGAGGGGCGCAGGCCGAGCTCGCGGAAGTTCGAGCTTACCGGAATCTCGAGCTCTGCGCGGCCGACATAGAAAGCGCGGCCGCCGAGCGCGTCGTCGACGATCGTCCGGCGCGTCTCGTCGAGCACGTAATTGCCGGCCGAATCCTTGACGAAGGCGCCCTTCTCGTCGCGCTTGAAGGGCACGCGCTGGACGCGCGGCCCCACGCCGCGAATGTCGAAGCCGCGGATTTGGGGCTCGCCGAGGAAGAAACGGTCGACGATCCGGACCGGATCCTGGCCCGCGCCCGGATCCTTCTCGAAGCTTTTGATGAAGCCGCCCTCGAGGGAGGTCGAGAAAATGAAGCCGTTGCCGACCTTCCAATATTTCGCCGCATTGGCCCGGCTGCGCAGATATTTGACGCTTCCGCCAAGGCCGGCGAAATCCTGGCTCATCGTGAAGCGCTGGCCCTGGGTGGGGCGGATGCGGTTGTCGGTCGTGTCGTAGAGCAAGGTGTATCCGATCGACGAGCTGGTCTTGGTCCCGATCGCCTCGCACAGATAGCGGCCGACGCGAAGCGGATCGCAGAAGGCGGGCAGTGGCCCGGCGCCGTCCGGGTCGGTGAAGAACAGACCCTTGTCGAGGGTCACCTCGTCGCGGTTGAGGCCGTAGCGCAGGCCGAGCTGCAGATATTCGGTGAGCGGCGCGCCGCCGCGGATCTGGCCGCCGGTCGTCGTCTGCTTGTAGGTCGTGTTGCGCTTGTTGTTGACGAAGTTGAAGTTGCTGTAGTCGCGCCGGAATAGGTCGAAGCCGATCGCGATGTTGCGATCGAATAGGTACGGCTCGGTAAAGCCGAGGTCTACCGACTTGGAATAGCTCGAATAATTGACCGACGCGCGCAGCGTCTGGGCCTTGCCCATGAAGTTGCGCTGCTCGACCGAGAGGTTGAGCAGGAAGCGCTCGAGGCTCGAGAATCCGGCTGAGATCTGGAGCTGGCCGGTGGCCTTCTCCTCGAGCTTGGTGGAGAGCACGACGCGGTCTGGGGTCGAGCCCTGCTCCTGCTCGATCTCCAGATTCTCCTGGAAGAAGCCGAGCGACTGGATGCGGTCGCGCGAGCGCTTGACGCGGACCGAGTTGAACGGATCGCCCTCGGCGAGGCGGAACTCACGGCGGATCACCTTGTCGCGGGTGTTGGTGTTGCCGTTGATCTCGATTCGCTCGACGTAGACGCGCGGACTCTCTCCGACCACGAAGGTCGGCGACATGGTGCGCGTCTCCTTGTCGCGGTCGTAATTCACCTGCACGTCGGCGAAAGCGTAGCCGAACAGGCCCGCCGCCTCGTTGAGCTGGGTGATCGTGTCTTCGGTCAGCTTGGCGTTGAACCAGTCGCCTTTCTTCATCGGCACGAGCCTCTGGAGCCCCTCGCCCTTGAAGTCGCGGATCGCGCTCTCGACCTTCACGTCGCCGAACTTGTAGCGCTCGCCTTCCTCGATAACGTAGGTGACGATGAAGTCGCGCCGGTCGGGCGTCAGCTCGGCCACCGCCGAGACGACCCGGAAGTCGGCATAGCCGTGCGTCAGATAGAATTGCTTCAGCTTCTGCTGGTCGAAGGCCAGGCGGTCCGGATCGTAGACGTTGCCGGATCCGAAGAAGCTGAACATTCCGGTCCGCTTCGTCGCCATCTGAGAGCGAAGTTCGCTGTCGCCGAACTTCTCGTTGCCGAGGATGTTGATCTCGCGGATGTTCGACTTCGGCCCCTCGTTGATCTCGTAGACCACGTCGACGCGGTTCTGCTCGAGCTGGACGATCTTGGGCTCCACCGTCGCGGCGAAGCGGCCCTGGCGGCGGTAGAGCTCGATGATCCGGGCGACGTCCGCCCGGGCCTTGGCGCGGCTGAAGATCTGGCGGGGCGCGAGCCGGATCTCCGGGGTGATCTTCTCGTCCTTCAGCCGCTTGTTGCCCTCGAGCACGATTCGGTTGACGACCGGGCTCTCCTTGACCTCGATGACGAGGCTGCCCTGATTGTCGCGGATCTGGACGTCGGCGAACAGGTCGGTGGCGAGGAGGTCGCGGAGCGCCTCGTCGAGGCGCTCATTGTCATAGGGCTCGCCGGGGCGGAGCTTGGTGTAGGAAAGGACCGTCTCCGCCTCGAGCCGCTGGTTGCCCTGGACGGTGATCGCGCGGATCATCCGCGGCGTGGAGGCGTCGGCCGCCGCGGCGGGCGCCGGAGCGGGCCCCGTCTCCTGCGCGAAGGCCGGCACGGCGAGGCCGCCGAGGATGGTGCTGACGAGGAGCGCCGAGCATAGCCGGCGGCCGTTCAGAAAATCGGTTTTGGGTATCACGCGGTCCCCGCCTTAGGTTTCTCGGCCGGAGCGACGGTCCGGCCCTTTTCCCTGTCGCTCCCTGCCCTGCCCCATAGCGGTCAGTCGATCAACCCGCCAAGCTTCGACCACAGTCCGAAAGACGTCAGATCGTTGAAGGTTACGAACACCATCAGGGCGAGGAGCGCGGCGAGCCCGGTCCTGAACGCCCATTCCTGCGCCTCCGGCTTGAGAGGTTTTCGGCGGACGCCCTCGATAGCATAGAAAAGGAGGTGCCCGCCGTCGAGCACAGGGATTGGCAACAGGTTGATGAATCCCAGATTAATTGAGATTATCGCGATGAACCAAAGGAATTGGAGCGGGCCCATGCTCGCCTGCTCGCCCGAGAATTTCGCGATCTTGAGCGGCCCGCCGAGCTCCTCGATCGATCGGCGCCCGCTGATGATCTGGCCGAGCCCTTCGACCGTGGTCGTCACGACGACCCAGGTCTGCTGGACCGCGAGCGGAACGGCCCGGCCGAGCGACACCGGTTCGACGACGACCTCCTTCGCACCCACCCCGAGCACGCCTTTGCGGAATTCGTTGCCGAACCGGTCTCGCTCGACCTGGGCCCTCGGGCGGGCCAGGACGTCAAGCCGCTTGCCCTCTCGCACGATGCCGATCGTGACCGGCTTGTCCGGGTTGAGCGCGATGCGGCGCGCGATATCCTCGAAGCGAGCGATCTCCGCGCCGCCCACTCGCGCGATCCGGTCTCCCGGTCGCAGGCCCGCCTCGGCCGCTGCGGATGCCGGGACCACAATGCCGACGACGGGCGGCGTGCGCGGCTCCCCGAAAGCCAGATTGAAGCTCGAGAAGATCAGGATGGCGGCGAGGAAGTTGGTCGCCGGCCCCGCGAAGACGATGAGGAAACGCTGCCAGACGGGCTTGGCCTGGAAGGTCCGGGCGCGCTCTTCGGGCGGCAAGGCCAGCCATTCCGGGGACGCCTGGCCCGCCGGGTTCATGTCTCCCGCGAACTTGACGTAGCCGCCGAGCGGAAGCCAGCCGATCTTCCAGCGCGTCCCGCGCCGGTCGGTCCAGCCGGCCATCTCCTTCCCGAAGCCGATCGAGAATTCGTCGGCCTTCACGCCGAACCCGCGGCCGACGAAATAATGGCCGAGCTCGTGGACGAAGATCAGCGGCCCGATGACGAGCAGGAAGCTGACGAGGGTCCAGAGGAGGCCGGGGCTGTCGCTCAATTCATCAACCTTTCCACGATCGCCTGGGCGGCCCCTCTCGCACCACGGTCGACTTCCAGCACCTCCTCGAGTGAGTTGGGTGCGGACGGTGCATAGCATTGCAGGGTCTCGCTCACGATGGAAGCGATATCGAGAAACCCTATGCGCCGTTCCAGGAACGCCCCGACGGCGACTTCGTTCGCCGCATTGAGGATCGCCGGCTTTGCCCCCCCTTCGTGAAGCGCGGCGCCGGCGAGCGCGAGCGCCGGGAAGCGCTCGAGATCGGGCGCCTCGAACGTAAGCGATCCCACTCTGACCAGGTCGAGCCGGTCGCACGGCGTTTCCATCCGCTCGGGCCAGGCGAGCGTATAGGCGATCGGGATGCGCATGTCGGGGGATCCGAGCTGGGCGAGCACCGATCCGTCGACATATTCGACCAGGCTGTGCACCACCGACTGCGGATGGATGACGACCCCGAAGGCTTCGCTCGGCAGCGGGAAGAGATGGAACGCCTCGATCAGCTCGAGGCCCTTGTTCATCAGCGTCGCGCAATCGACCGAAATCTTGGCGCCCATCGCCCAATTGGGGTGGGCCACGGCTTGCTCGGGCGTCGCCGACCTCATCTCCTCGCGGCTGCGCTGCCGGAACGGGCCGCCGCTGGCCGTCAGGGTGACCCGGCTGATGCCGGCGGGCCTCGCCCGGTCGAAGCATTGGAAGATGGCGTTGTGCTCCGAATCCACGGGGAGGATCTGAGCGCCGCTCTCCCGCGCGGCCCCGGTCATGATCGCCCCGGCCGAAACCAGCGCCTCCTTGTTGGCGAGGGCCACGGTCCTGCCGCCGCGGATCGCCGCCATGGTCGGGGCGAGCCCGGCAGTGCCGACGATCGCGGCCATCGTCCAATCCGCCCCGCTCTCCGCGGCGGAACGCAGGGCCTCCTCGCCGGCGGCGGCCTCCGTGGCGGTCCCGGCGAGCGCTTCGCGCAAGGGTCCGAGCAACGAGGGGTCGGCGACCACGGCCCGCCGGGCGCTGACGCGTCGGGCCGCACCGGCAAGGCCGGCCACGTCGGTTCGGGCGGTCAGCGCGATGACCTCGAAACGGTCGGGCGCGCGCTCGACGAGATCGAGCGTCGAGCGACCGACGGAGCCGGTGGCGCCGAGAATCGTGACGGTCCGGGGCCGAGTCACGCGAGACTGGCGATCAGGACCAAGAGGGTGGCGAGCGCGACCGGGAGCAGTCCATCGAGGCGGTCGAGCACTCCGCCATGGCCGGGAATGAGCGCGCCGCTGTCCTTGACGCCATGACGCCTCTTCTCGCGGCTCTCGTACAGGTCGCCGAGCTGGGCGAGGATCGCGAGCGGCGCGCCGAGCCAGAGAAACACTGGAAGGCCCTCGGCGAGCCCGAACTGCCACGCGGCGACCGCGCCGACAACCGCGGCGCCGGCGATGCCGCCGATCAGCCCGGCCCAGGTCTTGTTCGGGCTGACCCTCGGCGCGAGCTTCGGGCCGCCGATCGAGCGGCCGGCGAAATAAGCGAAGATGTCGGTCGCCCAGGTGACGAGCATCAGCCAGAAGACGAGATCGAACCGCGCCCATTCGATGACGATCAGGGCGACGGTGGGAGCGCCGACATAGAGGCAGGCCCAGCCCATCGCGGGCCGCCGGCTGAGCAGCGTAGCGGCGACCGCAGCGGCGAGCAGGGCGGCGAGGCAGAGCCAGATGTCTGCGAAGGTCGCCGCGTCGACCGCCTCCGCTCCCGCGATCGTGTCGATCTCGCCCACCGGGTAGAACCGTTGCGTCGCCGCCAGGACGGCGCCGGCCAGCAGGACGCCGGTGACGTAGCTCCACAGCCGCCGGACGCGGTGCATGTCGCCCCATTCGACGACCATGATCGCGGCCGCGCCGACCGCGAGCAGCCGGAAGAGCCAGCCGCCCCACTCACCCCAGTTTCCGCCCGCGTAGATGGCGACGCAGGCGACCGCGATCATGGCGACGCCCGCGGCGAACCGCGTCACGAGATCCGACTGGGGCGCCTCCTTGCTCATCGCCCCCCGAACCGGCGCTCGCGGGCGCCGAACTCGGCCAGCGCCGACCGCAGCGTGTCGCCGTCGAAATCGGGCCAGAGCGTGTCGACGAAGACAAGCTCGGCATAAGCCGCCTGCCAGAGCAGGAAGTTGGACAGGCGCTGCTCGCCCGAGGTGCGGACGAGAAGATCGAGCGGCGGCAGGCCGGCCGTATCGAGCTCGGCTTCTATCGCCGCTACGTCGATGTCCGCCGCGCTCAGCTCCCCCGCTTCGACGCGCACGGCCAGCCGCCGCATCGCCTGGGTCAGCTCTGAGCGCGAGCCGTAGTTCAGCGCGACCGCCAGAATCATCCGCTGGTTGCCCGCCGTGCGTTCCACCGCGGCATCGACCATTTTGGCAACATCGGCCTGGAAGGCCTTGTGATTGCCCAGTATTTTCAGGCGGACGCCCTCGCGATGCAGGCTCTCGAGCTCGCGCGAGATGTAGAAGCGCAGCAGGCCGGTGAGGTCGTTGATCTCCTCCTCCGGGCGCGACCAGTTCTCCGACGAGAAGGCGTAGAGCGTCAGGCACTCTACGCCCGCCTCGCCCGCCGCGCGGAGCACCTTGCGGGCGGCTTCGGCCCCCTGCCGGTGCCCGGCCGCGCGGGGCAGGCCCCTTGCCTTCGCCCAGCGCCCGTTCCCGTCCATGATGATGGCGACGTGACGCGGTACGCCGGTGCCGCTGGCGCCGGACGCCTCGACAGGCTTGGAAACCGTGCCGCGGCTCACCGCTGGAGAATCTCCTTCTCCTTGGCCGCCGCGACGGCGTCGATCTCCTTGATCGTCTCGTCGGTAAGCTTCTGCACCTCGACCTCCAGGCGCTTATGCTCGTCCTGGCTGATCTCGTGCTTCTTCTCGTCGGTCTTCAGCGCCTCCATCCCGTCGCGGCGGACGTTGCGCACGGCGATCCGCGCCTTCTCGGCATATTGGCCGACCAGCTTGGCGAGCTCCTTGCGGCGCTCCTCGGTGAGGTCGGGGATGGGTAGCCGGATATGCGGCCCGTCGACCACGGGGTTGATGCCGAGGCCGGCGTTGCGGATCGCCTTCTCGACCGGGCCGACGTTCGATTTGTCCCAGACCTGCACCGAGAGCATCCGCGGCTCCGGCGCGGAGACCGTCGCGACCTGATTGAGAGGCATGTTGGAGCCGTAGACCTCGACCTGGATCGGATCGAGCAAAGCCGTCGAGGCGCGCCCCGTCCTGAGGCCGCCGAGATCGTGCTTCAGCGCTTCGACGGCGCCGTGCATGCGGCGCTGTATGTCGGCCTTGTCATAGGCGGGCATGGCTCACTCCTCGTTGCTGACGATCGTCGCAATGCCCTCGCCGGCGAGCACGCGGGCGAGGTTGCCCTGCTCGCGGACGTTGAAGACGACGATCGGGATATTGTTGTCGCGGCAGATCGCCACCGCGCTCGCGTCCATCACCTTGAGGTCGTCGGCGAGGACCTGCTGGAACGACAGGCTCTCGTAGCGCTTCGCGCCCTTGTTCTTCTTGGGGTCGGAGTCGTAGATGCCGTCGACGCTCGTGCCCTTCATCAAGGCATCGCAGCCCATCTCGGCGGCCCGAAGCGCGGCGGCCGTATCGGTGGTGAAGAAGGGATTGCCGGTGCCGGCGGCGAAGATGACGATGCGCCCCTTCTCCATGTGCCGGATGGCGCGGCGGCGGATATAGGGCTCCGAGACCGCGGCCATCGGGATGGCCGACTGGACTCGGGTGTCGACGCCGATATTCTCGAGCGCGTTCTGGAGGGCGAGCGCGTTCATCACCGTCGCGAGCATGCCCATATAATCGGCCTGGGCGCGGTCGAAGCCCTTGGCCGCCGCCGCGAGGCCGCGGAAGATGTTGCCGCCCCCCACCACCAGGCAGAGCTCGTGACCGGCTTCCTTCGCCGCCGCGATCTCGCCGGCGACGCGGGCGACGGTGTCGGGATCGATGCCGAAGGCGCTCTCGCCCATCAACGCCTCTCCCGACAGCTTCAGGAGGATGCGGTTGAAGCGCGGGCGCGGCATGGGCTTGAGGTCCGATCGGCTGCGGCGGTGGAAGGCGGCGCGACCTTAGTAAGGCCGCGCCACCGTGCCAAGCGGCTTAGGCGGCCTTGCCGACCCCGGAGGCGGCGGCGACCTCGGCGGCGAAGTCGCTTTCCTTCTTCTCGATGCCCTCGCCGAGCTGGAAGCGCACGAAGGCGTTCAGCGCGACCGCGCTGCCGATCCTTTTCGCCTCGCCGGCGATGACGTCCTCGACCTTGGTCTTGTTGTCCATGACGAAGAGCTGGCTCATCAGCGCATTCTCCTTGCGGAACTTGGCGATCGAGCCTTCGACCATCTTGGCGACGATCTCGGCGGGCTTGCCGCTCTCGGACGCCTTCTCGCTGGCGATGGCGCGCTCGCGCTCGATCAGCGACGGGTCGAGATCCTCGCCGCGCAGCGCCTGCGGATTGGCCGCGGCGATGTGCATCGCGAGCTGCTTGCCGAGCTGGGTCAGCGCTTCCGCCTCCCCCTCGCTCTCGAGCGCGACGAGCACGCCGATCTTGCCGAGGCCCGGCGTCACGGCATTGTGGACGTAGGAGACGACGACGCCCTGGGGCACCTGCAGCACCGCCGAGCGGCGCAGCGACTGGTTCTCGCCGATCGTCGCGATGTTGGCGGTCAGCTTCTCCTCGACCGTGCCGCCGCCCGGATAGCCCGCGGCGAGCAGATTCTCGACCGTGCCGCTGCCGTCGAGGGCGAGCTGGGCGGCGATTCGGACGAACTCCTGGAACTGCTCGTTCTTGGCGACGAAGTCGGTTTCCGAATTGACCTCGACCACGGCGCCCCGATTGCCGGCGACGGCGACTCCGACGAGGCCTTCCGCCGCCGTTCGCCCCGCCTTCTTGGCGGCGGCGGCGAGGCCCTTGGCGCGAAGCCAGTCGATCGCCGCTTCCATGTCGCCCTGGGTCTCGCCCAGCGCCTTCTTGCAGTCCATCATGCCGGCGCCGGTGCGCTCGCGCAGTTCCTTGACGGTCGCGGCCGTGATCTCAGCCATATCTTCTATCCTTTTCGTATCGGCGCATCAGGCGCGGAAATCTGTGACAAACTCCGTTCGCCCTGAGCCTGTCGAAGGGCTTCCCTTCCTGATGCAGAAAGAGAAGGGACGGGCTTCGACAAGCTCAGCCCGAACGGGAGAGGGATCACATCCTGTTCCCCTCTGAACCTAGGCCTCCGCCAGCGCCGCTTCGGTCGGCGGGGCTTCCATCGCTCCGATATCCTCGCCGCGTGCCTGCGCGCCGCCTTGCTTGCCGGCGAGCGCGGCCTCGGCGACCGCGTCGCAATAGAGGCGGATCGCCCGGCTGGCATCGTCGTTGCCGGGGACCGGGAAGGCGATGCCCTGCGGGCTGACGTTGGAATCGAGCACGGCGACGACCGGGATGCCCAATACATTGGCTTCCTTGATCGCCAGCTCCTCCTTGTTGGCGTCGATCACGAAGATGACGTCGGGAAGCCCGCCCATGTCGCGGATTCCGCCCAGCGACAGCTCGAGCTTGTCGCGCTCCCGGGTGAGCTGGAGCACTTCCTTCTTGGTAAGGCCCGCAGTGTCGCCGGAAAGCTGCTCCTCGAGGCTCTTGAAGCGCTTGATCGAGCCGGAGATCGTCTTCCAGTTGGTCAGCATTCCGCCCAGCCAGCGGTGGTTGACGAAATGCTGGCCGGAACGGCGCGCGGCTTCCGCGATCGGCTCCTGCGCCTGGCGCTTCGTGCCGACGTAGAGGACCTTGCCGCCCGAAGCCACGGACTGGCGGACGAAGTCGAGCGCGCGCGCGAACAGCGGCACGGTCTGGGACAGGTCGATGATGTGGACCCCGTTCCGCTCGCCGAAGATGTACGGCTTCATCTTGGGATTCCAGCGGTGGGTCTGGTGGCCGAAATGCGCTCCGGCCTCGAGCAATGCCTGCATGCTGACGCCATTGGACGTCGTGGCGCTGGACGCCATGGTCTTTCTCCTTCCGGTTATGCCTCTGCAGGGCCGAGAGACCCGGATCGCTCCGGGCACCGGTATGATGACCCTGCATGTGGGATGGCCGGCCGCTTAGCGGGGGCCGGCGGCGGAATCAAGGCTTGGCGTTATTATACTTGACGGACCCAAAGGCATAGGCTACCCCTCTCCTATCAGGAGAGAGAACAATGGCTTCCGCCCTTTCAGCCCGTCACTTTCACAGCGCCGAAGCGGCCCACGATTACGTGGAAACCCGCCTTTGGCCTGAGGGTCCGGTCTGCCCGCGCTGTGGCCAGCACGATCGCATCAGCAAGATGGGCGGCTCCTCGACGCGCGTCGGCACCTACAAGTGCTACAAGTGCCGGAAGCCCTTCACTGTGAAGATCGGGACCATTTTTGAGGACAGCAAGGTGCCGCTCAATGTCTGGCTTCAGGCCATGTTCCTGATCGCCGGATCGAAAAAAGGCATCAGCTCTAACCAGCTTCACCGGACCCTTGGCGTCACCCTGAAAACGGCTTGGTTCATGTCTCACCGCATCCGCGAGGCTATGCGCTCTGGCGACCTCACCCCGTTCGGCAGCGACGGCGGCGTGGTTGAGGCCGACGAGACGTTCATCGGCAACCGTCCCGGCGCCATTCGCCATGGCACGGGCTCAAGCCACAAATACAAGGTCCTCTCGCTGGTCGATCGTAACAGCGGTGCCTCGCGCACCTATGTCATCGACGGCCTTGGCGTGAAGGACATTGCCCCGGTCGTGGAAGCGAACCTTTCGCGCGAAGCCTTCCTGATGACGGACGAGTGGGGCACCTACAAAGCGATTGGCTGGAACTTCAGCGGCCATGGCGTCGTGAAGCACGCGGCCGGCGAGTATGTCGTGCAGGGCAAGCCGCATCTGCACACGAACACGGTCGAAGGCTATTTCTCCATTTTCAAGCGCGGCATGCGCGGCGTGTATCAGCACTGCAAAGGCAAGCACCTTCACCGCTACCTCGCGGAGTTCGATTTCCGCTATACCAACCGCGAGGCGAACGGCTTCAATGACGCGGCGCGCGCCGACCAGCTTCTACGCGGCGTCGTCGGGCGTCGTCTGACCTATCAACAAGCTCATTGAGGCGCCCGATGCCCGCAAAGAAACAGCCGACGACGGAGAAGGAGCAGGCGGAGCGCTTTCGAAGGGGCGCGCAAAGCCTCATCGACGCTGGCGAACTCGACCCCACAGAAGCCGACGCCGCGCTCGACAAACTAGTCAGGCGTGCTGCAGATCAGCGCGATGACGACTCGCGGCGAGAAAAAGGCGCCTGACCCAGCGGCTCGCCGTAAGGGAGTTCTGGAAAGACTTGGTAGCTACCAAAAGTACGGGCATTTTTCGGGCGACAAGATTCCGCTTGGTCATGCGTTCGCTCACGAAAGCGACCGTGCCGTCGTCATCATTTGCGGCGCTCTGATCGAGGACATGCTCACAGAGCGAGTCATTCGTGCGATGCCTAGCGGCGATGAAATGAGAAAGGATCTGACAAGACCCGGCGCGCCACTGAACTCATTCGCCGCAACCACGGCAATTGCCCTCGCTATGGGTCTGATTGACGAAGGCACTGGCGAGTTACTGGAAGTTCTGAAGGCTATGCGGAACGCCTGTGCTCATAGCCGGAAGGACATAGATTTCGCGACTCCAGAGCTCAAGGAAGCACTCAAGCTCCTTTTGGGCGGAGACACTTTGAAGCTGGCGGAGTCCACTAATAACCGGATGGGCCTGCGCTTCCTTTTCATCAACGTCATCTCATACCTTCAAAACCTTGTTCGCGGCCTTACGCCCCGGCAGGCATCGGAACGCGCTGAGGAGGTTTTTGAACTGGCCTGGAAGGCTATTACTTCCGGCGACGAAACCGACTCTGGCCAGCCTTAGGGGCAGCTCGGGCCATCGCACTAAACACCGACGACACGACCGTGGCTGCCCGATCAGCAGGGTCCCACAAGCTCAGGGCGTCGGCTCCAGCCGCAATCATTTCCGCGGTGATTTCGATTTCGGCAGGCTCCTGCCGTTCCTGATCTGTGCTCATTTTGCAACAATCCCTTGGGTCCGTTTAATCCAATAACGCCCAAGGCTTGACTGCCGAACAAAACACGAACATGACATTGTTTCAAGCTTCTACGCAACCAATCGAGATCAGCATCGTTCTGCTGTGGATAAAAAAGGGGATAAGGCTGTGACCCACATAGCTGCCTGGCTCTTCTTCGCTCTCGCCCTTCTCGCCGGCCTCGTCGCGCTCCACGTGACGGTCCGCCTGCACTGGTACGAGATCCTCGCGGCGCTCCGCGGCGAGCTTGGCGCCGCTCCGGCGGTCAGGCCGAGCGCGGCTCCGGCGACGGCTTCGGCCCGGCGCCACGCAGCCGCTTGACCCGCGCGTAGCTCATCACGCTGAACGGGATGAATCCCGCATAAAGCAGCGCTGCGAGGCTCAAAGTCGGCCATGGCGCGGTGATCAGCGCCCCCCCGATCAGGACGATGACCAGCAGCGCGCCAAGGCGCACGTGGCTGCGCAATCTCATCGAGCTCCACGAGAAAGTCGCGAGGTTGGAGACCATCAGCAACGCCACCACCGCCGCCCAGGGCGCCACCAGCAGCGGGTGGTGAAACACGGCCTCGCCGGTCCAAAGCCACAGGAACATGGGCAGCAAGGTCAGGCCGGCGCCGGCCGGCGCGGGAATACCGGTCAAGAACCCGGCGGACTTGTGCGGCTGATCCTTTGCGTCGATGGCCGCGTTGAAGCGCGCCAAGCGCAGCGCCGCGCATACGGCATGGCCGAGCGCCAGCAGCCATCCGAAGCGCGTCCAGTAATCGAATGCGGCCGTGGCCTCGCCGAGCTGCGAGAGCATCCACAAATAGAGGATGACCGCCGGCGCGACGCCGAAGGCGGTCACGTCGGACAGCGAATCGAGCTCGGCCCCGAACCGGCTCTGACCGTGGATGAAGCGCGCGACGCGGCCGTCCATCATGTCGAGGAAGGCGGCCAGCACGATCGCCCAGGCCGCATTCTCCCAGTTGCCGGCGATCCCATAGCGTATCCCGAACAGGCCGGAACACAGGGCCAGGGCCGTGATCGCGTTCGGCACGAGGGTGCGCAGCGGGATGCCGCGGCGGACCTGCTCGCGAGGCCCTCGCCTCACTGGGCGACGCCCTCCAGCGCCTCGGAAACGCCGGCGCGCGCGACGACCGTCTCGCCGGCGATAGTGCGCTGGCCGAGCAGGACCTGCGACGAGGTGCCGGCCGGGAGGTAGACGTCGACGCGGCTGCCGAAGCGGATCAGGCCGACGCGCTGCCCCGCCGCGACCTGGTCGCCCGCCTTGACCCAGGGCACGATCCGCCGCGCGACCAGCCCTGCGATCTGGGTGAATCCTACTCTCAGCCCGTCCCGGCCCTCGACGAGGAAATGCTGACGCTCATTGTCCTCGCTCGCTTTGTCGAGGTCGGCGTTGAGGAACTTGCCGGCGATGTAGACGACGCGCTTGATCTCGCCTGCGATCGGCGCGCGGTTGATGTGGACGTCGAACACCGACATGAAAATCGAGACCCGGGTCACCGGCTCCTCGCCGAGGCCGTCCGGGCCCACCATCTCGGGCGGCGGCGGCACGCTGGCGATCATCGTCACCATGCCGTCGGCGGGGGCGATGATCAGCCCGTCCCCTTTGGGCGTCGTCCTGATCGGGTCGCGGAAGAAGGCGGCGACCCAGAGCGTCACGCCGGCCATGATCCAGCCGACCCAGTCCCAGTCGACGACCAGCCAGAAGAAGAGCGCGATCGCGAAGGCGATGACGGTGAACTTGCGGCCCTCGGGATGGACGCTCGGGATCCGGTAGCGGACGTTGGTGGTGACGAGGTCCGGCTTTTCGAGCGAGGTCATGGCCCGGCCTTTAGGCCCGCCCCTCTGCCCTGACAACCGATGGGACTGGAGGGGACAGTTACCGGCCCAGCGGCCCATGCGAACTTGATCAAGCCTTTGGGCCGGTAACTGTCCCAATCCCCTCCCATTCCCCCCCATTGTCTCACGTCCCGCCAGCTTCTAGAGCCCCGGCCACAACAGCCGAGGAAAGCGCGAGCCGCATGGCCAAGATCAAGGTGAAAAACCCCGTCGTCGAGCTGGACGGCGACGAGATGACCCGCATCATCTGGCAGTGGATCCGGGAGCGGCTGATCCTCCCCTATCTCGACGTCGATTTGCTCTATTACGACCTCGGCATCGAGAAGCGCGACGAGACGGAGGACCGCATCACCGTCGAGGCCGCCGAGGCGATCAAGGCGCACGGCGTCGGCGTCAAATGCGCGACGATCACTCCGGACGAGGCGCGAGTCGAGGAATTCGGCCTGAAGAAGATGTGGAAGTCGCCCAACGGCACGATCCGCAACATCCTCGGCGGCGTCGTCTTCCGCGAGCCGATCGTCATCCAGAACGTGCCGCGCCTGATCCCGGGTTGGACGGACCCGATCGTGGTCGGCCGCCACGCCTTCGGCGACCAGTATAAGGCGACCGACTTTCTCGTCCCCGGCAAGGGCAAGCTCACCATCAAGTGGGAAGGCGAGGACGGGCGGGTGATCGAGCACGAGGTGTTCGACTTCCCCGGAGCCGGCGTCGCCATGGGCATGTACAATCTCGACGAGTCGATCCGCGATTTCGCCCGCGCCTGCTTCAACTTCGCGCTCGGCCGCCAATGGCCGGTCTATCTCTCGACCAAGAACACCATCCTCAAGGCCTATGACGGGCGGTTCAAGGACATTTTTCAGGAGATTTTCGAGAGCGAATTCAAGCCGCAGTTTGATGAAGCTGGTACGGAATATCAGCATCGCCTGATCGACGACCTCGTCGCCTCGGCGCTGAAGTGGAGCGGCAAGTTCGTCTGGGCCTGCAAGAATTACGATGGCGACGTGCAGTCGGACATGGTCGCCCAGGGCTTCGGCTCGCTGGGCCTGATGACCTCGATCCTGATGACCCCTGACGGCAAGACGGTCGAGGCCGAGGCCGCGCACGGCACGGTCACCCGCCACTTCCGCATGCACCAGCAGGGCAAGGCGACGTCGACCAATCCCCTCGCCTCGATCTTCGCCTGGACCGGCGGCCTCAAGTTCCGTGGGCGTTTCGACGACACGCCCGAGGTCACGCGCTTCGCCGAGACCCTCGAGCGAGTCTGCATCGAGACGGTCGAGCAGGGCCAGATGACCAAGGATCTCGCTTTGCTCATCGGCCCGGATCAGGGCTGGATGACCACCGAGCAATTCTTCGAAGCCATCCGCGCCAGCCTCGAAAAGGCGATGGCGCAGGGCTGAAGCCCTACGCCATCGCGGCCTTGCCTACATCTTGAGCGACGCCCTGGCGTAGAAGAACGTGCCCGGCACGTCGTAGGTCGTCGGATCCATGTTATTGAGCCCGCAGGTGAAGCAGGCCGGCGGATCGACGTTGAACAAATTGTTGGCGCCCAGAGCGAAGCCGAAGCCGTTCCAATTTTCCGGCTCCCAGCGCAGCTGAAGGTCGGTGTAGAGTCGGCGGTTCAGATGGTTGCCGTTGGCCTCTTCCACGCCCTTGATGTAGCGGCCGGTCAGCGAGGCGCCGAAGCCGTCCTTCATCGTCCAGTCAAGCACCGCGGTCGATTTGAACTTCGGGAAGGCCTGGTCGGGGCTGCCTTGCTCCGTGCCCTCGCGATCGATCACCGTCACGCCGGCCGTCGAAGGCACGGCGACCCGGTAGTGGAACAGGAAGGTACTCGCCCAATAGAGGCCGAAGCGGCCGATCCCGGTCTCGCCGGTCCGATAGTTCAAGGTGACGTCGAGGCCGTTGGTCTCGATGCTTGCGATGTTCTGGAGCAGGCCGCGGATCTGCGCGACCGCGCCCGAGGCGGTGCGCGTGATCGCCGCGCAGCTCAGGGCATCGGCGGTCTCGGCGCAGCGGCCGAGCAGCACCTCCGCGTCGATCGCCTGGATCGCGCCCTTGAGCCTGATGTCGAAATAATTCGCCTCGAGGCTGAGTCTGGGCATGAACCTCGGGCTGTAAACCGCGCCGAATCCCCAGCTCTCTGATGTCTCGGGACGGAGCAGGCGGTTGCCGCCCGTGATCACGGGAAGCTGCGGATTGGCCTGGACGTAGCTGCCGTTGGCGGGAACGCCGGCGGCGATGCAATTGGTCCTGACGGCGGCCGGGATCGCGCCCCCTACGGCCGAGCAGGGATCGACGATCTCCTGGTCAAACCGCGACGGCGTTCCGAACAACTCGCCGATCGAAGGCGCCCGGAAGCCCTCCGACCAGCTGCCGCGGAAGAGGAGATCCTTCACCGGCTTCCAGTTTGCGCCGGCCTTGAACGTGGTCGTCGAGCCCGATTCCGAATAATCGGAATAACGCGCCGCGCCGGTCAGCTCGAGGCGGTTGAAGAAGGGCACGTCGCGCAGCAGCGGCAGCCGGAGCTCGCCATAGGCTTCGTTGACGGTGTAGCCGCCGATGGTCGGCAAGGCCGGGATATCCGAGCCGAAGCCCTGCGCGACGATCGGGTCGGGATCGAACCGGCCGTTCTGCTTGCGATGCTCGACGCCGACCGCAAAGGCGGCCGCGCCGCCGGGCAGGTCGAACAATTCGCCGC
The DNA here is from genome assembly GCA_036262495.1 of Allosphingosinicella sp. Taxonomy (GTDB): domain Bacteria; phylum Pseudomonadota; class Alphaproteobacteria; order Sphingomonadales; family Sphingomonadaceae; genus Allosphingosinicella. The sequence continues at coordinate 30,631 of DATAIU010000066.1, forward strand.
TGAGGTTGGCGGTATAGTCCCACTGCGTCTGAAGGCTGGAATCGTTCTGCTCGAAAGCGACGTAATCATATTGCGCCTGCGTGATGGATCCCGCCCCGCCGAAGATGTTGAACGGGACGCACGGCGCCGTGCACAAGACGACGGGACCGAGGGCGCGGGTAAGGTTCGCGGCGTTGATGTTGCCGAAAACGGTCTGGTCGGCCTTGTTGCGCCCGTAGGCGCCGTTCAGGTCCCAATACCAATCCCGGTGGCCGACCTGGAAGGACCCGTCCAGGGTGGCCGTCGCGTAGAAGGTCTCGACCTTCTGATTGTAGCGGCGCGGCCCGCCCTCGACGACGCGGCGGCCGATGAAGGCGAAATTCGACGGCCCGAGGGTAACGCCGAACGGGTTGAACGGATTGGTCGCATCGATCGAGATCGTGTCGAGCAGATTGCCGTTGCCCGCATCCGGCCCCACGAAGAGCGGCAGCGGCGCCGCCTGGTTCTTCGAGTTGCGCCGGTTCCACACGCCCTTCAGCGACAGGGCGGCAAAGTCGCCCAGCTCCTGCCGAACATTGGCGAAGACGCCGTAGCGCTCGAGTGGCGTTTGGATGAAGTTGAACGGCGCGAAGTTGAACCGGTCGGGCGCACCGGTGAAGGGCCGAAAATCGGCCAGGGTCGGCTTGCGGCCGATCACCGGGGCCCGCAGGGTCAGGTTCTGGCCGAGCAGGATGAAGCGGCCGTTGGGCGTCCCCGAGCTGCAGGAATTGTCGCACACCGTGGTGCCCGGCGTGGGGAATTGAGATATCTTCCGGTCCGCGGAGCTGATCCCGTCTTGCTTCACGTAATTGCCGCCGACCACGACGCTGGTTGCGCCTTCGTTGGCGGAAAGACCGTAGCTCGCCTGGAGGTTGCGGGTGAAGCCGTCGCCTTCGTTCATCACACCGAGCTGGGCGGAAAGGCGCAGCCCATCCTGCTTCTTGCGCGTGATGATGTTGACCACGCCGGCAATGGCGTCGGAGCCGTAGATGGCCGAGGCGCCGTCCTGCAGCACCTCGATCCGCTCGATCATGCTCTCGGGGATGGAGTTCAGGTCCGTCGCGCCCGGCACGCCGCTCGCCGACGCGCCGTTGACGTAACGTATGCCGTCGACCAGCACGAGCACCCGCTTGGAGCCGAGGTAGCGCAGATCCACCTCGGCCGCGCCGGCGCCGACGCCGCCGCCGTCCGGGGGGTTGCCGAAATTGCCGCTGTTGTTGAAGCGGCTGTTGAGCGCGCCGCCCGAGCTCGGCAGGCGCTGGAGCACGTCGGCCGCGGAGGTGAGGCCGCTGCGCGCGATGTCCTCGCTGTCCACGAAGGTGACCGGCTGGTCCTGGTCGAGCGGGTTGCGGCGAATGCGCGAACCGGTGATGACGATGGTCTCGCCGTCCTGATCGGCCGCGGTCGCCGACTCCGGCAAGGGCTCGTCGGGCGCCGTGGTCGAGGGCTGCGCGAACGCCGGCGCCGCCAGCAAGGCGGCAAGAGCTGCGAAGGCGGATGTGCGACGCAGCGCGTGCTTGGATTTCGACATGCGACCCCCTATTTCCGCGCGGGCCTGACCACGCAGCCCGCGCCCGGGCAGAGTAATCGCCTCGCCGCGGGGATGTCAGGGAGATTCCGAAGCCCGCCAACCGAATCACATAGGTTGTTGCAGATGCGTTACAGTCGCGCGGCCGGCGACCGCACATGCTCGCGTCTGACACCGAGCCCAAGGAAACGCCCAGGAATTCGCCTCAACATGGCGAACCGGTCGAGCAGCCGCACCGCGAGCGGCGCCTCGGTTATCGGCTCCGCTCTCTCCAGCAACCGGCCGATGATCCGGTCCTGGGCGGCCCTCTGGAAGGCCTGGATGATCCGCGTGGGGAGCATTCGGCGCCGCTGCACTTTCGCCAGCAGCCGATCGACATCCTCGCCACGCGCCATCGGTGCGGCGAGGATGTTCGCGGCGGCCACGGCGTCCTGCACCGCGAGATTTATCCCGATGCCGCCGATCGGCGACATGGCGTGCGCGGCG
>DATAIU010000067.1:0-2414 GCA_036262495.1 Allosphingosinicella sp.
ACCCCCGAAATTGCCGCTCGCTTCGCCGAGATCGCGCTCGGCCACGTCACTCGCGAATACCCGCACAAGCTCGACCACGTCATAGACGGCCCGGAGGACGTGGCCGGGCCTCGCGAGCTTCACCCGATCTTCTTCGGCAGCTTCGATTGGCACAGCTGCGTCCACGGCTGGTGGCTGATGCTGCGCGTGCGGCGGCTGTTCCCAAACCTCCCGGCCGCGCGGCGGATCGAGGCGCTGGCCGACGAAATGCTGTGCCCCGCGAGCGTCGCGGGCGAGCTGGCCTATCTGGACCGCGCCTATTCGGGCGGCTTCGAGCGCCCCTACGGATGGGCCTGGCTGCTTGCCCTCCATGCCGAGGCGCAGTGCCATGCGGACCGGGCCTGGGGCGCAGACCTCGCCCCGCTCGCCGCGGCATTTGCGGAGCGCTTCGCCATCTTCCTGCCGAAGCTCACCTATCCGATCCGCACGGGCACTCATTTCAACACCGCCTTTGCGCTCATCCTGGCGCTGGAGTGGGCGGAAACGAACGACGAGCTGTTGGCTCGGCTCATTGGGGAGCGGGCGGTGAACTGGTTCGGAGCCGACCGGGCCTATCACGGCTGGGAGCCGGGCGGAGACGATTTCCTCTCCGGCGCACTGACCGAAGCCTTTCTGATGAGCCGGGTCCTGACCGAGGGCGAGTTCGGCGCCTGGTTTGACGCGTTCCTCCCGAAGCTCGCCGCAGGGGAGCCCCGCAGCCTCTTCACGCCCGCGCACGTCTCCGATCGCTCGGACGGCAAGATCGCCCATCTCGACGGCCTCAATTTGAGCCGCGCCTGGTGCTGGCGGAGCCTCGGCTTCCCGGAACATGCGGAGGCCCACCTCGAGGCCAGCCTTCCCCATGTCGCCGGCGACTATATGGGGGAGCATTGGCTCGCCACCTTCGCCATGCTGGCGCTCGAGGCATGAGGCCGCTCACGGAGCGCGAAGCGGCCATGGTCGCAGAGGCGATGCCGGGTCCGCTCCCGCTCGCCGCCGTTCGGCTGCTCGAAGGGTCCGACGACAATCCTGTTCCAAGGGCCGCCTTCCACAACGGGAATACGGCGATCACGCTTCGCCGCACGATCTATTTCGGTCGCCACTATCACGAGGATTTCGCCGCCGCCGATCCGCACGCGCGCGGCCTTTTCCTCCACGAGATGACCCATGTCTGGCAATATTCTCGCCTCGGCGTCGCGGGTTTCGCCATGCGCTATGTCCGGGACCTGTGCGCGTGCCGGTTCAGAGCGCGCGCCATGTATCGCTACGAGCCGGGGGAGGGGCGGTTCGGCGAGGCTCGGCTGGAGGCTCAGGCGCAGATGGTCGGCGATTATGCCGAGGCGAGGGCCCGGGGGGACGAGGTCCGTGCACGGCTGCTGGAGCGCAGCCTCGCGGGAAGCGGTTTCTACGGCCTTTGATGATCAGCCCGCGGCGAGCGCGCGCTGATCCTCGCGGCCCATCGTGATCAGGAACGGGTCCGCTACCTGCATCTCCTGGAAGTCCCGCTTCGAGCGCAACCCGCGCCACTGGATCGCGATCAATGCCTGGGCGATGGCGCCGCCCAGTGTGTCTCCCGGGCCGAGCAGGATGATCCGGTCGGGGGCATATTCCTTGACCGCGACCTGGACGGCGCGGGTGAAGTCGAAGGTTTCGAGGATCTGGTCGGCGAAGGTGTAAAGGTGCAGCTTCGCGCCGTCGGTCGCGAACGGCCGCCAGATATGGCCGCGGCCGTCGATCATCGGGAAGGCGGGACCGGAGAGCCAGTCGGCGGGAATCGTCGTCAGGGCGCGGTCGGAGGAGCCCTGCATCAAGGGCGTGTGGAAGGGCCCGTGGTTCACAAGGCGAAGCGGCTCGCGGCCGGGGCCCGGCGGGGCCTCGGCGATCAGCGCCTGCAGCCCGGCCTCGTTGCCGGCAAGGACGATCATCCCGCCAAGGTCGATCGACAGGTGGAGGGCGCAGCCGGGCCGCCCGCCGATGGCCTCGACGACCCCCAGCACCGCTGCCCGCAGGCCCGGCGGTTCGTGCCAATCCTCGTCGACAAGGGTGATCAGCACCTGGCCGCCCGGTTCGCCGGCCTGGCTGTTCTCGCCCATCGCATCGACGATCCGGAAGCCCTCGTCGGCGCTGGCGGCCCCGCCGACGGCCAAAGCGGTATACCAGCCCATCGAATTGCCCGTCACGGCCGCGATTTCGAAGCGGGAGCGGTCGATGGAAAGGAAATCGGCGTAGGAAGCGGCGAAGATGAGCGGCGAGGCGACGTCGCCCCGCGTGTGAAGTGCGGGGCTGAACCTTTCGGCGCCGTCCAGCTCGCCGATCGTCGGCTGCCCGCGCTCGCCGCGAAGCCGGTCGAACCTCTCGATGAGCGCCGACTTGTCGGAATGAAAGCGCTTCAGATA
>DATAIU010000068.1:0-29792 GCA_036262495.1 Allosphingosinicella sp.
AAGGGCTCGGAGGAGCTGGCGCTGGCGCGGCTCGACAAGTTCCGCTTCGCCAAGGGCGGGAGCCCGACGGCGCGGATCCGCGAGAAGATGCAGCGGGTGATGCAGGCCGATTGCGCGGTGTTCCGGGCCCTGGCGACGCTCGAGGAGGGGAAGAGCCGGATCGACGCGGTCTATCGCGAGATGGCGGACGTCGCGACGACGGACCGGGGTCTCATCTGGAACACGGACCTGGTCGAGACGCTCGAGCTCGACAACCTCCTCGCCCAGGCGGTGGTGACGATGCATTCGGCGGCCAACCGCAAGGAGAGCCGCGGCGCCCATATGCACGAGGATTATCCGACCCGGGACGATGCCAACTGGATGAAGCATAGTGCCGCATGGTTCGAGGGGTGGGGCGGCAAAGGCGGAGCGGTCCGGATCGATTACCGGCCGGTCCACGATTACACTTTGACCGACGAAATCGCCTACATAGAGCCCAAGGCGCGGGTCTACTGAGGGGGCCGTGAACCGGGCGCGCCTCCTCGCCGCGGGCCTGCTCGCCCTCGCCGCCGCGGCCAGCCTCGCCCAGCCCTACCGGGCGCCGCAGCACTCGAACGTCCCCTCGCCTTTGCTCAGCGCCGGGTCGGAGCTCGAGATCCTCTTTCGGGCCGACGCGGGGATGGAGATCGAGCAGAACCGCGGCGCCGCGGGCGAGCTCGAGGAGCACCGCCGGCTCGAACGGGCGCTGAAGGCGCTGGCGCCGCAGCGGGCGGGGGTGGTCGACGCCTATGTGGTCGCGGTGGCGCTCGACAGCGATCCGGTGTTCGGGCGCGAGGCGCGCGAGGCGGCGAACGTTCTGGGGCGGCGCTACGGGGCGGCGGGGCGGACATTGGTGCTGGCGGGAACGGACGGGTCGGCGCCGAGCGCCCTGCCGCGGGGATCGCCGGGCCATCTCGCCATCGTCCTGGCGCGGATCGCGGAGCTGATGGACAGGAACGAGGACGCGCTGATCCTCTACACGACCAGCCACGGGGCGCCGTTCGGGCTTTACTATCACGACGCCGAGCAGGGCTATGGCGCGGTCTCGCCGAACCGGCTCGGCAACATGCTCGACGAGCTCGGGGTGTGGAACCGGCTGTTCATCCTCAACGCCTGCTATTCGGGCGTGTTCGTGCCCCGGCTGCGGGCGCCGATGGCGGCGATCCTCACCGCGGCGGCGGCCGACCGCACCTCGTTCGGCTGCCAGGCGGAGAACGACTGGACCTTCTTCGGCGACGCGATGGTCAACCATGCGCTGAGGAAGCCGCAGCCGCTCGCCGAGGCGTTCGCGGAAGCGCAGGGCCTGGTCGCGGACTGGGAGAGGAAGCAGGGGGTGAAGCCGTCGCTGCCGCTGATCTCGGTCGGCGCCGACGCGGCGCGCTGGCTCGGCGCGCTCGAGAGGAGGATGCCGAAAGCGGCGACGGCGCCGGTCGGGCGGCCGGCCTTCGACCCGGCGCGGATCCCGCCGCTTCCCGCCCGCTAGCTCAGTCGCCCTTGGCGGCCTTCAGAGCGGTCTCGATCAGCCAGAAGGCGATCGGGATGAGCGGCAGTCCGCCGCTGCAATGCTGGTTCGGCCCGACGGTCGAGCAGACCGGCGGCGCGGTTGCGGCGAGCGCGCCGACCGGGCTCGGCGGCTCGCCGGCGTGGTGCGCGCCGGGCTCAGGCTCGGGATCGAACGGCAGGCGGTTGGGATCGCGGCCGTGGCGGGCGCAGACGATTATGTCGTCGTTCGCGCCGGTGCGGCGGCAATCGAGGCCGATCGCGGCGGAGAGGCCGGCCTTTTGCCGCGCGATCGCCTCCTCCGCGCTGGGAGGCTGAGCAGCCAGCGCAGGGCCGGCCGCGAGGAGCGCCGCAAGCGCCAGGGTGAAACTCGACTTTGCCAGGGCCCTCGCCTATCGCCGCCGCACTTTCGAGACGGAGGATGACAGGAAAGATGGTGAGCGCAAGCCATGTTCTCGACCGGGTGCTGGTGCTGGAGATGGTGCGCGTCACCGAAGCGGCGGCGGTCGCCGCCTCGAAGCTGATCGGGCGCGGCGACGAGAAGGCGGCCGACCATGCCGCGGTCGAGGCGATGCGGGCCGCACTCAACACGCTCGACATCGACGGCACGGTCGTGATCGGCGAAGGCGAGCGCGACGAGGCGCCGATGCTGTTCATCGGGGAACGGGTCGGCGCGGCGCAGGGCAGCGGCCCGCGCATCGACATCGCGCTCGATCCGCTCGAGGGGACGACGATCACGGCCAAGGCGGGCCCGAACGCGCTCGCCGTCCTCGCGGTGGCCGAGCAGGGCTGCCTTTTGAACGCGCCCGACGTCTACATGGACAAGCTCGCGGTCGGCCCCGGCTATCCCGACGGCGTCATCGACCTCGCCGCGAGCCCCGCGGACAACATCCGCGCCATCGCAGGCGCCAAGGGGGTCGACCCGAGCGAGATCATCGCCTGCGTGCTTGACCGGCCGCGCCACGAGGCGCTGATCGCCGAGCTGCGCGGGCTCGGCTGCGGCATCCAGCTCATCCCCGACGGCGACGTCGCCGGAGTCATCGCGGTGACCAATCCCGAGACCACGATCGACGTCTACATGGGCTCGGGTGGCGCTCCGGAGGGCGTGCTGGCGGCGGCCGCCCTGCGCTGCGTCGGCGGCCAGTTCCAGGGTCGGCTCGTCTTCCGCAACGACGACGAGCGCGCGCGTGCGGACAAATGGGGCGTCACCGATCTCGAGCGAATCTACCATCTCGAGGACCTCGCCCGCGGCGACGTGATCTTCGCCGCGACGGGGGTGACGGACGGCTCGCTCCTGGAGGGCGTCAAAAGGCGCAAGGACGGGATCAGCACCGAGAGCGTCGTCATGCGCGCCTCGACGGGCACCGTGCGCTGGGTCAAGGGCCAGCACCGCCAGGAGCCGGGCGGGACCAGCTGATGGACATTATTTCGGGTCAGTGAAGGTCCGGCGCGGATGACCCTCACCGTCTTCCTCGCCATCCTGTTCGCGGCCTTGCTCCACGCCGGCTGGAACGCGCTCGTCAAGCTCGGCATCGACCGCTTCTCCTCGGTGCTGCTGCTCGCGCTGGTCCAGGGCGGAATCGCGGTCGCGCTGCTTCCTTTCGTAGCGCCGCCCGCGCGCGACGCCTGGCCTTGGGTGCTGCTCGGCTCCGCCTTGCACACGGGCTACAAGCTGTTCCTGATCCGCGCTTACGCCAAGGGCGACCTCTCGCAAGTCTATCCGCTGGCGCGCGGCGCGGCGCCGCTGATCGTGACGGTCGTGGGCGCCCTCCTTCTCGCCGAGCTGCCGCCGCCGCTGCGGCTCGCCGCGGTCGGGGCGATCGGTTTGGGAATCGTCCTGATGGCGGGGACCGGCGGGCTCGGACGGACCGGCCTGCTCTGGGCGCTGGGGACGGCGGGGTTCACCGCGGCCTATACGATGGCCGACGGGGTCGGCGCTCGCCTCGCGGGATCGGCCTCCGGCTTCGCGATGTGGATGTTCGCGCTGGACGGACTCTTCATGCTCGCCTTCGGCCTTGCCGCCCGCGGCCGCGGCGCGCTGCTCGCCCTCGTGCCCGCGTGGCGCGCCGGAAGCGCGGCGGGAGCCATGTCGCTCGGCTCCTACTGGATCGCCATCTGGGCCTTCACCCAGGCGCCGCTGGCGATGGTCGCCGCGCTCCGCGAGACCAGCGTCCTTTTCGCCATGCTGATCGGCGCCCTGTTCCTCGGTGAGAAGCTGACGCCCCGTCGCTGCGGCGCCGGCGCCCTGATCGTGGCCGGAGTCGCGCTGATGCGCGTCTAGCTTTTCCACAGCTTTGAGCGGCGCGGGATTCACGGCGCGGTGCCGATCGTCTAGGTTCGCTTGGATGCTCGATCCAAGCCTTCTCGTCTGCGGCGTCTCGCGGTCCCTCTCCGGCCAGCCGTGGCGGTGGCGGGGCCATGCTGGCGCCGACGCGGAGGAAGAGTTTAGCGGCGAGGACCTCGTCGACCAGCTGCTCCGCTCGCGCGGCGTCGCGCCCGAGGAGCTGGAGCGGCACCGCAACCCGACTGTCCGCGCCTTCATGCCGGACCCGTCGATCTTCCGTGACATGGACACCGCGGCGACGCGGCTGGCCGACGCCGTGGAGAAAGGCGAGGCGGTCACGATCTTCGGCGATTACGACGTCGACGGCGCGACCTCCGCGGCTCTGCTCGTCCGGCTGCTCCGTGGCCTCGGCATCGGTCCCACGGCCTACATTCCAGACCGTCTGATGGACGGTTACGGCCCCTCCGGAAAGGCATTGGTGCGGCTCGCGAACGAAGGCGCGCAGCTCATCGTCACGGTGGATTGCGGCGCTCAGGCCTTCGAGGCGCTGGAGATGGCGCGCAAGGCCGGCGTCGACGTGATCGTGGTCGACCATCACAAATGCGCGAGCGCGCTTCCGGTCGCGCACGCGCTCGTCAATCCCAATCGCCTCGACGAGGAGGCCGAGGCGGCGTCGCACGGCCATCTCGCCGCGGTCGGAGTTTGTTTCCTTCTCGCCGCCGCGATGGTTCGAACGCTTCGAGCGCGCGGCTTCTTCGCGAGTCGGGAGGAGCCCAAGCTGCTCGACCTTCTGGACCTGGTCGCGCTCGGGACGGTGGCGGACGTCGCTTCGCTGAAGGGGCTCAATCGCGCCTTCGTGACCCAGGGGCTGAAGGTGATGGCGCAGCGGCGCAATGTCGGGCTCTCCTCCCTGATCGACGCCGCGCGGCTGACCAAGGCGCCGAGCTGCACCGACCTCGGCTTCGCGCTGGGGCCGCGGATCAATGCCGGGGGCCGCGTCGGCAAGTCCGATCTCGGCGTGCGGCTGCTGACCACGGAGGATCCGGCCGAGGCGGAGGAGATCGCCCGCGAGCTGGACCGGCTCAACGAGGAGCGCCGCGCGATCGAGGCGGCGGTATGCGAGGCGGCGGAGGCGCTGTGCGCGGCCCAGGCCAATCGCGCGGTGATCCTGGTGGCGGCAGAGCGGTGGCACCCGGGCGTGATCGGGATCGTCGCCGGCCGGCTGAAGGAAAAATTCGGCCGGCCGGCGATCGTCGTCGCGATCGGCGAGGACGGGCTCGGCAAGGGTAGCGGGCGCTCGATCGGCGGCGTCGACCTCGGCGCGGCAATCCTCGCCGCGAAGGACAGCGGGCTCCTCGTCGCGGGAGGCGGGCACGCGATGGCCGCCGGCCTGACCGTGGCGCGCGAGCGGATCGCGGCGCTGGGGGATTTCCTCGACGAGCGCCTGGGATCGGATGTCGCGCGCAGCCGCGACGACCGGGCGTTGCTGCTCGACGCGGTGGTGGCACCGCGCGGCGTCTGCCCCAGCCTGTGCGACGCGCTCGAGGCGGGCGGGCCCTACGGCGCCGGCTGGCCGGGGCCGCGCGTCTGTGCCGGGCCGGTCAGGATCCTCAAGGCCGACGTGGTCGGCTCGGGGCACCTGCGGCTGACGCTCGCCGGCGACGACGGCTGCCGGGTGAAGGCGATCGGCTTCCGCCTGGCCGACAGCGAAATGGGCCGCGAGCTGCTCGCCGCCCCGCCGCACCGCAAGCTCTGGGTGGCCGGCCGCATCCGCCGCGACGAATATGGCGACCGCATCGGCGCCGAGCTCCACCTCGACGACGCGGCCTGGGCCGATTGACGACTCCGCAGCGGGGCTTTCGGGGGGACGAGGCCCTTCCGATTGACGATATGGCGCGGCGCACTTAAGGCCCGCGTTCCGCGCGGGCCCCATCGTCTAGCGGTCTAGGACGTCGCCCTTTCACGGCGAAAACACGGGTTCGAGTCCCGTTGGGGTCACCACGGCGCCATGGCAGTCCGCTCGGGCGAGACGGGAGCGGGCGAACCACCCCGATGGGGGCTGGTGGGCGGGCCTGGCACCCCGATCAGCGACGGCCCGCATGGATGACCTGAACACCCTGGAGCCGGCCAAAATCGACGAGCGAAAGCCGCCAGATTCATGCCGTAATCCGCCAAATGGCGGGCCGCACATCGCCGAAAAGAATGTCGAAATAACCCGGGAAAACTGTCTCGCCCCATCCCGTGTGATCCGAGGGTTCCATATAGAAGTCGAGGGCGAGGCCCGCATCATGAAGGAAAGTCTCGAGCGCCTGGCGGGCCCGGACCGTGAAGCCGAATAGAGAGAGCTCCGCGCAATCCCCCGACGCCGGCACCATGTCGACGAGGAAAGCGACCCCGCCCGGCTTGAGCAGCCTCGCCACTTCCCGAGAGAAGCGCGCGGCGTCCACGTAGCCCATGGCGTAACAGCAGAGGAGCCCGTCGAACGAATGAGCCGGCTCCGGCACGTCGCAAAGATCGGCGTGATGCCTGTCGAAGCGCGGGTGGGCCAGCTCCAGCTTTTCCTGGCTGCTATCGACCAAACAGAAGGACAGGTCGGGCCGCAGATCGTGCATCTGCGCTGCCAGGAACCCGTTTCCCGAGCCGAGGTCGAGGACCCGGGAATTGCGGGGAAAATCGGCCCAGTGGAGAAGGCGCGCGACATGCCCCCGGTCGGTGTCCGCGAACCTGAACGCCTGAAGCAAGCTCAAATCGGGCGGGAGGGCTTCAGCGAGGCCGGACGATGCGGTTGGGGAGATGGGCATGAGAGGGATCCTGTTCGCTAGTCGCTGCTAATGCGCCGTCGGCCACCGGGGGAGTCCTGGCGTCGGGCTTTGAGACAGCGCACCGAATTCGTCGCGCATCCTAGCCGGAAATAGGCATGAGTCTGCAACTGTTGCAGCGGAAACAGCGCGATCATACACAGATGGCGTGATGTCCGTTTCTCCTCAACCAAAGTATTGCGCGGATTGGGCTCAGGCACTGGGGTCCGGAAATCCGCAGGTCCTGAAGACGCGCCTGCAATGGGACGGCCTCGATCTGCAAAACCTCGATCCGTTTATCTTCGAAATAGAAGATGAAAGTGGGGTTGGCGCGATGGGCGATCCCGAAAAGACCGTTGGTGCACGAACTGCCGCCTTCGCTCAGATCGTCGAGGCCGTCAGGTTTTCGGCGGATCGGCTTCACTGTCGGCCGGTCCGGGCCGAGAGGGCCGCCCCGGGACTTTGCCGGTCATTCTCTGACCTGTGGCAAGCGCCCGTCGAGCGGGCCGAGACGGAGGTGCGCCGCTCAATGGCGGCCCTGCCCGCCGCACGCATCGAGGACAGCGCCTATGCCGACCTCGCGGCGCAGCTGATGGCGCGTTTCCGTTTTGTAGCCGACCAGGCTCTCTGGGATATGTTCCACAGGGAGGCTGGAACGGGCGCATTGGTCCTGGAGCGGCTTGCCCCGAGCCAAGGCGGACCCGAGAGCCATCGAAGCGACCCGCTCAGCCGGTTCATCGAGAGACGTCGCGCCGATGGCCTGGCGTCGGTCCTCGCGGAATTCCCGGTCCTCGGACAGCTTCTGGGGGAGGTCTATTCGTCCTGGCTGGATTGCAGCAGGGAGCTGTTGTCGCGAGTGCACCGGGACCGTGATGAGATCACGGCCACGTTCCATATTCCGGCACAGGCTCGGCTCAGCTCGGTGGGCTGGGGAAAGAGCGACCCTCATTCGGGGGGCCGTACGGTGGCGGTTCTCGGCTTCGTCGACGGCCGGAGAAGCTGGAAGATCGTCTACAAGCCGCGGGACATGAGGATCGACGCGGCGTACCAGCGCGCGCTGGACGATCTGAATGACAAGGGAAGCCTGCCGCCGTTGAAGACCCTGAAGGTCCTGAGCCGGGCCGGTTACGGCTATATGGAGTTCGTCCGGCGCAAGCCGGCCCGGCGACGCGAGGAGTTGGATCGGTTTTATTACAATGCCGGCCGTCTGCTGGCTGTGCTTCATGTCCTCGGGTGCACCGACTGCCACTCGGAAAACCTCGTCGCCGCGGGCGATCAGCTGGTCCTGGTCGATGGCGAAACCCTGCTCCAGCCTGTCCCCAGGAACGACGTCCGTGCGGCGCCGCTGCCGGGCGTCGTCGAAGCTTCGCGGCTAGGCAGCATCTTCGAGGAATCGGTGGTCCGGACGGAGGCGCTCCCGGCCTGGTCCTTTGCAGGTCTTCGCAGGCAGGCTCTCGACACGAGCGCACTCGGAGCGGAACGGGGCGTCGCCTCACCGCCCACGGTCGGCGAGGCGCCCTCTTCAGGGCATGGCGGTAATATCGCCCGCGGCAACGACGCACCGCCGGTCCCCGACAGCAGCCTTCCGGTGCAGCCCGGGCGGTCCAATCCGTTGGTCCGCCACATCGACGCGCTCAGCGCCGGCTTCAGGGACCAGGGCATCGTCCTCATGGACAGGCGCCGCGCCTGGCTCCGTCCGGGCGGGGTTCTCGGCGGCTTCGCCGGCCTGCCGCGCCGGATGGTCGTCCGCGCCACGCGCATCTATTTCGCCGTGCAGCTCCAGCAGATTCGCCCGGAGGCGCTTCGGTCGGCCTTCGCTCAGAGAATGAAACTCGAGCAGCTCGCCAGATTGTATCTGGTCTCCGATAGCAGGCCGAGGAACTGGCCCCTTTTCGGCTCCGAGCTGCGCCAGATGCAGCGGCTTGATATTCCCTATTTCGTTCATCGTACCGATGGCACCGAAATGGCCATCGGCCGTGGTCGGCCGGCAATCGCAGGGTTTTTCCGCAGCAGCGGATTGCAGGACTGCCGGCGGCGGCTGAAAGCCCTCAATGCAAGCGAGACCGACCAGCAGCTGCAAATTATCCGCGGAGCCATCGAGGCAAAAAGGCTGCGCGCCCACAGCGTCGGGACTGTCGAGCGCCCGCCGCAGATTGCGCCTGGATCGCCTCTCTCGCGAGTCCTTCGAGTCGGCCAGGCGCAAGGGATCGCGCAGATGCTGCTCGACATCGCCTTCGACGACGGCATCGGGTGGCTCGGATTGGATCTGGCCGAGGACGGCTCCAGGTTCCAGTTTCGGCCGCTCCGCATGTCGCTCTACAGCGGGTCGATCGGTATCGCGGCGTTCTTTGCCTGCCTCGCCAGGTCCGCAGCTCCGCTGGGCGGGCCCGAGGTCGAAAGCCTTGGGCGTCTGGTGACCGAAATCTTTCGCGCGCTCGCCGGCCTCGTCGACTCGAAGAGGGATGACAGCGTCCAGCGCTGGTGGCGCGCTCAGCCGCCTGGTTTGGGCGGCGCGGCCGGCGTTTTGCTGGGGCTGCTCGCGATCGACGAGCTGGGGGCCGCACCGGCAGGCTTCCCGAGCGGCCGCGACCTCGCCGCCCGACTGGTGGACGGATTGGAGGAGACCTCCGTCGGCGAGTGCCCGCACCTCGACCTGATCCGCGGCCAAAGCGGTTTGATCGGCCCCTTGCTGCGGCTCGGCACGGCCAGATCGGCCCGCTTCGCCGAAGCGATAGGAGACGCCCTGCTCCTACGGCAAACGAGCTCGGGGGCCTGGCCGATCGAGGGTCCCGGCGGCGCGCCTTCGACGCTCGGCTTTTCCAACGGGCCCTCGGGACTTACTGCAGCCCTGGCCGCTCTCCACCGGGATAGCGGAATTGCCCGGTTCGGCGAGGCCGCGCGCCGGAGCCTCCTGCTGGAACGCAGGTGGCTGCGGCGAGGCCGCGGCACCGGCGCACGGGGTGGGGGGCTCCACAACAGCTGGTGCCACGGACGGGCCGGGACCATCCTCGGCCGGCTGTGCCTCGCCGCCACGGATTTTTGGAGTCCGGCAGCCCGGCGCGACGTCGAAATCCTCGCCGGGGCCTTGTCGCCAGGCGGCGCTGGACCGGATCAGATTTGCTGTGGGAGGCTGGGCTGTATCGCGGTCTTGCGGCTGGCCAGTGACGAACTCGGCGATCAGGCGTGGCGAGGGCTTTCGGATCGTCTTGAATCATCGGTCTTCGGCGACCAGCCGGCCGGCTTCGCGAACCTGCGTTTCCACGACGAGCGCCAGCCGACGCGGCATCAGCTCGGCTTCCTGAACGGCCTGAGTGGAGCCGGACTCGTCCTGCTCGACGACCAGCATAGCCGCAGGGTGGTGAGGACGCTGCTGAGCGGCGGGCTTATGCGGGGCGGCTCCGCTCCCGCGGTTCCGGGAGATGTTCCACCGTTCGCCGCGGGCCCTGGCGCGAATTAGCCGGCGCAAGCCTCAAAGCATGCTCACGCTGATCTTCAGACCGGGGATGAACACCTTCGAAACCGCGATGCCGAGATCGGGCTTGCTAAGATCATGGACAAACACTTGGTCCATGCCGGACCGGTTCAGCATCCCCAGAACCATCGCCAGGCTGGCTTCGATGTCCAATCCCTTCGCGCGGTGAGGATTGAGGACCAGGAACTGGCTCCATGAATGCGCGGGCATCCGCCGGAACTTGTCGAACGCGCGGGAGCGGACCGAAGCGCGCTCTGCCTGCTCGGCGGGGGTGAGCTGGCGGTTGACGTGATCGATCCCCAAATCCTCCCGGGCTCCGTGGATATGGGCCAGCCGCGCCTGAGCCGCTTCGGTTATCGCTCGCGAGGCCGCGATCACCGGGTCGCTATGTGCGCCATATCCGACAGAAGAGCTCAACACGAAACTCGGTTCGCCCGGACAATCGAATATCGCCCAGAAGGTATAGACGTCGATCGCCGAGGGCACGCTGATGAGAAACAGCTCGACCCCGCTCGACGTGACGCATTCGGCGAGATCGCGCAGATGGGCCGGCATTCCGTCCAGATCGATCACGCGCAGCCCCGAGGGCGGGGAGTCCTTTGTTCTTCCCACCAGCCTCGCGATCGCGTCGCGCTCGATCAGTTCGAAAATGGCGTGCAAGCTCGCCTCGGCCAAAGTGTTGCCGCTGGCCAGTCCGTTGCTTGTGAAATAATGGGTGAACGGGGTGCGCACGTAGATGGCCCCGGCCGGGATCATCACCTTGTTCCCGCTGATCAGTTCGACGCTTTCGACCCAGTCGAGGCGAACGTCGTCCGAATAGTAGATGCCGCCAAACTCATCCCGGGGCCAAAGGCAATCGCTGAGAATGGTCCGAGGGTCGATCGCCCTGAGCCCTTCGCTGCGCAGCGCCGCCGAGCTCACCGATAAGCGCCAGCTCGCGGTGGAGGGGTATTCGGCGTGTTGAACCTCGATCGATTCCATGATGGCCGAAACGGCGGCGGCCGAGCGCGTCCAGCCCTTTCCGTTGGAAATGCTGAGGACGATGCCGTCCGGCCTGACCGCATTGTAGGTCGGTATCCCGATGCGATCGAGACCTGTGATATCGAGGACCCGGGTGATGCCGCATCTTGCCAGAAGCGGCAGAATGTTCGCCAGCGTTCGCTCGGGGTTACAGACCCTCTGCGTTCCCACGCAATATTCCTGGATTCGGGGCGCCGACGATTGCATCAGCCAAGGCCCGCTTCGAGGCGATCGAGGCAATTGAGAAACTGGTGCGCCAGAAGTATCTCCCGGGCCGGATCGAGCGAGTAGCCGAGGAGCTTCAGCCCGGTTTCATCGATCCATTGGGCAAAGCTCAGAATCGGTTCGACCTCGTCCTTCGCTCCGCCCGGGGCGCCGTGGCCGCCGCGCTCACCGGCGCCGTTGAGCCTGCCTGGGGCAATGCCCTTCATCACGCCCAGCCGCCACAGCGTGTCGAGGAGGCGGCCGTCGAGTTGGATCATCCGCTGCCACGGGATCGAGGAGGCGCTCGCTTCTTCGCTCAGCCTGCGGTCGAGCGCGTCCAGGGTGGATGATGCGCCTTCGCCGCAATGGCGCTGCTGCATCGCCTGACAGAGCCGCTCGTCGAGAGCTTCCCTCGCGATGTCGACGACCGTCAGGCCGGTCGCCTGGCGGTGTTCCGGACCGATGAGCGCGGCATCCCATTTCGACGGCAGCTCCCCGCGAGTGTCGCACCCGTCGGATTCGAGCCCGAGCTCGCGCGCCCATCCCACGATCAGCCGCTGGTAGCTTCTGGCCCTGACCAGGTCGGCAAAGGCCGGGTCCGGAAGAGTGATACTGGTCAGATAGTCCTGAAGGGAGGCGCCGCCCCGGCTGCCCCCGGGCCTGATCGAAACCAGTCTCTCCCGCTGGTAATATTCTATCCCGGCATTGATGTGTATGAGTTCATAGGGCCGGGTCGCGGCGGCTGCGGCCCGATCCGACGGCGGCACCCGGCGATCGCGAACCAGGTCGAGGGCGAGGACGGCGTCCGTTTTCTTGAGATCGTCCGTCCGGCTTTCGAGAAGCGACTTCACGGCGTCGCCGTCCAGCGATGCTGCCAAGGGAGCGATGATTTTGTCGATTGTCCTTTCGGTAAAGCAAAGCTGGCGGGCGCTCTCGATGATCAGCGCCTCCGCTTGCGAGGTTACCGAGCCCTCCGCCTTCAGGGCGGCAAGCTTCCAGCGAAGGTTCACCAGCGGAATGGTATGGGGCGCATACTCGTCCGCCTCGCCGCCGTGCAGCAGGGCGACCTCGTCGTCCCCGTCGATCGTGCCGTCCCGGTACCAGCCGAAAATCGTTCCGACGCCGGTCATCCCGGTCCCCTGGAGCTCGGCGGCCCTCAGCGCTCCCATGCTGGAAGCTCCAATCACCTCGATGCCGCAGTCCAGGGCATGAATGATTTCTTTATGCCACACGGAGAGGTTTCCGTAGAACAGGCCGTCGATCAGTACGATGGTGTCATACTGATCATTTATAATATTGTAGAAGGAACCCCGGAACGCAGGAGGATAATAATCGGCGTTCTTCAAATGGATCCTGGCTTCATCTGCGGCGCACGAGGGGCCAAGGAACACGGCTATTTTCTGATCGCCCAAGAGTTGATCCTAATTCCAGGCGCGCTTTGGCGCTTTTTTCAGGCCGTTCCGGCCGAAATCCACATGCCCTTCTTTCCCCGGAAGGAGCGACTCCCGCTCATCGTGCCTCGCTCCAATGCACATGCCGAAACGGCACGCAGAGACAATGGCCTCCCGCGTCGAACTCGGCTGTAGCCGGCGACGCCCCGGCGCGCGCGCAAATGCAATTTGTGCGCGACCGGAACGTCAGCAAAAGTGTCTCTACTTGATTAGGGCGGCAGCCATCGGCGTGCCGACAGAGACCGACTGAAGCTCCTCGTCGGTCAGTTCCGAGCTGCCTTGCGCGATGGCTTTGGCAATGTCGGCATCTGTCAGGGTCATACCTTCAGATTTAGCGATGAGCGTAATCTCCCGAGCGGTCATGGCCCCCTTGATCCGATTCGCGAATTCAGGGTCCGAACTAAGTCGCGAAGTGAACTGCTGCACATCATCCATGTCAATACTCCTTCTAGATGCTACAGTAATACTTTAATCAAATTAGTACCGCAAGCTACCCCTCCCAAAGGCGAAAACGTTTCATATCTGGCACTTACCCTCTTCGACGGGTCCAAAAGTTTCTTCGCCCCCGCGCGACCGGCGGCTTCTGCTGGCGCGCCCGGCAACGGGCGAGTCGCTGACCGAGCAGCCGACGCCCTGGATTTGCCAGGCGTTTCAAACGATTCTTGAAGAACGGGCTCACTACGCCGCGCGGAGCGGCTTCTTGCAAAGGCTATTGGGCCTCGACCGGCGCGCAGAACGCGCATTCCTTGTCCGGAACCAGGGCAAGTTCCTCGAAACGGGCTTCTAAGGCATCGTAACTGAGCAGACGCCCGACCAAGGTGTCGCCCAGGCCGAGCAAAATCTTCAGTGCCTCGGCAGCCATGAGGGTTCCTATCATGCCCGGCAGCACGCCGAGCACGCCGGCCTCAGCGCAGGAAGGGGTCAACTCGGACGGCGGCGGCTCAGGAAACAAACAGCGATAGCATGGCCCGCCTTCGGGAGCCCCTGGCCAGAAAACCGACACCTGCCCCTCGAAGCGGAATATCGCCCCGTAAATCATCGGAATGTTCAGCCGCACGCACGCGTCGCTGACCACGTACCGGGTCGGCAAATTATCGCTGCCGTCGATCACCAGATCGTAGCTGCGCAGAATCTCGTCCGCATTCGACCGGTCGAGGCGCACCTCGTGCAGAGTGAGCTTCACGTCCGGGTTGAACGCGCTCAGCGTCTCCGCTGCCGAGCGGGCCTTCATCTGGCCGACCCGAGCATCGGCGTGGAGGATCTGGCGCTGGAGATTGCTCCGCTCGATGCGATCGTCGTCGATCAGTCCAAGCGCACCAACTCCGGCGGCAGCCAAATAATATGCGGCCGGGGATCCCAGGCCGCCCGCCCCGACGAGCGCGACCCGAGCGGTCAGGAGACGCGCCTGGCCGGCTTCGCCGATTTCCGGGATTCGAAGGTGCCTCGAATATCGCTCTCGTTCAGGCGCGGTCAGCGTTCTCACCGTCTCGACCGGCAGACCGGCCTCATCCCAGGCCCGATAGCCACCGGCGACGGACGCGACCGATCGGTAGCCCAGCCTCCTAAGTCCGTCGGCGGCGAAGAGGGAGCGCGTCCCGCTCGCGCAGAGGACGATCAATTGCGTCTCTGGATCAGGCGCTATCGCCTCGATCTGGAGCTCCAGGAAGGACCGGCCGATTCGGACGGACTTGGCGGGGCTCCCGGGCGCCAGCTCGTCGGGATCGCGAATGTCGAGGAGGAGGGCGCCGCCGGCTGTCCGGGCCGCGGCTTCGGCGGCGCTGACCTCCTCGATCTCGCGGCGCAGCTCGGCAATTCGGTTTTGCCGGAGCATGGGCTCAGCCGCCCGCGAGAGCGAGGAGGATCGTGACCACGGCTCCGTCGTCGACTTTCTCTTCCGCACGGGACCCGATCGGCAAAGACTCCCCGTCGACGAACACCCTGACGAAGCGGTTGAGCTTATCCGAGCGGTCGAACAGCTGGGCGCGAAGCGAGTCCGAGCCCGACGTCAGCGCATCCAGAGCCCCCCTTACCGTCCTTGCCTGAACCGGGACCCGGGCCCTGCCGCCGACCAGATGGCGGATGGACGGCGGCACGACGACGGTGACGTTACCCAATGCGGTGTCTCCTCGCTCAGCGCGGTCTTGCGCCGGCGCTGCGCGCAGCGGCACGCCGGCACATCGCACTGAGGACAATGGACGCCCGAATTGCTTACATCGCAGCCGGGTGTCGAACGTTTGAAAGATTCTGGCCAATCGAAGTGTTGGCTGCGGGCGATGCTTTGTCAATCCGTTGCAATAGCCTCGATGGCTGCTCGAGGAGTAACAGGAGAAATAATGGATGTAAGGTCTGGATTCGCGGTTATCCCCAGAACGGCCGAAATCATGTCTTGGGTCCCGCTTGCCGGCAGCGCGGCCGGTGAACCAAGGTATGAAAACCAAGACCGCCGAATCACGCCAAGATGCGACGATAACTTCCGCGTGCCATGGTGAACCAGGCATCTGATATTGTTGAACAGAACATTCTCAGCAGAAGACTCCTCCAGCATTGCGATTAGCGAGGAAGCCGCCGAGAAGCCGGGCTGCGGATCGATCGACAGGTCGAGCGAAGGCTCGCCGGCAACCGAATCCGCCATTGCCGCCAGCTCGCGATAGATTCTCGCGAAGAGCTCCGCATCGACCCCGTGAGGACTCATCAGGCCGGCCTTGACCGCCATCAGGACGACGTAGACGGCGGAAGTCTGAACATATCGAGTCCGAAAACGTGAAACGCCGACAGAAACGGACACGGACAAGCCGAGGTTGGACAGCAGATCGCAATCCGATTGCTGCGGACCCTGTTCGCCCGCGGGCCGCAATGGCTCCACTTCCCAGTCGGTGGCAATGTTGAGGCCGCATTCGGCGCAATACTCACATGAAATGATCGGGTATATGAGCCGCAATGGCGACGCGCGGCGTGCCAAGGCCTGCCGATAGGCGGCCTCCTCGAACAAGCTCGAGAATAGCAGGTCAGATGTCGGTGAGCGGCGATTGGCGTGGCCCCCGGCCCAGCCGGCCGGTGGCCCATCGGCCTCCAGCGAAATGGCCGCAATGGTGACCTCCGGCTTCGTGGACCCGCCTCGTCGCGGCAGGTAGCGGGGGACGTAGGTCGATTGCGTGGTCCCGTCCCGGGTTTCCAGGCGAACGCGCAGAATGGGGGGTGACCTCCCGCTGACGCTGCTGTGCAGGACCCTGTGGCCTCTCGCGGTGAAATAATAGCCGTAAGCCAGGGCCACGGCGCCGGTGCCCCGCATATGGATCGTCAGCTCAGGCAAGCGCGAGAACGTCCTCGTCGCGCTCCGCGCCCGGGAAGCTGGCCGCCGACTTCCTGTCGATAATGCGGATGAGCAGGGCGTCGCGGTGATCAACCATCGAAGCCGAGGTCGACGTCCGGTGGAAGGTAAGGCCGTTGAAGATAATGCCGTCGCCGGCCGACGCTTCTATCGTCACGGCTCGCACACCGGGGAACATTGCACCCAAAGCCTGCAGGGCGGTTGGTGACGAATCCCCGTGGACGTTGGAGAAATAGGCCACCGGAGCGTCGATGAGCTGAAGGCCTGGCCTCATCCCACCGGCAACATCCTGCAGGGGGATCCACAGCGTCAACATCGGACGATCGTTGAACTGGGCGTTGCTGTCCTGGTGCCAATGCTGGTTGTTGGCATTGCCCTCGTGCGATTGAAGACGCGACGCTGGAAAGGTTCGTCTCACCAGCGCTCTTTTTTTGACGATCGTTGGTACAATTCCCCCGGGGAGATCGGGTACCGCCTCCAGGGCAGCGCGCACGATCCGTTCGAGCTCGGGCCTGCCCAGGATATCGGGATGCTCGAATATCCGGAGCGGAGGCGTGCCGGCTTTGCCAAGCAATGCGTCGCACCGCGCCGACAACTTCTCAGCCTGGCGCCGGTCCAGGAGGCCTCGGACGTGGACGTAGGTTCCCGTCCGCACCCATTGTGCGGTCGTCGGTGGGGAATTGAGAGGAAAACGAGATTCCCGATCCTCGAATTGATCCCGGATAATCCGAAGCGCCTTCAGGCCGTTGATCCTGGCATAGGCCCGGCGCTGCTCGGCGCTCAGGTCCTCGATATGCCACCTGCCTTCCCCGAACATCTCGAGGATCTGCAACAATGAATGGGACGCGTGCGACTGGGCCAGCTTCAGCAGCTCGCTATGGGGCGCCTTGCTCGCGGGGCTCTGCCCGCGGCTCGCTTCCGAACCGGTCACTGCGCTCTTCCGGCCGGCGGTCTGCGCGGCCGTCGGAAGGCTCGGGAACGTCGGTCGCGCGTCGGCGGCGCGGACGGCCCGGCGCTTTTGATCCGGCTGCGGCGTGAGCACATCTCCCACCTCTCCTCTCCCGATCAGCGGACAATAATGGGAAGGAAGCGTGCCCGGCAACCCGCCATTTCGAGACCTGTTGGCTCGGCAGCAAGGCAATGAGGGTGATCGTGGTTGCCGAAGATGGTTCCAATGGTCACAATCCTTTCGCTCCGACCGCTCTTGCCCGTCCCCCGTTATATTAATAGGACGGCCCGATCGCTGGGGAGGATGTATCCGACTTCTGTTGTCGAGCTGATAGACGAACGCGTTTCAGTTTGCGCTTTCGCCGCGAGGTTCGGAGGATCGCCGAATCGCGAGTCACGGCGATCGCCCGGGAGATAGCGTCCGATGCAGAATCTGGTCACCTCAGCACGGCAGATCCCGGCGGCCGAGACGATTTCAGCCATCCGGCCATATTTCGAGAAATTCGATATCGAAGGGTTCATTGAGCACACCCCGGACGGGATCGATCTCATCCGGTCGGTAGAGATTCTGCGCGGTAACCCACGATCCGGCTACCTGAACCTCGGCAAGGGCTTTGGCATCGAGGCTGCGCTTGCTTCCGGCTATATGGAGGCGATCGAGATGGCCACGATCGAACAGCCTCCGAAAATCGAGATCATTCCCCTCGGCGACGTCAATAAGGACGTCCCGGTATATTCGGCAGTTACCAAGGCTTGCTCTCCTGCAGGGTCTGTCGCTTCGGGCAACGCCCTTCGCCCGGTAATGCGCGGCGTCGACCTGCTAACCGGCGCGGAGATCTGCGGTTTTTGCGCCGAATATTATCTGGCCGACCATCCCTCCGACAGCGATGAGCAGATCTCGACCAATGGGTTGGCGAGCGGCAATTCCGTTGCGGAAGCGCGCCTCCATGCGGTGTACGAGATCATCGAGAGGCATGTCGGCTCCCGGCATTTCCGAGGCGCAGGGGACGTGAAAAGGCTGGACGTCCGGGACGCCCCTCCTGCGTTTTTGCAGGCCGTCGCCCAGATCGAGTCCCTTGGCGGACACTGCGAAACCTTTCAGCTCGGTCGTCTATTCGGAGTGAGTGTGGTCCAATGCACATGGGTGCTGGAGCGGGCGTCCGAGGACCCGCAGCCGCGGGTGAATTTTGGCTGGGGAGCTCATCATTCGCTTGCGATCGCGGCGGCGCGAGCGGTGAGCGAAGCGGTCCAGGCTTACGCGACGCGAAGGGCCTGCAGGAACGGGGCGATTCCCACCGGCCGAATGCGGGGCGGTCGGCTGATCTCCGCGGCCAGCCTCTCCCATCTCGCCGCCGATTCGACCCCCGCGGAAGAGGCTCTGGCCGCGCGGCTTCGCTCTTGCCGGGCGGAACCGTGCGACCTTGGATTTGACGACGAGCTGGTTTCGGCCTCTCCCGTCGAGCTTCTTGATCGAATCGTGTCGGAGATGCGGCATTCCGGCCTGTCCCACCTTTTCTCGTGGACCCTGCTGCCGAGCGACTACCCCTTCGCGGTGGTCAGATGCTGCGTTCCGGAATTCCGATCCTTTGGCGATTGAGCAACGCACAGGGGCCCGTGGCGCGATGGCTCCGAGCCGAGCCCCAAGCCGAGGCGGTCCGGGCCCGCACTTGATCGGCCCGCTCGCGCGGCCCACATGGCGGTCATGCTCATCCAGACCGAGACCACGCCCAACCCTTCGACGCTGAAATTCCTGCTCGGGCGGCCGGTGATGGAGGCGGGCACGCGCGACTTCGCGTCGCCGGAGGACGCGGAGGCGTCGCCGCTCGCCGAGGCGATCTTCTCGACCGGGGAGGTGGAAGGCGTGTTCTTCGGGCGCGACTTCATCTCGGTGACAGCCGCGCCGACCGTCGAATGGCAGGGGCTCAAGCCCGAGATCCTCGGCATCCTCCTCGACCATTTCTCGAGCGGCGCCCCTTTGTTCAAGGCGGCGACAGCGGCGGGGATCGAAGTCGCCGGAGGCAGCGAGGATTATGGTGAGGACCCCGCCGATGCCCCCCTCGTCGCCGAGATAAGGGAGCTGATCGAGACGCGCGTGCGGCCGGCCGTGGCCCAGGACGGCGGCGACATCGTCTATCGGGGCTTCCGCAACGGGACCGTCTATCTCGCCCTGCACGGCGCTTGCTCGGGCTGCCCGTCCTCGACGATGACGCTGAAGCAGGGGATAGAGAGTCTGCTCAAACATTATGTGCCGGAGGTCGAGGCGGTCGAGGCCGTTTGACCGGGCCATGATCCTGGTCATCGAAACCGCGACGCCGGCATGCTCCACCGCCCTGATCGAGGCCGGCAGGGCGGTCGACGAGCGCCACGAGGAGGTCGGCCGCGGCCATGCCGAGCGGCTCGTGCCGATGATCGAGGCGCTGCTCGCCGGCCGCGTGCCCGACGGGATATTGGTCGATTGCGGGCCGGGCAGCTTCACCGGCATCCGCGTCGGACTCGCAGCCGCGCGGGGTCTCGGCATCGGGTGGGGCGTCCCCGTGAGTGGCTATTCGTCCCTCGCCCTGATCGCCGCGGCGGTGCGGGGCCAGGGTGACGAGCTGGGGGTCGCGGTCAAAGGCGGACATGGCGAGCTTTTCGTGCAAAGCTTCGCACGTGATCCGCTCGCAGCCCTCGACCCGCTTCGATCGCTTACGCCCGCCCAGGCGGCGGCGGTGATCCGCGCCGAACGGGTAGCGGGGTCCGGCGCGGCGGCGCTCGTCGCGGCCCGGGCCTATGGCCAGGCCGTCGCCGCCTGTCCGCGCGCGGGCGACGCGTGCCTGCTTCCCGAGGCGCTGGCCGCTTTGCCTCCGACGCCGCTCTACGGCCGAGCGCCGGACGCAAGGCCGATGGCGTGAGCGGTTCGACGCTGGTCGTGATCGAGGAAGGCGGTCCCGGCGATCTCGGCGCGGTGATGGCAGTCATGGAGGACAGCTTCGACCCCGCTTTCGGCGAGGCATGGACCGGGCCGCAATGCGCCGGCCTGCTGCCCATGCCCGGCGTCTGGCTCACCCTGGCGCGGCTCGACGGACAGGTCGCAGGCTTCGCTTTGTCGCGCATCGTCGCCAGCGAGGCGGAGCTGCTCTTGCTTGCGGTGCGCCGCGAATCGCGAGGCCTGGGCATCGGCTCCAAGCTGCTGGCCCGCTTTATCGACGCGGCGCAAAGAAGAGGCGCCGAACAACTCCATCTCGAGGTGCGGGAAGGAAATCATGCGGTTACGCTCTACACGCGGTCCGGCTTCGCAGAGGTCGGAAGGCGAAAGAATTATTACAATGGGCGCGACGGTCAGCTATATGACGCCCTGACTCTGGCGAGAAAGGCCGGTCGCTGATCCAAATTTTGCGGTTTTGATAATTTTCGGTTGTAAATACCTCCAAAACGGATCATTCCTGCGTGAGGGGCGCGCGTTTCCCAATCCCAGTGGCAGAAAGTGTGAGCAGGCTAGAGTATGGCTGAAACCAACGAACTCACGGAAACCCTAATCACGCTGACCGCGGACATCGTCTCCGCGCACGTCAGCAACAACAGCGTCGCGGTGAACGACCTTCCGCAGCTGATCCAGAACGTGCACGGCGCCTTGAGCGGCCTGGGCGCGAAGGCCGAGGAGGCGCCGGCCCGACCCGAGCCGCGCGTTTCGATCCGTTCCTCGATCAAGCCGGACTATATCGTCTGCCTGGAGGACGGGAAGAAGCTGAAGATGCTGAAGCGGCATCTGATGACCCATTATCAGATGACGCCCGACGACTACCGCCAGAAATGGGGCCTCAACGCCGACTATCCGATGGTCGCTCCCAATTATGCGGAGCAGCGCCGGACGCTGGCGAAGAAGATCGGCCTCGGCACCAAGCGCCGCCGCGGCGGCCGCGCGGCCAAATAACCGGAAGAGGCTGGCCGGGGATGCCTCTCCCCGGCCAGCCTTTACCCCTTCGCGGATTGCGCTAAGACGATTCCTGCATGACCCGCAGGATCGATATCGAGGCGCTGTGCGCCGAGAAGGGGCTGCGAATCACCGAGCAGCGGCGGATCATCGCCCGAGTTCTCTCCGAATCCGAGGACCATCCCGACGTCGAGGCGCTGCACGCGCGCGCCTCGTCGGTCGACCCCGGCATCTCCATCGCGACCGTCTACCGCACCGTCCGGCTGTTCGAGGAAGCGGGGATATTGGAGCGCCACGATTTCGGCGACGGGCGGGCCCGCTACGAGGCCGCCGACGCCACTCACCACGACCACCTGATCGACGTCGAGACCGGCAACGTTATCGAGTTTGTCGACGAGGAGCTCGAATCGCTTCAGCGCCGCATCGCCGAGAAGCTCGGCTTCCGCCTCGTCGACCACCGGATGGAGCTTTACGGCGTCTCGCTCGGCCGGAAGCCGTAGGCGGGGCAATTGATCGAACCGACCCGACGACGCGCACCCGTTCACCCTGAGCTTTTCGAAGGGCCCTCCTTCTTTTTTCCCCAACGGAAAGGAGAGGGCTTCGACAGGCTCAGCCCGAACGGCCCTGGGCGAGTGCGTCGGGAAGGTTGCGTAGCGTAAATGGCCGTCCTTCGCCTCTCCTTTCGGGTGGCCTGGATCGTCGGTCTCTTTCTCCTCTGCGTGCCGGTCCATTCGCTCTGGCGGATCCTCGGCCTGTCGTCGCCCTGGCCCCGCCGCTTCCTCGGCTGGGTCAGCCGCGCGGCGGGGATGCGCGTCGAGGTCGAAGGCGAGCCGCTTCGGCGCGACGTGCTGTTCGTCGCCAATCATGAAAGCTGGCTCGACATATTGCTGCTTGGGGGCGCCAGCGGGACGGCGTTCGTCGCCAAGGCGGAGGTCGCGACCTATCCGCTGATCGGCCGGCTCGCAGGGCTCAACAACACGGTGTTCGTCGCCCGCTCGGAGCGGCGCAGCGTCCGCGGCCAGGCCGACCAGCTGCGGGAGGCGCTCGCCTCAGGGCAGCCGGTTGCGCTCTTTCCGGAAGGAACGACCGACGGGGGGCGGGATGTGCTGCCGTTCCGGGCTAGCCTGCTCGCCTCGCTCTTCCCGCCGCTCCCGGGCGTCCGGCTCCAGCCGGTCGCGCTTGATTATGGCGCGGGGGCGCGCGACATCGCCTGGGTGGGCGACGAAGCGGGCCTGGACAACGTCAAGCGCGTGCTCTCGAGGCCCGGGACGCTGCGGGTGAGAATTCGCTTCCTCCCCCCGATAGACCCGGCCGAGGCGGCCGACCGCAAGCGCCTGGCGGAGGCGAGCCGGGCCAGGATCGTCGCGGCGCTCGCCGCTTCCGGTCGCGCCGCGCTTCCCCTATAGGCGCGCGATGCTGAAGAGAGCGCCCCAGACCTACCGGATCAAGTCTTACGGCTGCCAGATGAACGTCTATGACGGCGAGCGCATGGGCGAGCTGCTCGACGAAGCCGGCCTCGCGCCGGCCGGGGAGGGCGCGGAAGCCGAGCTGGTGGTCCTCAACACCTGCCACATTCGCGAGAAAGCGGCCGAGAAGGTCTATTCGGAGATCGGCCGGCTGAGGCGCGAGGACGGGACGAGCCCGATGATCGCGGTCGCCGGCTGCGTCGCCCAGGCGGAAGGGGCGGAGATCCCGCGCCGCGCGCCGAGCGTCGATGTCGTCGTCGGGCCCCAGGCCTATCACCGCCTCCCCGAGCTCCTCGCCGAGGCCGCGGCCGGGCGGCGGGCGATCGACACGGACATGCCGATCGCCTCGAAATTCGGCGCGCTCCCGGCGCGGCGCCGGCAGGGGCCTTCCGTCTTCCTCACCGTCCAGGAAGGGTGCGACAAATTCTGCACCTATTGTGTCGTCCCCTACACACGCGGCGCCGAGGTCTCGCGACCGTTTGCGGCGGTGATGGACGAGGCGCGGGCGCTGATCGACGCGGGCGCGCGGGAGATCACCCTGCTCGGCCAGAACGTCAATGCCTGGCGCGACGCGGAGGGGCGGGGTCTGGAGGACCTGATCCTCGCGCTCGACCGGCTTCCGGGCCTGGCGCGCATCCGCTACACGACCAGCCACCCCAACGACATGAGCGAGGGCCTGATGCGCGCCCATGCCGAGGTCGAGAAGCTGATGCCCTTCCTGCACCTGCCGGTGCAGTCGGGGAGCGACCGCGTGCTCAAGGCGATGAACCGCAGCCACGACGCGGCCGGCTATCTCGCCCTGATCGACCGGGTCCGCGCCGCGCGTCCAGACATCGCCATATCGGGCGATTTCATCGTCGGCTTTCCGGGCGAGACCGACTCGGAGTTCGAGGCTACGCTCGAAATCGTCGCGGCCGTGAACTACGCCCAGGCTTACACGTTCAAATATTCGCTGCGGCCGGGCACCCCCGCCGCGGCGATGGAGAATCAGCTCCCCCCCGAGGTGCAGGACGAAAGATTGCAGAGGCTCCAGGCGCTGATCAACGAACAGCAGCTCGCGTTCAACCGAGCGACGGTCGGGCGGCGGACCGGGGTCCTGCTCGAGCGGCCTGGCCTCAGGCCCGGGCAGAAGGTCGGCAAGACTCCCTGGCTGCAGTCGGTGCATCTCGAGACGGAGGCGCCGATCGGCGACATGGTCGAGGTGGAGATCCTTTCGGCTGGGCCGAACAGCCTGGCAGGTGCCGTCATCCCGGCGCAGGCCGGGATCTCAGGTCAAGAATTCACGGCGGGTCTCCGCGAGACCCCGGCCTTCGCCGGGGTGACGGACAGGGCCGCCTGATGCCCCCTAAAAAAGCGGAAAGCCCCGCGGCGCCGCGCGCGCGGCTCGAGATCGAGTTCGAGGAGCCGCATCTGCTCGGGCCCCTTTTCGGCGAGTTCGACAGGAACCTGGTGGCGATCGAGGACCGGCTCGGAGTCTATATCGCGGCGCGCGGCGCCAAGGTTCAGATCGAGGGCGAGCCGGAGGATGCCGCCCGCGCACGGGACGTGCTGCTCGGCCTGTACAACCGGCTCGACGAAGGCCAGGACATAGATGCGGGCATGGTCGACGCGATCATCGCCATGTCCGGCCAGCCGAGCCTCGATGGGATCATCACGCCCGACGTGGCGGAGCCGCCCAAGGTGATGATCCGGACCCGGAAGAAGACGATCGTTCCGCGCTCGAAAATGCAGGCCGTCTACATGGAGGCTTTGGGCCGCGACGACATGATCTTCGCGCTCGGCCCGGCGGGCACTGGCAAGACCTATCTCGCCGTCGCCCAGGCCGTGCAGCAGCTGATCGGCGGCTCGGTCGACCGGCTGATCCTGTCGCGCCCGGCGGTCGAGGCGGGGGAGCGGCTCGGCTTCCTGCCAGGCGACATGAAGGAGAAGGTCGACCCCTATTTGCGCCCGCTCTACGACGCCCTCTACGACATGCTTCCGGCCGAGCAGGTCGAGCGGCGGATCGCCAGCGGCGAGATCGAGATCGCTCCGATCGCGTTCATGCGCGGCCGAACCCTGAACGACGCCGTCATCATCCTCGACGAGGCCCAGAACACGACGCCAGCGCAGATGAAGATGTTCCTCACCCGCTTTGGAATGAGGAGCCGGATGGTGATCTGCGGCGATCCGCTGCAGGTGGACCTTCCCGAGCCCGGCAAGTCGGGCCTCGCGGACGCGGTCGCCAAGGTCGAGGGGATAAAGGGCGTCGCGACCGTCCGCTTCACCGTCGGCGACGTCGTCCGCCATCCGCTCGTCGGCCGGATCGTCGAAGCCTATGAAGGCAAGGCGACATGATCCAGATCGAGGCCGACGCCTCCGAAGAATGGGACAGTAGCACCGACTGGCCCGCGCTTGCCGCGCGCGCGGTGTGCGCCGCGCTCGCCGAGTCCGGCCGCGACGACCTGCTTAAGGGGAAGGCCTCCGTCGAGGTCTCGGTGCGCTTGACGGGGGACGACGAGGTCCGCGCGCTGAATCGCTCGTGGCGCGGCACGGACTGCGCGACGAATGTTCTCTCCTTTCCGATGTTCGATCCCGAGCAAGGCGTTCCGGAGGGCGCGGAGATTCTCCTCGGCGACGTGGTCGTCGCCCACGGCGTCTGCTCGCGCGAGGCCGAGGAAAAGGGGATTGCGATCACGGATCACGCTGCGCATCTGGTCGTTCACGGCACGCTCCACCTCGTCGGCCACGACCACGAGGACGGCGATGCCCAGGCCGACGCCATGGAGGCTCTCGAGCGGCGGGCGCTCGCCTCGCTCGGCATCGCCGATCCCTACGAGGTCATGGCCTGATGGCCGACGACTCCTCGACCCTCCCGGAGCGCGGCATCTGGCGCGGCATCAGGGCTTTGCTGTTCGGCGACGACAGCGAGGGCACGCTGCGCGAGGAGATAGAGGAGGCGATCGAAAGCCACGAGGGCGAGGCCCCGATCGTCGGGGATCTCTCGCCGATCGAACGGCAGATGCTGAAGAACCTGCTTCACTTCGGTGAAAGCACGGTCGCCGACATCGCGGTGCCGCGCGCGGACATCATCGCGGTCGCCAGCACGATCAGCTTCGCCGACCTCGTCGCCGCCTTCGCCGAGGCCGGACATAGCCGCCTCCCCGTCTACGAGGACAGCCTCGACCGAGTCATCGGGATGGCCCACATCAAGGACGTCTTCACGTTGCAGGTGTCGGGCGCGGAGCCGCCGCCGGACATCGCCGCTCTGCTCCGCAAGCCGCTCTACGTGCCCGAATCGATGGGCGTGCTCGATCTCCTCGCGCGGATGCGGGCGGAGCGCGTCCACCTCGCCATCGTCGTCGACGAGTTCGGCGGCACCGAGGGGCTGGTGACGATCGAGGACGTGGTCGAGGAGATAGTCGGCGACATCGAGGACGAGCATGACGAGGAGGTGCCGGGTCTCCTGGTCCCGATCGACGACCGGGTCTGGGACGCGGACGCGCGGGCGGAGCTCGAAGACGTGGCCGAGACGATCGACGCCCGGCTGGCCGCGGTCGAGGAAGATGTCGACACGCTCGGCGGGCTCGCCACGGTGCTCGCAGGACGGGTTCCGCAACCCGGCGAGATCGTCGAGCATCCGAGCGGCTGGCGGCTCGAGATCACCGAAGGCGACGCGCGCCGCGTCTCGCGCCTCCGCCTGCACGCGCCGGAGGAAGGCGTGCTGGTCGAGGAGTGACCTCGCCGGCCAATGACGCGGTAAGGGGGAGACCATGGCTTTCGAGCATATCAGGCTGGAGCGCAGCGCCGCCGGCGTCGCGACGGTCACGATCGCGCGCCCGGAGCGGCTCAACGCGCTCTCCGGCCAGACCGTGGACGAGCTGCGCGCCGCGGTCGAGGAGGCCGGCGCGTCCGGCGCGCGCTGCCTGCTTCTCGCCGGGGAGGGCCGGGGCTTTTCGAGCGGCGCCGATCTCGCGTCGGGCGGCGGTCTTCCCGAGGATGCCGGCGCGGCGCTCGAAAAGCATTTCAACCCTTTGATCGAGGCGCTCTTCGCGCTCCCGATCCCGATCGTCGCCGCGGTCAACGGACCCTGCGCGGGAGCCGGCTGCTCGCTGGCCCTCGCGGCGGACGTCGTGATCGCCGCGCGCTCGGCCTATTTCCTTCAGGCGTTCGTCAATATCGGGCTCATCCCGGACGCGGGCGCGACCTGGCTGCTCCCCCGCCTCGCCGGTCGGGCGCGGGCGATCGAGATGATGATGCTCGGCGAGCGCGTCCCGGCCGAGAAGGCGCTCGAATGGGGGATGATCGCGCGGGTCGTCGAGGACGAGGAGCTCGTCTCGGAGAGCGTCGCGCTCGCCACCCGGTTCGCCCAAGGACCCACGGTGGCGCTCGGCCTGATCCGGAAGCTGGCGCGGGAGAGCGCTCAGCTCCCCCTCGCCGAAGCGCTCGCCGCCGAACGCGCCGCGCAACGCGAGGCGGGCGCGAGCGCGGACTTCAAGGCCGGAGTCGCCGCTTTTCTTCAGAAGACCCAGCCGCGGTTCGAGGGAAAGTAGCCGTCACGCGGCTTTTGCCGGAACGGCGGCAGATTGCCTCCCTCTGCCGCCGGGCTTAAAGCCCGTCGGATGGCGACGAGGATCGAAGAGCTGGAATCCCGGCGGCGCCGTGCCGAGCTGGGCGGGGGCGAGGCCCGGATCGCGGCGCAGCACAAGAAGGGGCGGCTGACCGCGCGGGAGCGGCTGAGCGTGCTGCTCGATCCCGGAAGCTTCGAAGAATATGACATGTTCGTGGAGCATAATTGCTCCGACTTCGGAATGGAGTCGCAGAAGATACCCGGCGACGGGGTCGTCACGGGATCCGGCACGATCAACGGCCGGCTCGTCTTCGTCTTCGCCCAGGATTTCACCGTCTTCGGCGGCTCCCTGTCCGAACGGCATGCGCAGAAGATCGCCAAGGTGATGGACATGGCGATGAAGGTCGGCGCACCCGTCGTAGGCCTCAACGACAGCGGCGGAGCCAGAATCCAGGAAGGCGTCGCGAGCCTCGCCGGCTATGCCGAGGTCTTCCAGAGGAACGTGCTGGGGAGCGGGGTGATCCCGCAGATCAGCCTGATCATGGGGCCCTGCGCCGGCGGCGCGGTCTATTCGCCGGCGATGACCGACTTCATCTTCATGGTGAAGGATTCAAGCTACATGTTCGTCACCGGCCCCGATGTCGTGAAGACCGTGACCAACGAGGTCGTCACGCAGGAGGAGCTGGGCGGAGCGGTCACCCACACGACCAGGTCGGGCGTGGCCGACGTCGCGTTCGAGAACGACATCGAGGCCCTGCTCGCGACCCGCGACTTCTTCGATTTCCTGCCTCTGTCGAACCGCCACGAGCTGCCCGAGCGTCCGACCTCGGACCCGTGGGACCGCGCCGAGGAGAGCCTCGACACCCTGATCCCGGACAGCGCGTCAAAGCCCTACGACATGCACGAGCTGATCCGCAAAGTGCTCGACGAGGGCGATTTCTTCGAGATCCAGCCGAACCATGCGGCGAACATCATCATCGGCTTCGGCCGGGTCGAGGGGCGAACGGTCGGCGTGGTCGCCAACCAGCCGATGGTTCTCGCCGGAGTGCTCGACATCGCGAGCTCGAAGAAAGCGGGTCGCTTCGTGCGCTTCTGCGACGCTTTCGACATCCCGATCCTGACCTTCGTCGACGTCCCGGGCTTCCTCCCCGGCGTCGCGCAGGAGCATGGCGGAATCATCAAGAACGGTGCCAAATTGCTCTTCGCTTATGCCGAAGCGACCGTCCCGAAGATCACAATCATCACCCGCAAGGCCTATGGCGGCGCCTATGACGTCATGTCGTCGAAGCATCTGCGCGGCGACTTGAGCTACGCCTGGCCGACCGCCGAGATCGCCGTGATGGGCGCCAAGGGCGCGGTCGAGATCATTTTCAGGAAGGACATAGGCGACGCGGACAAGATCGCGGCGCGGACCGCCGAATATGAAGAGCGCTTCGCCAACCCGTTCGTGGCGGCGTCGAAGGGCTTCATCGACGAGGTCATCATGCCCCATTCTACGCGGCGCCGGATCGCTCTGGGGCTGAGGAAGCTGCGCGACAAGCAGCTCGAAAATCCGTGGAAGAAGCATGACAACATCCCGCTCTGACGCCGCATGATCGCAACCCTGCTCCTCGCCGTGCAGAGCACGCTCGCCGCGCCCGTCGATGCCGCGCCGCTGCAGCCCGGACGCTGGGTGTACCGCCAGACGCACGAGCTCGGGACGGGCGCGCGCGCCGTTTCGGCCTCGCTTATGTCGGAAGACCGGGTGTCGAGGCTCGTCGTCCGCTGCGACTTTTCCTACCAGCGCGACGTATCGATCCAGTTCCTTTCGACGACCCCCGGCAGCCTCATGGTCACCAGGCCGGCACGGCTCGCCTGGGAGAGCGCGAAGCCCTTTCCGCTGCGCTGGGAGCAGGGCCCGATCGGCATTTTCGCGCGCAACGGGAAGAAGAAGCTGACGGCGACCGAAACAGCGACAGCTCTCGCGGCGACGCCCGGATCGCTGCGCATGGAATCGTCGAACGTTGGGAAGAAACAGGTCTCGGCGCGGTTCGAGAATCGCGAGGGCCGCGGCGAGCTCGGGCGCGTCCTCAAGGCCTGCGCGCCGTCCTCGAGCGAGGCCGGCTGATCGTGGAACGCTCCACTGACATCGCCGTCGGCCTCGTCGCGTTCGGCCTGGTGCCGCTGATCGCGTACCGCGTCATTCGCGGCCTGCGCCAAGGCCGCTTACCGGTCTACCGCACCTATCTCGGCCGCGAGGAGAGCGGGACGCGCTTCGGCGCGCTGCTCGCGCTCCATGCGCTGAGCGGGCTGGCCATGGCTCTGCTCGGTGCCGACCTCATCTTCGGCCTCGGCCTGAGGGATGCATTGTGAAGCTCGGCCGCCTCAACCATGTCGGGGTGGCCACGCCGTCGATCGGGAAATCGATCGCGCACTATCGCGAGGTGATGGGAGCGGAGGTGATCCGCGAGCCGTTCGATCTGCCTGCGCAGGGCGTGCGCGTCTGCTTCGTCGACGCTCCGAACAGCCAGATCGAGCTCATCGAGCCGCTCGGCAACGACAGCCCGATCCATGGCTTCCTCGCGCGCAACCCGGCCGGGGGGCAGCATCACCTCTGCTTCGAGGTGCCCGACATCCAGGCGGCGAGGGCCTGGTTCGAAGCGAAGGGCGCGCGGGTCCTGGGCGAGCCCCGCATCGGCGCCCACGGCACCCTCGTCTTCTTCGTGCATCCCCGCGACATGGGCGGCGTTCTCACCGAAATCATGGAGAGCCCGAAGGGTGAGCATTGAACGCACAGCCACCCCTCTCCCGCTTGCGGGAGAGGGAAGGGTGACCAACAAACCCACCCGCGCCGATTGGGCCGCCGCC